>FIZM01000117.1:0-2582 GCA_900019985.1 uncultured Clostridia bacterium
GTCGAAAACCAACCACCTTAACGCCTTTTGGTGGCAGCTTTTCGACCACAGTTTTGAGCGTAAGCTCTAAAATGGTAGAGTTTCGCCCACCAGGAGGCCTAAAGGTGGAAGGTTTTCTACCATGATCAGGCGTTAAGGTGGTAGAATATCGACCACCGCACCTCCCATAATCTTACAAATCACGGATCACGGTTTGGTGGTCGAAACTCGCCCACATTTTCTGAAAAGGTGGGCGAAAAACTGCCACGTTCTTAGAAAATGTGGTAGAGAATCTACCACCTAAGCCCGAAAAAGCTCCCAAAACCCGCCTACAACCTGAAAATGTGGTCGAATCTCTACCACCTGAGCCGGTTTTGGTGGTTCAAAATCTCCCATTTATGAACATTTGCTCGAAAAAATCGGAAAGTGTGGTCGAAATTGAAGCACCTCTTTGAGGAAAGGTGGTTGAAAACAGACCACTTATGAGCATGTGCCCGAAAAAATCTCAAGAGGTGGCCCAAATCCGGCCGGCGATGTAAGGAAGTGTGGTTGGATGAGGAAATGTAGTTAGATTTCTGCCGCTTTTTGTAGCTATCGGGCTGTGATAGCCTACTACAGGACACTGGGCTCTGGTACCCTACTACAGGACACTGGGCTGTGGTACTCTACTAGAGGGCACTGGGCTGTGGTACTCTACTACAGGACACCGAACTATGGTGCTCTACTAGAGGACAACGAGCTCACGTACCCTACTAGAGGAGACCGGGCTGTGGACTGTGGTACCCTGCTGGCGGACACAGGGCTGTGGTACTCTACTAGATGACACCGGTTCTGGTACCCTACTAGAGGAGACCGGGCTGTGGACTGTGGTACCCTAGTGGCGGACACTGGACTGTGGTGAGGCTGCGGTACCCTACTAGCGAACACCGAAAAGATCGACGATAATAAATGGGGCGTCGTCCTGCGGTGTCGCAATGGCAAAGCAGTATGACAGGGACACGAAGACCGGACTCTGTATCTTGCGGCAGATGAAGGTTTTTGTTAAAGTAGGGGATGCGTCCAACTTAGGAGATGAAGAAACTATGTCCGATATTAACACAGTATATGCCAGGGAATTTTCCGATCCTGAGTTAGACAGGGAAGTATTGAAGCTTGCGTGGCCTGCAATTGTTGAGAATATCCTCCATACCTTCATTTGGGTTGTAGACACCGCTATGGTGGGACATTTGGGAGCTCAGGCCCTCAGTGCGGTAGGCCTGTCAGGGAGTGTCTACTGGAACCTCGTCTGGGTGTTTTCTGCGGTTGCTGTAGGTGCTATGGCTGTTGTGGCCAGATCAGTCGGTGCAGGAGATACCGGCAGAGCAGCTCACGCTGCGGGGCAGGCATTGCTCATTTCGATTCTCTTAGGCATTATATTTACCGTTGGTACGCACCTTTCTGCTCCTCTTGTGTTTCGCCTCGGTGGATTTGAAGACGAAGTAAGCGCCATGGGTATCGGATACCTTCGTATTGTCGGAGCAGGCTCTGTGATGCTCGTTTTAACGAAGGTCGGTGCAGGCATCCTAAGAGGTGCAGGGGATACCCGCACTCCGATGTTTGTGTCTTTTGTCACCAACACGATCAATGCAATCGGTGACTATGTCCTTATCTTCGGTGTTCTTGGATTTCCCAGGCTGGGTGTGACCGGTGCAGCTATTGCCACGCTGTTTGCAAACGTGGTAGGAGGAATTCTTACATTAGTTGCCTTATTCCAGGGAAGATCAATGCTTTCCATGAAGATCCGAAAGCTTTTTGCGATTGACATGAATACAGTTAAGACCCTGGTGACACTGAGCATCCCCGCTGCTCTCGAAGAAACACTGACGAGCACAGCGAGGATACTCTCATCATTCATGATTGCATCCCTCGGTACAGTAGCTTTCGCAGCTCATCAAGTGACGATCGCTGCAGAATCCCTTTCCTTTATGCCCGGCTTAGGTTTTGCCACCGCATCCGGGGTCCTTGTAGGACAGAACCTTGGTGCGAAAAAGGCTGACCGAGCCAGACTGGTTACGTACAGGGCTATCAGGTATGCTGTTATGACAATGGGCGGTTTCGCTGTTCTTTTCTTTGCGGTTCCCCATATTATCGTGTCGTTCTTTACTGCTGAGACTGAGGTTATGCTGCTGGCTGCAACCTGCTTGAGAATAGCCGGCTTGGAACAGGTCTTCATCGGTATTGCTGATACTTTCCGCGGTTCGCTGAGAGGTGCAGGTGATACAAGATCCGCCCTGAAAATGACTGCCATCGGAACATGGGTTGTGCGCATACCTGTGATTGCGTTCATCGTATATGTCCTTCGTCTCTCTCTTGCTGCGGTATGGGTTGGGATATGCATTGAATGGGTAGTCCGTGCCATTGTCGGGCGGATATATTTCTCTAAGGGCAATTGGGAGCGCATCGAAATCCGCTAGCTACCGCAGTTTTAGTATACTCGCAACACGACATGGCAACACCCGCTGTGCAAGAGACAGTACGGTTCGCTGTACAAGACACAGCAAGGTCCGCCGTACAAGAGACAGAAAGGTTCGCTATACAGGAAACAGCAAGGCTCGCTATACAGG
>FIZM01000117.1:2601-5936 GCA_900019985.1 uncultured Clostridia bacterium
TCGCTATACAGGAAACAGCAAGGCTCGCTATACAGGCGACAGAAAGGTTCACTGGGCGAGGCGCAGTAAGATCTGCGTACAAGAGATAGCAGGGCCCGCTATACAAGAGACAGTAAGATTCGCGTACAAGAAACACCAAGGTTCGCTCTGCGAGGCGCAGCAAGGTTCGCTATACAAGGCGCGGCAAGATCCGCTGTCATACATGAGAATAGCTTGTCGAATGGTGTAGATGGATTTTGAATCTTGCCGCACAAATTCGAGAAGGAGATCCATGCCCGGCGGGGAATCTAAATCTGAGAACAAGCATTTTGTTACCAACAAGCCACACTAAAATCTTCATAATAATTATCAAAGTAGCAGACTTGATTATTCATAGGAGGAATTCCGTGTGAAATCAGAATTATCCTTGCCTGAGCCAGAGTTATCCCCCAGTGCTGTGACGGTCCTTGAAAACCGTTACTTAAGTAGGGACGAGTCAGGAGAGATTATTGAGACTCCCAAAGAGATGCTGTGGAGGGTGGCAAAGAATATAGCCGTTATAGACGTGCTATATGATCCTGCGTATGATAACGGACATGAGCCGGGATCGGAAGTGCCGCACGATTCATCTTCCTCCGAAGAAGAAGCTTCTCTTCCTGCCCTGGAGCTTTCATCATGGGATTGGACCACATTGAAGCATGCTTTTGAAGATTTATCATCCAGAGGTCAAGTGGAGGGGACCTGGGAGGATCTCCATGCGTCAATAGCCCAGCGTATGCCCAGACTCGTCCGGACTGCAGTAAGTTTCTATAACCTCATGGTAGAACGAAAATTCTTACCGAACTCACCAGCCCTGAGCAATGCCGGGAGAGAGCTTCAGCAGCTTTCTGCATGTTTTGTTTTGCCGATTGACGACTCCATGGTAAGCATCTTTGAAACCTTAAAGAACGCGGCATTGATACATAAATCCGGGGGAGGCACAGGTTTTTCATTCAGCCGGCTGCGTCCGAAGAATGATGTTGTCAGGACTACAGGTGGTGTTGCTTCAGGCCCTGTCTCTTTTATGAAGGTGTTTAATGCGGCTACAGAAGCGATTAAGCAGGGCGGAGTCAGGCGCGGTGCCAATATGGGAATACTTCGCGTCGATCATCCGGATATTCTTGAGTTTATTACTGTGAAGAACGATACGAGGCAGCTGACTAACTTCAATATTTCAGTAGCAGTCACTGAGGCGTTTATGACTGCCCTGAAAGACGACGGTGAATACGAACTGACAAATCCCAGGACCGGGGAGATTGCCGGAAAGCTTCGGGCAAGAGATGTTTTTGACCTCATAGTAGAGTCGGCATGGAAAACAGGGGAGCCCGGTATTATTTTTATTGATCGTCTTAATGAGTTCAACCCCACTCCCAATATAGGTTTGTACGAAGCTACAAACCCCTGCGGCGAGCAGATGCTCCTGCCATACGAGGCGTGTAATCTGGGCTCTCTCAATGTCGGCAGGTTTGTTACAAGAGTTGACGGTACACCGAAGATTAACTGGGAAAGCCTGCGTGAGTCCATCTACACGGCAGTCCACTTCCTCGACAATATGATTGATGCCAGCAAGTATCCGTTGCCCGAAATCCAGGACATGCATAAAGCGAATCGTAAGATAGGCCTGGGCCTGATGGGATGGGCAGATCTCCTGATGCAGCTGGGTATTGCATATGACTCAGAGGAAGCCGTCAATCTTGCCGGTGATGTAATGGAATTCATCCAAGCGGTTAGCAGGGAGGCATCTAAGGAGCTGGCCAAGAGCAGAGGAGTGTTTCCTAACTGGAAGGGAAGCAGGAGGGAAGAGGAAGGCCTCAGGGTCAGAAATGCAACTACAACAACAATCGCGCCTACCGGAACAATAAGCATCATAGCAGGTGCATCTTCCGGGATAGAGCCTGCTTTCAGCCTTGCATTCACCAGGCATATTCTGGACGGGACTACCCTTCGCGAAGTCAACCCGGTGTTTGAATCCCTTGCAAAGGAGATGGGGTTCTATTCAGACGAGCTCATGGACGAGGTAGCAAGGAAAGGCTCTCTTGTTGATGTTGAAGGCGTGCCTGAGGAAGTTAAGAGGATATTTGTCACAGCCCATGAAATAGAGCCGGAATGGCATATCCGGATGCAAGCAGCATTTCAGAAGTATACTGACAACGCAGTTTCCAAGACTGTGAATTTCCCGAGAGAAGCAACACCTGACGATGTGGAGGAGGTTTTCCTTCTTGCCTATACTCTCGGATGCAAAGGTGTTACTGTGTATCGGGACGGCAGCCGTGACGAACAAGTATTGACTGTAGGTACGGAGGCTTCTGCTGCTGCTGACACAGACGGTGTCCGATCGGAATTAGCCTTAAGTGGAGTGCAGCAACGCATAAATGGGGTATGGGGCAAGATTCGTCCTATAGACAGGCCGTCGAGGCTGGTTGGGTTTACTGATGTACGGGCAACCCCCCTCGGCAAGCTCTTCCTTACACTGAATACAGTGGACCGTCATCCCATTGAGCTCTTTGCACAGATCGGTAAGGCAGGAAGTGATGTCAGCGCATTTACAGAGGCAATTGCAAGGCTGGTATCAATTTCCCTAAGATGCGGTGTTGACCCCGATGAGATTGCTGCCCAATTGACCGGGATAGGCGGTTCCAGGAGTATCGGGTTCGGGCCCAGCAGAGTCCGGTCTGTTCCTGATGCTATAGGCCAGTTCCTCGCAGGATACCTTGACGAGCTGCGAGGCGACGAAAACGCCCAAGGCAGTTCGGACGATATGTCCGGGTTTGAAGACGCCGGCCCGACAGCTAAATTATTCAGCCTATGCCCGGCATGCGGTACGTGGAATCTGATCCATGTTGAAGGTTGTCTCAAATGCATGGCTTGTGGATATACTGAGTGCTAGCACGAAAGAAGAGGCATTGACCCCCATATGGTAATATATGTATAATATGCATATATTACCATTTACTGGGGGCTGCCTCTTGAATGTCTCTTTCCTATTGTTTTCGGTTGTATACTGTCGTTTTGATAATATGCGTTACCGGTTTATCTGTCTTCTCCTCATGTAATTTGGCAAAGGGCGCCGAAAAAGACCCCTTGTGGCAAAAGGCAGTTGCTATAGCGGAAGCAAACAAGGGATGGGCTCCGCGGTCTGCGGTGTTGAGGATTGAGATTCTAAACAAACGCGGTGAGGTGGAGCATAAAGAGGAAGCCCTGCTGGATTTCACACCAAAAAGCAAAGACAAATCTGCTTTCAATTCCTACGTTGATCAAAACTCTCTTAATATTGTAGATAACAGCCCTTT
This sequence comes from uncultured Clostridia bacterium, assembly GCA_900019985.1. Classification (GTDB taxonomy): domain Bacteria; phylum Bacillota; class SHA-98; order UBA4971; family UBA4971; genus UBA4971. The sequence goes on from FIZM01000117.1 coordinate 5,910, forward strand.
TGAACCTGAGTCTCAAAATGATATATC
>FIZM01000118.1 GCA_900019985.1 uncultured Clostridia bacterium
ACAAGGGCAAGCCCTGGCAGAGTCGCCACCCACCAGGCATTCAGCATGTAGCGACGCCCATCTGACACCATAGAGCCCCATGCAGGGATCCTAGGCGGGATACCAAGACCAAGGAAGCTCAAAGACGACTCCATGACTATCATGTTCCCCATGCGCAGTGTCCCCAGCACCAAGATGGAATGGATTATGTTGGGAAGGATCTCGGAAACCATGATAGCCCAGTCAGATCTACCTAGCGAACGGGCTGCCTCTACATATTCACATGTCTTCTGCGACATCACCTCAGCCCTGGTCAGCCTGTAAAACTCCACCCAACCTTTAAAGCAAAGTGCAAAGATGAGATTCCAGAATCCAGGGCCTAACACCGACATCATCCCTATGACAAATATCAGGTATGGGAAGGCCAGCAGAAGATCGGTAAACCTTGACATAATCTTGTCAAACGCACCTCGGAAATATCCTGCTATTAGCCCTAACCCTACACCTATCGCCATAGAAATCGCTATCGTCAATACTCCTACAAGAATCGAGACACGGGCACCGTACATGATCCTTGTGAGTATATCCCTTCCAAGCTGGTCAGTACCAAGAGGATGCGCACCCGCCAAAGACGGAGCCACGAATCTCTTGGTAAGAGCGACTTGGTCCGGGCTGTACGGTGCTATGTAAGGTGCCAACACCGCGCAAACGACGTAGATCAGGACCACAATCCCTCCTACGACCGCACCGCGATGGCTCTTCAGTTTCAGTAGTACGTCCCATATGCTTTGAAGCCTAGACCACGGACGCCTGTATGTCCTGACAAAAGGCCTTTCAAGAGGATAAGCTTCAGACCCCCAGGCGTGTGTCTTGATGTCTTCAGCGCGTTCAATGTTTACTGACATGTTATAGGCACCCTCCTTTCGCTAAAATGTAACCTTTCGATTCACACGACTATGTCTTGCTAAGTGTCTTACTGACTCCGTTTAGCATCATCTCCGGCCGTTCAAAGCCTGCTTGGCCCGCTTAGACTGCTTAGACTAATGGACCTCTGTCCTGTGTTTTTTCAGTAATCTCTCCCCGTGCACCCCCTACCCTACAGGGTTAGCTTTGGATTGAGATAAGTGTAAATAATATCCGTGGTAAGATTCATCAAAACGAATGTCATGGCGTAAATCATAACCGCCGCTTGAACCACCGGATAATCCCTGGCAAATATCGCATCTACGACCACGCGTCCCAGGCCGGGCCATCCGAAGATGGTCTCTACAATCATGTTTCCTCCAAGCAGCGTCCCCACCTGGAGCCCGACGACTGTCACCGTTGGAATGAGCGCATTTCGCAACGCATGCTTTACTACAATGACAAACTCGGGCACACCTTTAGCCTTGGCGAACAGGACGTAGTCGGTCTTTAACGCTTCAAGCATGCTGGATCTCGTAACTCTGGCAACGATAGCTGCCACACCCGCTCCCAAAGTGATGGTGGGAAGTGCTAGATGCCTCAACGCATCTTTCAGCGCCTGAATATCCCCGGCAATCAAAGCGTCAAGCGTCAAAAGCCCGGTTACAGCAGCCGGCTCCATTCCATAGGTAATCCTGCCTGATGTCGGAAACCAGCCGAGCCTTAAAGAGAACACGATAATCCCGATTATGCCCAGCCAGAAAGCGGGCATGGATATCCCCAGGAACGATGCGGTCATTCCGACACGATCAATGACCGAGTTCTGGTGCCTCGCAGAGGCGATTCCCAGGGGAATACCTACTACAAGGGCGAAAAGCAGCGCAAACATTGCCAGCTCAATAGTGGCTGGGATGGCTTCGAAAATAATCTCTCTCACAGGACGGGATCTCTGAATCGAGTACCCCATATCGCCTCGAACAAGCCTTCCCAGATACCTTGTGAGCTGCACATGAATGGGTTTATCCAGGTCAAACTCGGCTCTCAGAGACTCGATCTCCTCAAGAGTCACTCCGCCTGCTTCGCCCATCATGATGTCTACAGGATCCCCTGGGATCATTCGCATGAAAAGAAATGCGCATATTACAACACCAAGCATTATGGGGATTGCAGCGATTATGCGTTCTAGTATCTGTACCTGTGTTCGGGTCATTCCAACCTCCTACATTCGTAAGATGTCTCAGTTACCTCACAGAATAGCCTGCTTCGCGCAATAGGGCCTTAGCCTGTTCAGGATCATACGGATAAGGCTCAAGGCTTGGATCAAATCCGAACCCGCTGGGCAAGAACGCAGATGCCAATCTGATACCGTTCCCGCCGTAGATAGACGTAAGGATTGCATCCCAGTCCACCGCGTAATTCAGTGCGCGCCGCACCCTGACATCGTCAAAAGGAGGCTTCCGGCAGTTCATTTCTACGATATATACACGCGTTCCGTCTACATTCTTTACCTGAATATTTCTGTCTGCAGCAAGGGCACTTGCAAGATCCGGCGGAACTTGCTGGATAATGTGGACTTCGCCTGCTTTCAAAGCAGCCACACGCACTGTCGGCTCAGGCATCATCCGGAAGATCACCTGTCTTGCAGGTGCGGCCCCTACCGGAGGGATCTCCGGCGAACCACCGTAGTATTCGTCGAACCTTTCCAACACTATTTGATCGTCAAGCCGTCCTTCCTTAAACTTGAAAGGGCCTGCGCCAACCGGTTTCGCCGCAAACTCAAGATCCCCGACTTCTTCGATATAGTCCTTGGGTACAATCTGGAAATGCACCAGCGCTTGCGGGAATATCGGGAACGGGTTGGCAAGGGTGAACTTGACCGTATATTGGTCAACCTTTTCTACCTTCTCCAGCGGGCCGAGGAGCCCCTTACGCGGTGATGATTGCCCTGCAATCGCTCCATCTTCGAGGATCCGCCGAAACGTAAACACTACATCATCTGCATCAAGCGGTTCACCGTTATGGAACTTCACGCCTTCGCGGATCTTGAAGATATAGACGTCGCCAGATGGAACAGTCCATGACTCAGCTATTTCAGGAACCACCTCACCGTCCCAGGTCCGAGTTACAAGCCCGTCAAATATGTTGCGAATAACGGTTTCCGTGTCTCTGTCTCGATACGCACCGGGATCCAGTGTTAAGATCTTGTCTGCCCTCATTCCTACAACGATAGTATCGCCCCGAGTAATGCCAACATCATGAAGATTTATTCTGGAATCCATTGAAGGCTGCCAGTCTGTGATCTCGACTCTCGCAGCTTCGGTTTCTTTCAACATGTACCCGAAAATCCACGGCGCATCATCATAGATAATCCTCTGAGCCTTGAAATAGGCCTCCTTGCGCTGCTCCTGGTCTGCAGTCATCTGAACCAGCGTAAGGAGCTCATCCAGTTCAGGATTGCTGTACCCTGAATAGTTGCCTCTGTCTGCTGTGGCAAGTTTAGGTATTACGAGGTCAAAGGGATCAAAGTATGCGCTACCCCAGTCGCTGAGCCATATCTGCCGTTCACCTTCAAGAGCACGCTCTCTTAGAGCACTCCACTCCCATATGCGGACTTCGGCCTCTACTCCGATTTCACGCAGATATGCAGCGATTATTTCTGCCTCATCAGCGCGATCAGCTTGAGCATCGATTATTAAGGAAAGGGTCTTCCCTGCCGCCTGGACAGAGTGATCAATTGCAACCCCTGCAGAAACCAGGAAAACGCACACGACAGCCAGGGCTGCAAAACGCCTCAATACGGCATAACCTCTCCTAGATCCCATGTCATCAGCCTCCTTACCCTAAGTTATCTCACAGATCCTCGAGTCTTTCATGCGGACATCGCATGGAGAGCTCTCTTATGAAGGCCATGTGTGAATGTCTGATACGCCCGTTCCGTGTGATCAGCTTGTGCAAGCTGTCAACTGAACCATCCCATGGCATCTCTTGTTGATGACTTGTGCGAAAGCCTAATAAGCTCCGGTTTGAACGCTTCACGTTGCCCTCCTAATACGAACGTCCATTAGCATTTGGATACGGAGATCCATGAATCATTACAGAATGCTTCAGGGCATCCCGTCAGAGAGCGAATAATTCGGAAGCCCGGCAAGACCCGCTCCAAGAAGGCCGTCATTCTAAAACGTGTTCCGATAATGTCCGCCTTGTAGCGTAAGGTGGGGGATTGTAGCGATCACCAGGGAGAAAAAGCGATCGCAAAACTAAATTACCCAAGGGGCCTCCTTGGGTAAAAGTTGGCGCCCCCCTCTCAACGCTTACGAGGTTAGCTGACGGACTCGGGCCGAAGGAGCTAGCCCTACCTGCCTTACCGGCAGGATTCGCCCCCTTACTGGGACTTCGGTTCCCCCGCTCTTCCTTACGGAAGATTCAGCGGCTGCGTTTGTCCCTTAAGTGTCCCTTAAGGTGAATCGCAGCATCAACAGCGCATATGACCTGTTATTCATGCACGTCACGCTATACTACTGTTGCATTATTTATATTAACGCTGGAACTTACATGTGTCAATAGAAGTTTTTTGCACACTTCCGGTAGACATTCCCTCTTTCCCCAGGATGATTACGTTTTTTGTCCAGTTTATCCCATGTTTTTCCATTGATCCTGAGTGTTATAATGTTTTGGAAGAGTAACTACACACTCACTATGAATGGGGAGAACTCCACTTGATGGGAGGTTCAACACGATGCAGAAACCCCTTGTCGCCACAGATAATCTCAAAAAGCACTTCGTGATTGAAGAAAGCCTGCTTGCCCGCTACCTTGCCGGTGCAAAAAACCGCGTCGTCAAGGCGGTGGACGGCGTAAGCATTGA
>FIZM01000119.1 GCA_900019985.1 uncultured Clostridia bacterium
TCCAGCCCAAACGAGGGGCCGACCGCACGTATTACATCCTTGTGTTGAAATGCAGTCTGAGCCGTGGGAACGAACTCTATCCCCGCTCTCCTTATCCTCGTAAGCATGACTCCGTACTTCTGATGGAGGGATAGGCTCATTGGCGTCTCTCCCACCAGTGCAGGAGACTCCAAAACGAGGTCTCTTACCTCCAAACCGGGTTGAGTCATTGGCGCTGAAGTTTCAGGCCCTACCATTTCTTCAAGTTTCTTAAGCGCTTCTTCAGTACCGACGGCTCGCACCACATCTCCTTCCAGCAGCACGATATTGTTAAACCCGGGAAAGACCTGGTTTCCTTTGCGAACCCGGGAAATAACGGCTCCGGTAACTGAAGCAATACTAAGCTCTGCCAGAGTCTTACGGCATACAGCTCCCTGAGATATGACGAAATCCTTTACCATAAGGTCCGTTTGTTCCGGCAAATGCACTGAATCAGCCAGTTTTTGCATCTCAACACGAATATCTCTGCCAAGAAGACGGGGAAGAACCTGAACAAAGAGGACAACACCGACTACGCCGAAGGGATATGCTATTCCATATCCTATGGATACCGCATTATCTTTTGCCACCTCAAGCGCAGCGGCAAGTCCCGGCGTCGTAGTTAGTGCCCCTGTATAGATTCCTGCTGCCAGAGCTCCCGGTAACGAGAACGTTTTCGACAACAAAGCCACAGTAATAGCGCTGGAACCTATAATAACCAGGGCGAGGGCGCCGTAGGACATTGCGTTTTGCTTGAGATTTCTAAAGAACCTGGGCCCTGCAGTAAGTCCCACTGCTCCAACAAAAAGCGCAAGACCCAAATCGCGAACGACAGACGGGATCTGATAACCAAGATGTCCGAAGTAAAGCGCTGCCAGAAGAACCCCTGATGTCCCTAGGTGGACACCTTTTATCTTGATACTACCCAGAACGTACCCTACCATTGCCAGGAGGAATAAGGCCTCAAGCGTGCCAAGCATATACCTAAATCCACCCTTCTGAAGAATCCTTGATTATTTCCAGGTAGACTAAAACTCTCTTTCAGCGTTTTTCACGGAGTGGTTATTCTATCAGGTCCAGAATCAAGGTGATTCCTATGAGTCAGCATCAGCGGGTTAAGGTGTGCCTCTTGCCGCTCTTAAACTGTTGATAAACTCCATAGCGTCTGCAACTTCCTGGTCGGAACCCTCAATTACGATACTCACCGCTCCTTCAGATCCAAATATCCCACCTGAACCCACATGAGTGGCAGTCACGTTAAACAGCACGCGTAGAGCTTGAATCTCAGTTATTACTTTTCCGTTGACAAGTGGCATAATGCCGATGGGATGTCCCATAGCATAATCCAGCCTCTTCTGACCGCACTTTCTGACAGCTTCCATAACATCCGGAATCAGTTTTTCCAGGCCCACAGGGACAATGAGATGTGCACCTACAGCAACTAGCCTGGGAAGCGCTTCTCCGATCGTTCCCGAGAATTCATGTGCAACGAAAACCCCGGCATTCCCCAGATGGTCTACGGCGTTTGCACCTTTGATGAAGACATCATCGCTTTCGAAGTCCTTCAGCACAGCACCGGGGGATATGTCTACTACCTGTCCGTCTATCAGTACAACAGGATTCATTCGCTCGTCTCTAGGCATTGACCTAAGTTTCCCATCTGAAACATACCCTGCAAGGAACTTCTCGCGTGGGATCTCGCGGCCAAGCAACTCCTCAGCCACAAAGGCGTTAGTGCTGCCCACTCCAACAACTATCTTCCCTTTCTCGAGAGCCTTCTTCACCTCAGGAAGCTTTGCCACTGCCTTAGATATCAATCTCTTTGATTCTACAGGCGTCAAGACCAAAATACCTCTTGCTTCACACATCGGTGTCAGCATACCTCCCT
>FIZM01000120.1:0-613 GCA_900019985.1 uncultured Clostridia bacterium
GGGGTGCGGACGTTTTTTTGGACTTGACTATTCCAACAATCCAAGGCTTTCGCGGTAGGCGATTGGGCTTTTTCCCCCCAATGACAGCTTGATTCGTTCTACATTGGACCAGCGGATGTAGGAATCAAGCTCGGTGACAAACTCCTCAACCGATACTCCGTCCCAAGATCTGGTGTAGAACATCTCGCTCTTGACGATCCCGAAAAATCCTTCGCAAGCAGCGTTGTCCGGAGAACATCCCTTCTTTGACATCGAACGGGTTAAGTCGGCAGCTTCCATTCGAGAGATCCAGCCTGGCCAACGATAGTGACAGCCGCGATCCGTATGTACGATAGGGTGCTCCTCGGGGCGTAGACACGCTATGCCACCATCAAGCATGGTGTTAACAAGCTCCGCATTCGGGCTGGTGCCTATCGTCCAGCTCACCGCCATACCATCAAAGCAGTCAACAAGGGGTGACAAGTAGACCTTGCCTGCGGGTATCTGGAACTCGCAAAGATCCGTTACCCATTTCTGATTGGGCTGTTCTGCATGGAAATCTCGTTCGAGGACATTGGGTACAGCTGGACTTATCTCGCCCAAATAGGAACTATACTTACGCTTTTTCCTCCCC
>FIZM01000120.1:623-949 GCA_900019985.1 uncultured Clostridia bacterium
GCAGAGCGGAATACTTGTCGGCCCGCTGAAGAGCCTGCTTTTGGTAGAAGTAACTGCTTTTTGCCATGGCAGTTGCCAAGAGCAAAGCGTTCAGCGGGTACCTATCCCTTAGGGCATCGATCACGATGGTCTTCTCTCTGTTGGTCATTTCTTTGTGACCGATGCCCAGGCCTTTTTTTAGTTCTTCAGCCGCCTTGTTGAGAATGTCTATCTCCATCTGCAGAGCATATTTCTGTCTCTTCAATGACTCTAGTTCCGCCGCAAGCCCATCCCTATCACTGGGCAGCTCTGTGGGTGGCGTCTGGCCCATTCCTACATCACTCTCT
>FIZM01000120.1:1000-5023 GCA_900019985.1 uncultured Clostridia bacterium
ATCCTTTCTGCAGAGCCAGTCCTTGTACAAAATGCGATTACGGCCTCTCGTTTCTGTTCTTCAGAGAATTGTATCATAGTACCGGCCGTGACGTGAACCTTTCTTTCTCCAGGGGCCAGCGCATCAATCCACTTGGTCAACGCTGCTACAGAAGGATATCCCATCGCTCTGATGGTTCGCCTGAGGCTTCGGCCGTGTTCAAGATAGTAGTCTACTGCGGCCTTTTTCTCTTCAAGACTGTACTTGTGATTTTTTCTCTCATAGCTGCGGCGAAGGCAGCCATTCTTTTGGTACTCTTTGTACCAGCGAGCAAGTGCACCCCGGCTGGGATATCCCAGTTCTCTAATGGTATCTGCAATGCTCCGATCGTACTTGATGTACAGTTCTATCGCTTTCATTCTCTCTTCGTAGGAATACATAGACGACCTCCTGATGATTAAGTCCAGGATTTCGTCCGCACCCCCCTCATAAATGGAGACGTTATTCTGTACCCTGACGTAGTTTCCTATCTTTACATTGTTTCCCACGTTCACATTCTGTCCGAAAGAACAGTACTCACCAATCCGAGCACCTGATTGGATATGACAGAAATGCCAAATCTTCGTTCCTTTACCTATTTTTACATTCTCGTCAACGTAAGAGCTCTTGTGCACAAAGTACTCCATCGGCTTTCCTCTCATCCAAAATGCTCTGTCATTTCTAACGTGGAAAAACTCTCAAGGGGAAGGCGAACAGGCTTGCCTTCTAAAGCAGACTTATAAATAGCCAGCACGAGTTCAACGGCCCTTTTCCCCGCCTCTCCATCCACTAGTGGATTACGTCCCTCACGTATGGCAGAGACGACATCCGCATACAAAGGTGTGTGGCCAAAACCGTAAACATTAGGTGGGTTTTCGTGATACCTTGCTTTGATTTCTTCCGGATCATCTATATTATCCGCGAAACTCCATTCTTCGATGACATTCACAGACTTCCCGCCCACCTTGACAGTTCCGTTTTCGCCAAACACATAAAGAGTCTCCTCCAGATTCTTAGGATACACGTTGGTTGTTCCCTCAATTATACCATAAGCACCGTTGGAAAATTTCACGAGAGCGAGGCCTAAATCTTCCGCTTCTATGTAATCATGTTTCAGGCGCGCAGTATAAGCAAAGACTTCTTCAATTCCATCGCCCATCATCCAACGCAGCAAGTCTATATTGTGCAAACACTGGTTCATTAGAGCACCACCATCGCTTGCCCAAGTTCCCCGCCAAGAGGCATGCTCGTAGTAGTCCCTCCCACGACTCCACCTTATATGGGCAGCTCCATGAAGCAGCCTTCCAAATCGGTTCTCCTCCACGGCTTCTCTTAGCTTCTGAATGGACTTGTTAAAGCGGTTCTGATGGCATGAACAGAGGACAACCCGTCTACGCTTTGCCGCATGAACCAGTCTATCCGCATCGGAAATGGATAGAGCGATGGGCTTTTCAATAATAACGTGACACCCAAAATTAATGCAGTCCAATCCTATAGTAGCATGACTCCCGCTATCTGTGGCGATAGCAACAAGATCCAACTGTTCCAAAAGCACCATGTTCATATAGTCGGTGTACTTCCGTACAGCATTAGGGTTAACCCCTGCCCGCACCAGAGCTTCGTCCATTCTTTCAGGCACAACGTCACAAACAGCAACAAGTTCAATATCCTCACTGTTGCCCAGTGCCGCAGCCAAGTGATTGGGAGAAATCCTCCCACACCCAATCAAACCATACCTTAATTTGCCCATTTACAACACCTCAATGTTTGAACGATCACAAATATCTTTCATGGCGTTCTTAGTATCAAAGATGAGCTTGGCATGTCGCTGCACAAAAGCATAATCAACTACTGTATGGCCGGTTGTCACAATGACTAGGTCAGCGGATTCAATCAGCTCCTTGGTTAATGCCTCCGCGCTACGGCGAATTTGACCTTCATGTTTGTACTCTAGCACGAAAGGATCATAAAAGACGACTTCTGCACTGCGCTCTTCTAGGTGCCTAATCACTTTAATGGCCGGACTTTCACGATAGTCATCAATATCCTGCTTGTAAGCCACACCTAAAACCAAAACTCGCGAACCATTCATAGGCTTCCTTACGCTGTTTAGCATCCGGCTCGCTCTTTCCACACAGTACTCGGGCATCCGGTCATTAATCATCATCGATGCCTCAATCATGGAAGTATGAAACCCATATTCTCTTGCTTTCCAAGACAAATAGTATGGATCAAGGGGAATACAGTGTCCACCTAAACCTGGGCCTGGATAAAATGCCTGGAAGCCATATGGTTTGGTCTTCGCAGCCTCAATCACGTCCCAAATATCAATGCCCATTCTATCACAAAGAATTGCCAGCTCGTTTATGAGCCCAATATTGATGTTCCTGTACGTGTTTTCAAGAATCTTTTCCATTTCCGCAACAGCGGGGCTTGAAGCTCTAAACACCTCTGCCTCTAAGATATTCTCATATAATGTCGCGGCCAGGTCCGTACATGCTCGAGTCACGCCTCCCACCACTTTGGGCGTATTTTTGGTCTTGTAGACACGGTTCCCAGGATCTACACGTTCAGGAGAAAAGGCCAGAAAGAAATCAGTGCCACACTTCAATCCCGTCCTTTCCAAAAGAGGCTTTAATAACTCTTCTGTTGTACCGGGATAAGTGGTGGATTCAAGGACAATTAGCATATCTTTATGCATATACTTTGCGATTGTGTCGGCCGTGGTCTTCACGTAACTGATATCGGGTTGCTGATAGCGGTCTAACGGAGTCGGAACACAGATGCTCACGCAATCAAGCTCCGCTATCCTGCTAAAATCGCTAGTAGCAGTCAAAAAGCCTGCCTCAACAATTTCCTGTAAGTCCTCCGAGACTACGTCTCCTATGTAGTTCTCGCCTTTATTGACCATGTCGACTTTTATCTGCTGCACATCGAAACCAATTACATTATAACCGGCCTTTGCCTTTTCCACTGCCAATGGTAATCCAACATATCCAAGCCCGATCACTCCCAATTTAGCACTCTTGTTCTCTAGCTTCGTCTTCAACGGTACGCTCAACAATGTCTCCTCCCATCCAAGAGCGAATAATCATTCGCAGTTATCGAATAATAATAATCCAGTAGTTTACTGGCTTGGCTTTCCCAGCTATATTTCTTAGTCACGGCTTTTCTACCGTTGCTACGAAATCGATCTGCCAATACACGATCACTCCTTATGAGCTTCACGGCATCCGCGATCGCATCTACATCGAGCGGATCGACACAAATTCCACAATTGCTTCCTTCTACAATAGCCTTGTAGACTGGGAAGTTGGACGCGATCACTGGTATCCCGGCTGCCATATACTCAAACATTTTTATGGGATAGGCCGCCGCATAACTAGACGTGTTATGCAATGTTACAAACCCCATGCTCGCACCTACCAAAAAACGAGCCACCTCAACCCTATTAAGGATACCGAAGTGCCTAACGTGTTCGTACTTACTCAATAGCTCTGTCTTTAGTTGCTCGCTAGTAAATTCCCCACACAAATAGAGCTCTACTCCGGCCCTTTTGGTCGCCTCAGCAATCTGAAGTATCCCTCGATTGACTGAGAGATCCCCCACGTAACAGGCTGGGTTTAAGTTTGAGTATTGCTGTTCCGAGTATACTATTTCATCTAACGCCGGGAAATTGCACACTTCCCAGACTCTTCTAGTAATAACCCTGAACCTCGTTCTAATGTGAGGCGTGGGAACAATGACCGCATTGAAACAACGCACCAATCGGTTTTCGTACAACTCAAACAACCTGGACACAATGGGCCTCGCAAATTTTGGTAACCATTCTTTTGTCATGATTTGTCTCGGCACATCCTCATGTGAATCATAGACAACGACACAACCACTCTTTTTTAGTTGATAGCCCAACCCCAGCAGTTCAGGATCGTGGATGTGGTAAATATCGGCCCTCAGATCTCTAGCCTTTTTCAAGACTTCTTTCCGGACACCGAGCGATAAAGC
>FIZM01000120.1:5041-8527 GCA_900019985.1 uncultured Clostridia bacterium
CTTCTTTCCGGACACCGAGCGATAAAGCCCTGGCAATCCTATTTCGCCGGGGATGCCTCAAGGAGAGAATTCTTACCCCGTTGTTTATTTCGTCACCAAACTCGTCATTAACCAAGAGAGTCACTTCATGACCAGCTTGAGCCAACGTAACACATTGCCTCCAGAAAATCCGTATGTCATACCTCGGATGAACAGTCGTAATGTGGCAAACGCGCATTTATGTCCTATATCCTCCACCCTATTGTTTATCTGTCACCAATGCACACAGTCTCTCCAAATACCGATTACATACTACATCATTGCTATAGTTGTCCACTATCCAATGTCTACCCTTTAATCCTATCATGTTTCTCTCATTAACATCCATTTCAACGTAAAATCGAATGGCATCGATAATAGCATTTGTTGAGTTTGGCGGAATAAAAACACCTGATTCCGCTTCATTTAACATGGAGGGATAACCGCCGTAGGACGCTATTACCGGCTTGCCCGCCATCATATAATCCACAAGCTTATTCATCGATTGACCATATTCCCATACTACCGAATTATGTGTAGATAGATAAAGGATATCGCATTTACTCAAAAAATACGGTACGTACTGTTCTTCAATACGAGGCCCAATAGTTACATTTGGACAACCCTGCAGATCTTCAACATACTTCTCCTTTTTGTCACCGTCGCCTACTAATACAAAATGTACACATGGATAGTCTTTGAGTTCCTTTATTGCTTCAACAAAACGATCCAAGGCATTCGTTCGTCCAATGCTACCTGCGTATCCAACCACTACACGACCATTGCTTGGAAACAGTTTGTCGATTTCCTCAGACGGCTTAATCGGGTTTGTCCAGATTTCTCGAACACCCAGCGGAGAAAAAAAGACATCTTTAGTGTAACCGAGAACCTTTTGTACATGGCTACGGAGATTCGGCATAGTACCCACTATCAAATCCGCCCGCCTATAGCCCAGCTTTTCAACGAATTTCAACAGTAAGACCAATGGATTACAAGCAGATATCCCGAGCTCTTCGGTTAGGGTGAGAGGGTAAATATCCCTAACTTCGAAAACCAATTTACACCCATAAAGACGCTTCAAAAATACACCATACAGAATGGTTAACAACGACAACGATGAGATAATTACTACATCAGGCCGTTCAAGCCTGCGCCTATCCAAGAAATACAAATGCCATTCAAACGCGAACCAACTCAAAATGCGTTTGTAAGAAGCACTTTTTTTGTATCTTAAAGTTCGAATCCATATATGTTGGAGCTTACCCAATTTTTCTGTATTGTACGTTTGATTGCTCGAAGGATAGTCTGCTAAATGGTTGGAATCCGACGTAATTAGATATGTGTTAATCCCATGTTCACTAAAAAACTTCGCCGTCCTATATGGCTTTGAACTCAAGCCGTACTCCTTAGGGGACCCATATTTCGATATTATCCAAACAGTTTTCAAGGCTGTATTCTTTTGCATTATACTCCCCTTCGATACTCCTAATCTTCGTATTTGAACAGTTTGGGGATGGAATTCACTACAGTAATAGCCTCGACAAAGCTTATCCCCAGCAAGTCTAAATACCAGCGAATACTCTCAAAACGAGGTTTATTCTCTTCGCGCACAAGACGCAACGCCTCATCCCTAGTAATCTGCCCTTCCCGAATTTGATTGCTTCTAAAAGTATCATGCTCCGTAAAACCAGCAACGGTGTAGTATATGTAGTTATAAAGAGCAGCTGTACCATCACCTATGCGCCAGCTTGTACTCGTGTCCTCCGAGAATTCCCAGTTGTACTGCCGCAACACCTCTTCAATTAGTCTTTCGTCCCAACGCCAATAATCATAAATGTGGAAATAGTCGCTTTTCTTAGCGAAACTACGATAATATTCCCCGGACAAAGTATCCCATAGAGAACTATTGAAATAACCTGGGCTTTGCAGCATGGTGCGAAACCTCTTCGATTGATATCTTAGCTGTTTTAGGACCCCAGAACTGTACACTCTTGTCTCTTCGAAATCAGGCTTGATCCCCAGAAAACCAGCCTTAAAGTAGGTCACCTCCAGGGGATTGACCCCCCACAGATTCAGTCTGATACCCGTTTCTTTCTTTACTGTGTCGACATAACGAAAAAAATGCTTGTCCCCAGCTGTAAGAATACTTATCATCCCTAAATGCGGAGCCCTGAGCCAGGCTTTTAGATTTTTCCGAATATTACCAATTTTCTTCTCTATATCAGCAGCTATAACGATGTTTTCAACACCCAGCTCTGCGCACATACGACTCACATTCCGATAACCCACCTCTGTAATCATACCCCAATCGTAGGTATAAGCAATGGGCTTCAGCTTCAGCTCATTAACGGTCACGTGCAAAGCATAACAGCTATCGCGGCCGCCTGAAAATGGGACAATGCACTCTGGCCCTTTGCTCCGCCTATACGGCTTGACCAACTCCAACAACTGTTCTTTGGGCTTCGGTTCGTTGCGTATCTTGTAGTTCCGGCAATAATTGCATACACCATCCGAGTCAAAGGAGATGAAAGGCATGGTTTCCGGCAAAATACACTTAGTGCACCGCCGCAGGTGTGGCTCGTGAAACTGCAGCATCTTTTCTTGCTTTGAGATGTCTCGGCAAGAAGTAGTACGGACAGGCTGTTTGATTTCACTAAGCTCCGCCACCTCTATTCTCTGGGAACGAGGAACATCTATTACTAGCCCAGTTTTTGAAACCTGAACAATACCATCGCAGTCTATCTTCTCTAAGGGATATCGCTCCGATGCGAAATAGACGTCGCCATTCTTCGTACCTACAAATAGACTGCCGTGATTGGAAAACAAAACAACTTTTGCAGCGTCAGGGACCAATACAACAGCAGACACCATTCCTTCACATACTCCAAGCACTTTTTGGGGCAAATCGGCCAAATCACAGTTGTTTTGCAAAAAAACCCCAGCCATGTCAGAGATAAGGTTCGAATCGGACGCTTCAAATCCCCGCTTTGTATCATTAAGGATTAGGCCACTATGCAGCACTAACAGCCCATTCTGGACAATCGGTTGCAGCCCACATGAACGTTTGCCACTGTACCCCAATACGAAGTTTGAGCCGGACCACTGCTCTTTTCGTAGGAGTTCCATTACATCCTGCCGAGCGCGCACGACCCTAATGCTATCGTTAATACTGTAGGCAAGACCGCAGCGTCCAAACCCTCTCCTCCTGATATGCAAAGCGAGGGTACGTAGACTCTTTCTGTCTAAGACTCCTCTGGCAATCACTCCAAATATGCCGCTCATATCCTAACTCCTCACGCACAAATATACGAAATACAGGACAACCACGAGCTAAGTTCCGCCACTAATCCCGCGCTTTGGTTTCTATATTTCTTACTGATCACGGTGAAACTTAATCGGGTTTGCCGGAACCCCAACGGCTGTACAACGGGCAGGAAGATCTCGAACCACTACCGAGCCTGCACCAAC
>FIZM01000121.1 GCA_900019985.1 uncultured Clostridia bacterium
AACTCTAACATATCCATAATGACATCATCAAAGAACTGATCCAGACACTTTTGAGGGATACCACCATGAAGCAGGATGGGAGTAACAAAACGCAAAGCGCCTTCAATAGGGAATACGGGCATGTCCATGCGGCGCAGGAACTTGATAAAGGCTTTGCCAAGCTCCTGCTGCCACCTGGTTTCCTCAAGTCCGATAGCCTGAAGCGCCGGCGTCCAGTAGTCGCCTTCCTTGTATTCCATGATACCTTGCCACACAAGAAATGCGGCAATACTTGCGGGTGCTTTCTGCTTAAGCAACCGGAGACCGCGCTTAGGATTAGGAGCAAGTTCAGTGGCAATGAGGTTCGTTAGTTTTTGGAGGTCTGCAGAGGAAAGTTCTACTTCACCGATGAACTTGACTTTTCTTAATCTCTCAAATAGGACCCGCTCACAGTCACCCAGGGAGACACATGTTTCCAGCACAGCAAGTCCACTCCGTGGCAGACGTTTTGGAAGAGCCTGTATTTTATTTCGACAATTATGCATAATCTCCTTGTATTTCCAAGTTGTTCCTGAATGCTTTATCAGATCATGCCCTATGAGACAAACCACCAGAATCGCTCTCGCTTTATTCCACCCGGTTAAGTTCGCTAGTTAAGTGGTTCTTAATCAGATTTGTATCTAGGTATCTGCTGATCACGCGAAGGTAGTGCGTCTTTTCGAGAACGCGTCAATCATTCCAAGGTAGCAATCATTCCAAGGTAGGATTGTAACTCTCACCAAACACATGGTAAGGTAGGATATCTAATAAAACGGAGACACTTTGACTTATGTTATCGTATATGATAACATAATGTTGGGGTGTACCCTGTTCTAAGATTGGAAGTTTATCATGGGCTACCGAGTGGAATTCTACGAAAAGGAAGACTATGTAAGAAGGTTTAAAGATGAGTAAGGCAGGAGTAAAGCTATCCGAGATAAGAGAACAACTGATGAAAGACGAAGAATTCAGGGCAGAGTACGAAAAGCTAAAGCCACGTTATGAACTGATCTCACAAATTATTGAGGCAAGGACAAGTCAAAATATCACCCAAGAGGAACTAGCACGCCGTGTCGGAACTCAAAGGTCAAACATCAGCCGCCTGGAAAGTGGAAAACACAACCCATCCCTTGACTTTATGGCTAAGATCGCCCGTTCCCTGGGAAAAGAATTGCAGATTGTACTCAAATAAAACGCAAGAAGGAACCCCCGGTATAAATAGCAGAAAGCGAAAACAAATGGCTGCAGGATATGACTTATATCCTGCAGCCATAATAATGTCTTTCATTCGCCATAACGGCAACATTATATCTGGGTCGCCAGATGCCGCTACAGCTTCTTAGAAAACAGCCCCAGCACGAATATCAAGAATAACCCAAAGAACATGAGGCTCTTCTGTTCTATAGCGGCGATCCCCACAATGGCAAAAACACCGATTACAACAGGTATGAAGTATTTCACCAGGTTATACCACAACTCAAAAAGACCGAACTCTACAGCGCCACCGCTTGTAAGCTCATCCTTGAGATCTTCCTTTTTCATAAACCAACCTGCAAAGATTGTCAGCAGCATTCCGCCGACTGCCAGGAATATCTTGTCTGTGAGTATATCGAAGAAATCAAAGAAGCCGACTCCGAACAGTTTGACACCTGACAGTGTTCCCATGGAAAGGGAAGAAAGGACGCACATTCCCATTATCACTATGGAACTGAGGTAAGTCGCACGCTTTCTGTCCATTCCCCGTTCATCAATTAGATACGCAACGACTACCTCCAGCAAAGATATGGAAGAAGTCAATGCTGCAACAGTCAAAGCTGCAAAGAACACAAGAGACATTATCGGACCTATGCTACCCATCCGTGCAAATATCGCAGGTACAACGACAAACACAAGACCGGGCCCTGCTGCAGGCTCCATCCCAAAGGCGAATAATGCAGGGAATATGGCTAGACCCGCCATTAGCGCACCCATAGTATCCATTGCCACAATGGATAGAGCGTTGGCGGGAATGTTCTCTTCTTTGCGGAGATAACTCCCGTACGTGATCATACAGCCCATACCAAGGCTGAGAGTGAAGAATGACTGTCCTAGGGCGGCAAGTAAGGTATTACCTGTCACCTGGGACCAATCCGGTCTGAATAAGTATGCAAGGCCTTCACCGGCGCCGGGGAAGGTAACACCTTTTACGATAATTACTATAAGAAGAACGAACAAGGTTGGCATCAACACTTTGCTCGCTGCCTCAATACCGCCTGATATGCCTCTGGCGACTATTGCGACGTTAAGTACCAGATAAATGACAGTCCATATCAAAGGTTCAACCGGAGCAGCTACGAAAGCGTTGAAGATGTCAGCAGTTGCCCCAGGATTAGCTAAGAGTCCGGTTAGGGATTTGAGCATGTACGCCAAAGACCACCCGCCGACCACCGGATAAAAACCCATGATGAAAAACCCGCTAAGCACACCCAGTACCCCGGCGAATGTCCAACTCCTGTTCTGTGATTTGTAAGCACCTACCGATGCAAGAGAAGTCCTTCTCCCTACTGCAAACTCCGCTATCATAATGCTCAGTCCGATAAAAGCGATACAGAATAAATAGATTATGATAAATACGCTACCACCATGTTCACCGGTTAAGTACGGGAATCTCCAAATGTTCCCCAGACCGATAGCAGAACCGGCTGCTGCCATCAAGAAGCCGAATCGTGTCCCCCAATTCTCTCTTTGCGTTCTTTCTCGTTTCATCTCTGCAACTCTCTCCTCTTAAATGTGATAAACGGTAGAAAGAAACGGTGTAACGGGTATAAGACCTATATCGTCTAGATTACAACAAATATCGGAAAATGTCCACTGAAATCGAACTGTTATAAAATCGAGTCGCAGGTACCATCGAAAAGCCGGACGCTTACTTCACCGCACTACAACAAAGTGTTATTATGTTTAAGATACTGTATTATGTATTAGAGACTGTATCTTCCACAGGTAACATTAGGTAATAATAACCTGTTACGACAGTTTTAAAGTAACTAAGGCAGGATGTGCGTTCCTTGCAAGACAGACAAAGAATTGATGCTTCCGCCAGGTTGCGGCTCGTCGGATTTGTGCTATTCGTTGCTATTTATTTTTTGTCCTTTCTCCAGCGTGTAGCGGTTTCAGTAGTTGCTGACAATCTCGTACTTGAGCTCGGGCTTGACAGCGTAGCACTGGGATTTATGTCATCCGGGTTTTTCATATCATATGCTGTGCTTCAGCCGGCTTTGGGGTTTTTGTCTGATAAGTTAGGCCCGGAACGGGTAAGTGCAGTTGCCGTTTTCGTTGCAGCTATCGGATCCTTTCTCTTTGCCGGCGCCAGAGGGTTTACCTCTGCATTCCTGGGAAGAATCATCATGGGAGCAGGACTTGCAGCCGGGTTCATCCCTGGGATAAAGTTTATCGCACTGAACTTCCCACCTCAGGTATTCTCTACATATAACTCATTGTTCATTGCAATCGGAAACATAGGCGCGTTGATGGGAGCTGCACCCTTGGCGTGGCTGGCTACCGCTGCCGGATGGAGGCAAGTCTTTACGGGGCTTGCTGTCGTAGCACTCTTATTAGCAGGTCTTTGCTGGATATTCGCTACGAAACAACCTATACCCGAACAGCAAGACCAAGACATGGATTCATACGATAAGCCAAGCTCCTATTTGGATGTGATAATGAATCGCAACCTCCAACTTCTTTCCTTTTTCCTGTTTGCAAGATACGGCACGCAAATGGCGTTCCAGGCGTTATGGGGGGTCCCGTATATCTCCGGTGTCTATGAGGTCTCCCCGACTTCAGCTGCGGCTGTAATAACAATGATAGCTACAGGTTATGTCATAGGCGCCCCCGTTGTAGGGAGGCTCGCAGATGTCTTGGCTGCCCGAGGAATGGATGCCTTCACTGCCAGGTGGAACATTCTCTTAGGGACTGCGGTTTGTTACTTTCTGACATGGGTGCCCATAGCCCTTGACCCGGGGTTTTTGTCTTTTCGTGCCATGTACGTGCTGCTCTTTATTATGGGCGCAGCTGCTAGCTCAGCCGGGCTGGTGTATTCCATAGCGAAAGATTTATTCCCGCCTGGGGTATCGGGCTTTGCCACAGGACTTGTTAACGTCATGTCCATCATGGGCGGCGCTGTAATGCCTCCTCTTGTCGGCTGGTTCATAAGACTCTTTACCGCCAGAGGGCTCGAAGGCGGAGGATTGTATTCAAACGCGCTCGTTCCGTGCCTTGTATTCGCTGCTCTGGGCGTAGGATTTATACTCATGGTCCGCAAACCGGTTGAGGAATCGTCAGGATCCGGAATAAAGCGATCTGAAAATTAACTGGTGCTCGAGACATTTCCGTGGTAGTATTGAAACCAATACATGCGTGCATAGTACATGGCTCCAAAATCTCACGTAGCTGTCAGGTCTTACATAATGCTCGCCTGTAGGCGTCTATTGCATATGTTCACAGCCTACAGGTTTTTTGCATTAGTACCGGATACGCACAACTAAGAGATGCACCAAGGAGGAGAACTATATGCAGATCGTGACGGACTACGCAGCGGACATTTCTCCTGAACAACTAGATGGTCTTGAAGTACACTACCTTCCCTTGATGATCACAATAGACGGTAAGACCTATCGCAGCGGAGTGGACATAACTCACGAGGAATTCTATGAGCTCCAAGCAAAAGCAAAACAAATCCCGACTACATCTCAACCGTCACCAGGGGATTTTGCGGAGCTCTATCGCAGCCTTGCAAAAAAGGATCCGGATATACTCTCTATACACATATCTTCAGGTCTCAGCGGTACAGTTAATGCCGCCAGGATCGGCGCAAATGCGGTATCAGAAGCCAATGTAGAGATATACGACACAAAGACGCTATCCGGCGCCTTGGGATGGCATGTTGAAGTGGCCGCAAAAGCCGTGCGTGCGGGATTGGACAAATCTCGCATATTGTCCTTGCTAAGACAAGTGACCGAAGCAACGGAAACGTTTTTCACACTTTCAACGTTGAAATATCTCATCCACGGCGGACGGATAAGCCATCTCAAAGGATTACTCGCATCAGTGCTGAACATAAAGCCCATAATCCACGTGGAAAAGGTAAACGGGACTTACGCGACGCGCGGACAGGCCCGCACGATAAATCGGGCGATTGACGAGATGGCAGATATACTTGAGTCAGCACATTCTCCCGGAACCGCCATGCGTTTGCAGATCTATCATTCGCAGTTTCCGGAAGGCGCAGCCCGCCTAAAAGAGAAGCTAGACAAGGCATTCCAGTGCAACTGGCTCCCAGAGGGGCAGATCGCACCAGTCTTAGGCGCCCACACCGGCAGGGGCCTTGTCGGAATAATCTCTGCCCCGGAGGCACTGTTTCCAAAGGTGTAATCGCTTTTTCTGGCTTTTTTGCGGCTTCTTGGGGCTTTTTGCGGCTTCTTGCTACCATGAACGGCTCGGCAGCACCCGGTACCGAGCCTCTTTATTGAGCCTCTATTGAGGCTCTCTCTACTGCGCTTCTCTATTGAGCGTCTCTACTGATCCTCTCTGTTGATCGTCTTTACTGATCCTTTCTATTGACCCTCTTTTGAGCCTCTTTATTGAGTCTCTGCTGAGCTCTCTGCTGGGCGTCTCTGCTGAGCCTTTGCATAGAGTCTCTTTGAGCCTATCTAGGCCTCTTTATGAGTCTCCTACTCAGCCTCTACTGAGCATCTCTGCTGAGAGTCTCTATTGAGTCTCTTTGACCCCCTTTGAGCCTGTTTTCAGCCTGTTTGAACCTGTTTTGAGCCTGTTTGAGCCGCTTAAGCCTCTCTCTTCAACCTCTCTCTTATGCTCGATCCATTTGACGCCTAACTGGACGCCCAACTTCGCAACTACACGCGCGTACACGTAGCGTATGAATGCCGTACCTACCGGCCATACCTGCTACCGGGTCTCATAAGCTTCGCTATAAGGGCAACTTAGCAGCTACTTGCCCGTGCGCGTGCGAGATACCATACCTACTACCGAGACGCATACGCCTACCGGGCTGCACGGAACCTATATGCTCGGTTATACATGCAATTTCGCGGCTAGACGCGATATGAGATGCCATACCCGCTATCGAGCCGAACACGCTGCGCTGTGTGCATAACTCCGCAGCTACACTGTGGCTTACGGGAGCCGCCACACAACACCTTTCCTTCACCCCACTGCAACATCGTGTTATTATGTATAAGAGAGTATATCTTCCATAGGCTGTGTAAGAGAGTATGCCTTCCATAGGCACCATTAAGTGAGCATAACCTGCAGGTACCATATTAGCCCCTGACCCAGACCGGAAAGAAGTGGCTAAGACAGGATCCGTTGTCTATTCGAAGACAGAATCAGGCACTTGAGTCGCTGT
>FIZM01000122.1 GCA_900019985.1 uncultured Clostridia bacterium
CTCCTGTCTCGAGGAATCCGTGACTTTTTCCGGGGCTTGTTCAAGCGTCCGGTTCCTCAGACTGAAATCTCACTTTGACGGTTGGCCGGGGATCTCTCTTTAAGAGCTTACCGTGGGAGCTTCGATAATCGTGGGAGAAGTGGTCTTACAAGCGCAGGCCAAACTTAACCTGACCCTCAAAATACTAGGACAGCAGTCTGATGGATACCATGATCTGGAATCAGTGGTGCAGTCTGTCGATCTTTGCGATGGGATTACGCTTAGGACAGAGCCTCCTTCTCCTTTTTGCGCCGGGGAAAAGGGCCACAAGATTAATGTTAAGGTTACCTGTAACGACTCGAAGATACCGACGGGTCGGGGCAATCTGGCTCTAGAAGCGGCTCTCGCTCTGGCAGACTTTGTCGGCCTGGAAGCCTCAGCGGAAAGAGAATCTGACCCGCAAGCTCCTTGTTCTCCCGGGGTTTCCGTGGAAATTGACTTGGAAAAGAGAATCCCTGTAGGTGCAGGCCTTGGAGGCGGGAGTGCCGATGCGGCTGCAGTCCTTGTAGGACTCAACCGCCTGTGGAACCTGGGCTTGGGGATAGAAGAATTGATGGCTGTCGGTGAGAAGCTCGGTGCAGATGTGCCTTTTTGCATCAAAGGCGGGACAGCGATTATCCGAGGTAAAGGCGAGCGGGTGGAATCACTTCCCACACCGGCCGGCTTGTGGTTTGTTGTTGTGACATTGCCGGAACAGATAAGCACTGCCGAGGTTTACGCCAGGTATGACCAACTGGCCGATGCTTCCGGCGCAGATGGTTCTCGCTTATCAGACAATGCTTTGGCTGCCGCTGATGTCGCTTCAAATATGGTACGCGCTCTCAGTACGGGCAAAGCTCATGATATCGCCCTGGGCCTTGCGAATGACCTGGAGCTCGCTGCAGTAACATTTGTGCCTTCTGTCTCCAAGGTAAAAGATGCGCTCCTTTCTGCCGGGGCAATGGGAGCCGGAATGTCAGGGAGCGGTCCCACGGTATTCGGCATTGCTGAGAGCAGGGAAAAAGCCGAAGAAATCAGCAGCGCACTGAAATCATCATCAGCTTCCCCCAAGAAACCGCAGTCAGAGGAAGATGCTTCTTCCTGCACATTGTTTCAAGAGGTATTCGTGTGCAAGGCAGTCTCAGAAGGAGTTGCCTTTATCTTTACTCCCCACTCCGGGGAGGGAGGGCGATAGATATGGTAAATGCAGTTGTCCTGGCAGGCGCACCGAATGACGGAAAGCTCGCTGAGTGCGATGACGCGAAGTATGAAGCCCTTATTGAGATCCACGGTAAGCCTATGGTCTCGTATGTCTTAGATATCCTGAGGAGCCACAGCGAAATCGGAAAGATAGTCGTTGTATGCCCCAAGGAGGTGTCCGAGAGATTAAAGGCTGTGCCTGAGCTTATTGCAGTGGAAGAGCGCGGCGGGCTGCTGGAAAACCTGAAAGCAGGCCTCTCCCAACTGGATCCTGATAAGCTTGCGCTCATCGCCACCGCGGACATACCGCTTCTGACACACGAGGCAATTGATGACTTGTTAAAGCAGGCAGCAACGCACAATGCCGACATTTATTATCCTGTAGTTAAACGCGAAGCCTGCGAAGCAAGATTTCCGGGGATAAAGAGGACATACCTGGCTATTCGCGACGGAACGCTGACCGGCGGTAATATCGTCTTGGCGAAGCCGGCTGCTCTTTTTGATGCCGGACGGTTCCTGGAACAAGCCATAGCTACGCGTAAGAAGCCTTGGATGATGGCGCAGGTCCTCGGGCTCCGGCTGATTTTCAAGTTCCTCGTAGGGCGCTTGTCTATCCAGGATGTTGAGCTGAGGCTTGAAGCCCTTACCGGGATACGAGGCATGGGTGTTATTTCGGACTATGCAGAAATCGCATTTGACGTCGACAAGCCAAAAGACCTTGAACTCGCCAAGAAGATACTGGACGGGTAAGGGATTACAGGTTCGGTGTAGTCATTTAGTAGGGTTTATGGCGCCCAGTCATCCCATAAGAAGGAATTTCTGTCTTTATATGGAATACAATCTACGCAACCCGCTTCTCTATTCTTTATAGAAGGTGGTGGCGTAGAAAGTGAATATTACAGAGGTAAGGATCAGGCCGGTGAAAAGTGATGGGAAAACGCGAGCGATAGCTTCCATAACCTTCGACGACTCCTTCGTTGTAAAGGAGCTGAAAGTGGTGGAAGGGCCTTCAGGTTTATTTGTATCAATGCCCAGTCGCAAAGTGGGTGCAGGAGGTTACAGGGATATCGCGCATCCCATTACTGCAGAAGCTCGTGAAGAGATTCAAACCATGGTACTTGAAGAATTCCAGAAACAGACCGGCACATCCGGAGCTGTTACCCACTGAGTCAACTCTTAGTTGACGGGTTAAGATTTCTTTTCCTATGCGAGCTTTACGCCACCCTGCGGCAATCCATGCCAGGCTTGACGTGTTCCAAAGCCTTTGCTATACTCGTAATGCTAAAAGAAAGATAGCTAAAATATTGTTTTTGACATGTGTTGGGGCGTAGCCAAGTGGTAAGGCACGGGACTTTGGATCCTGCATGCGGAGGTTCGAATCCTCCCGCCCCAGCCATTTTCTTTGAGGTTTCGGCCCGGCATTTATTCCTGGCCTTTTTTCTTTTTAGGGCTTTTTCTGACCCGACATCGTCTTCAAGATGGCCAGCAGCTTCTCGCGGGAATTAAGATCGGGCTCCTCCAGAACCATATCAAGGAGCTCGGCAAGGGCTCTACCCACTTCCGGGCCTTCAGGAATACCAAGGATCCTCATGACATCCCTGCCATCCACAGCAAGGTCGGTTTCTGTAAATGCAGGGCCGCGGGAAAGTACTTCTTCTACCCTTTTCAGAAAAGCTTCCATCTTTTCGCCCGGACCGGGATCTAAACCCAGTGCCGCCCTGTCTGCCTGCTTCACCTTGGCAAGATCGTAGATGGTTTCGAGGCCTAAGGAATTCACAAGCCTCCTGATGCCTTTATCTTTTGTTGAAGGTTCATATGAGAACATGTGCCACTTTATGAGGGTAGTGACCTTATCGACAGTAGCCTTTGGATACCTCAGCCTCTCAAGGGCAGCCTTCGCCAGTTCCGAGCCGACGTTTTCATGGTTGAAATAGCGGATTCTGCCTGTGCCATCTTGGGACATGGTCACAGGTTTTCCGATGTCATGGAGGAGCGCAGCAAGGCGCAGGTCCAGTCTTGCCTCAATGTTTTCACAGGCCTTAATGCTATGCTCAAGAACATCATCAGGGCTTCCGTCATATGCAGGAACACCGGCGCAATCTGAGAGCTCAGGGAGGATATAATCCATAAGGCCAGTTTCGTAAACATAACGGAAGGCTTTGCCTGGCATGGCGGATAAGAGCATCCTGGAGAGTTCCTCTTGTATGCGCTCATGAGAGATCCTTTGGATCGAAGCATGAAGCTTTTCTATTCCGCGGAGGGTGTCAGGAGATATCTCGAAACCGAGTTCGACTGCAAACCGTATCGCCCGGAGCATTCTGAGGGAGTCTTCACTGAAACGATCCTCAGGATCACCTACCGTTCGGATTATTCCGTCTTCAAGGTCCTGAAGCCCTCCGAAATAGTCAATAACGCCGTTTTGCCGGATGTCGTACGCCAGAGCATTGATGGTGAAATCCCTTCGCGCCACATCGTCTCTTAAGGTCTTGGAGAAGGTGACGCTGTCTGGCCTGCGTCCGTCAGAGTATGCGCTTTCCATCCGGAATGTGGTAACCTCTACCTTTTCACCTTTGATGAGGACAGTTGACGTGCCGAAGCGTTTGCCTGTCGGGATGCAGTCTTCCTCAAAGACCTTCTTTACGTCTTCCGGAGTAGCAGAAGACGCTATATCCCAGTCAGACGGTGTTTTGCCAATAAGGGAGTCCCGCACTGCTCCGCCGATGATGTACGCCTCATAGCCGCTATGCATCAGCATTTCGGCAGCTGCCTGAACGTATCTTGGGACCTCAATGTCTTTCTGTAAGATCACCGGCTTATTGCAATTCATTCTCGAGGATCTCCTCAAATGATCGCTTATTCTTCTTAGTTAACGCACTGCGCAGTCTTTTTGGTCAATGCTAGGATCTCCGCAAAATAGCACCATATCCTCACTCAGCAACAGCGTATTCTCGCCCGGCAACAACGTGTTCTCGTCCGTCAACAGCATGTTCTCGCCCTACAACACTACGCTCTCGCCTGGCAGCATCACGTTCTAGTCCGGCAACAGTGCGTTTTCGTCCAGCGATGTCATGTTCTTGTCGCGCAACAGGACGTTCTCGTCCGGCGATAGCACCATGTCCGGAAATAAACGGTAAGGTGCCCAGTTGAAGTATAGCCAAGAAGCGGATCCCGCGTCAACACTGCATCAATGCTATCTTATAGCTAAGAAATACAGAGATAATCGAAGCAAATAGCTAATAGAACCCATTACCATACATTAACTGGATTATTTTCCATAAAAATGTTGAAAATCGAGCTATATTAGTATAAAATAAATATGATACAAAAACAGCGCTTATCGCACTTCTATACGGCTGGAAGGGAGGAAACAGACGTGAACCAGCCAGGTCGGTTCTCGGGGTTGACCGATGTTCGTGGGGACGGAGCTATTACAATACCGGAATCAGTACTCAACCAGCTAGGGCTTGAGCCTGACGATCGTCTTCTTTTCCAGTTAAAAGGTGAGCACATCGTAGCCTCGAAAGTGAAGGAAGGGGACAAAGAGTAGTATTAAGCTTGACCAGGCCCGGAAGGTGCCTGTTTTATAAGAGTAATTATTCGGTTGCGTGAAGCCATTTGCCCCGCTGCCAGGCAAATGGCTTCCTTCTCTTTTGACTGCGAAATAGTCTGTTGTTTTCCCTCTGTATGATAGAGGAAACCTATAGTATCATGTTGAACATATATATGGTATGCAGAAAAACCTACTCCTAACTGCTAAAATAGGATCCAGAGTAGGGATGTCACTGTAGGGGAGTCAGAAAGTATGCCAGGATTTCAAGCTGTTGTTCTCGCTGCAGGCCTTGGAACCAGAATGAGGTCGAGATTGCCTAAAGTTGTCCACGAGATCTGCGGAAAGCCCATGATCATGTTGGTCCTGGATGTTCTGGAGGCTGCTGGCGCAGAACGCATCTATACAGTAGTAGGGCACATGGCTGAGCTTGTGGAGGAGGTTGTCGGCGAAAGAGCCGTTTGCATCCTCCAGTCGGAGCAAAAGGGGACAGGCCATGCTGTCATGCAAGTTGAAGACGCACTCTCCGCATATGAAGGCACAGTATTGGTGGCTGCAGGAGATGCAGCGTACTTAAGTGAGGAAGATGTCCGTTCTCTGGTCAATCACCATCTTGAAACCCGGGCTTCAGCAACTGTGCTGTCATCCATTGTAAAAGATCCCTCAGGCTACGGGCGAGTTGTGCGTGGAGCTTCAGGACGGGTTGAGAGAATCGTCGAAGAGAAAGACTGCTCTCCTGAGGAAGCCCTGATAAAAGAGGTCAACAGCTCTGTTTACTGCTTCGAAAAACGCAGGCTGTTTGACGCCCTGTCCCGCATAACCCCTGATAACGTGCAAGGGGAATACTATCTTACAGATGTCATCGAAATAATGATAAAAGACGGCCTCCGTGTTGAAGCTGTGATCTCAAAAGATCCCCTGGCGGCACAAGGCATTAATACCAGAGTTCAACTGGCAGAGGCTGAGAAGATCTTCAGGGACAGGATCAGGGAGCGACTTATGCTCTCAGGCGTCACCATGGTGGATCCTGCCACCACATTTATCGATTTTGATGTTATCATAGGACAGGATACAAAGATCCTGCCGTTTTCAATAATCCGGGGCAAGACGGTTATAGGCAAGAACTGCATAATCGGGCCTTTTACCCACATTATAGATTCAACTGTCTCTGACGGGGCATCTATAAGCAATGCTGTTGTTGTCGGAGCTGAGGTAGGTAAAGAGGCGTCTGTCGGTCCTTATGCGTACCTTCGCGAAGGGACCCGTCTTTTTGAGAAATCCAAAGCCGGGACTTTTGTGGAGGTGAAAAAATCAACTGTAGGGAAAGGCAGCAAGGTCCCTCATCAGACTTATCTTGGTGATGCAACAGTAGGCAAAGACGTCAACATAGGAGCAGGAACAATAACCTGCAATTATGATGGATATAAGAAGCACCCTACGATTATTGCAGACGGGGTGTTTATAGGCAGTAACACGAACCTTGTGGCACCTGTTAAGATCGGGAAAGGAGCTTATGTTGCTGCAGGTTCCACTATTACGCAAGATGTACCTGAAGGAGCCCTGGGAATTGCCCGTGGGAAGCAAAGAAACATAGAGGACTGGGTCAAGAGGCAAAAGAGAGAAGGTAAGAAATCAGGTTCGGAAGAGGAATCGGGCGGAACCTGCGATAAATAGGAGGGCTTGCATAATGGACGACAAGAATGGGGTGCATCTGTTTTTACCGTCTTACAAGAAACTAAAACTGTTCACGGGGCTGGCTCATCCGGAGCTTGCCTTCGAGATTGCGTCTCACCTTGGCATAGGCGTTTCTGCCATGCGGGTGGACAGGTTTAAAGACGGCGAAATACGGGTAGCAATAGATGAAACAGTCAGAGGCATCGATTGCTTCGTAGTGCAGCCTACCTGCCCGCCTGTGAACGATAATCTAATGGAGCTATTGATTATCGCTGATGCCATGCGCCGGGCGTCTGCAAAAACTGTGACTGCAGTAATCCCGTATTATGGATACGCAAGACAAGACAGGAAGACGAGAGCCAGAGACCCGATTACTGCCAAGCTAGTCGCTAACCTGCTGGTTACTGCCGGGTGTGACAGGGTACTCACAATGGACCTTCACGCCGGCCAGATCCAGGGTTTCTTTGATATACCCGTTGACCCTTTGCTCGGCATGCCGATTCTGGTAAAATACGTGGAGGAATGCGGATTCACTGACTGCGTCATTGCATCCCCCGATATCGGAGGGACAGTCAGAGCGCGGGCAATGGCGGAGAAACTAGGTGTTGGCTTGGTAGTCATCGACAAGAGGCGGCCTGCACCCAATGTCTCAGAAGTAATGCACATTATCGGAGATGTAAAGGGTAAGACGGTTGTTCTTGTTGATGATATAATCGATACCGGCGGCACCATTGTCCAGGCTGCCGAAGCTCTGATGGATAAAGGAGCAAAAGAGGTATTTGCAGCTTGCACCCATGCTCTCTTGTCAGGACGAGCAAAAGAGGTTTTGTCATCATCGGTTCTTAAGAAAATAATCGTTACAAATACTATACCCCTTACTGAAGACAGACGTCCGGAAAGGACTGAAGTCTTGTCAGTTGCGCCTCTCATGGCAGAGGCAATTAAGCGTATTTACCAGGACCTGCCGGTCTCTCCGTTGTTCGAGTAGGCGGCACTAACAGAAGGAGTTGACTTGAAGTGAGACAGGCAACATTAAAAGGAGAATTGCGGTATCAAAAAGGCAAAGGTGCTGCACGAAGGCTCAGAGCACGCCATAGGGTACCTGCTGTGATCTACGGGAGAGATAAGGACACGACCTGTATCTCCCTGGATGAGCGTGAGTTTGAGAAAGCACTGCAGACTGGGCTTGGAGGAGGAACCTTAATTAAACTGGTCCTGTCGAAAGACGGGGATGAGGCAGGCTCGGATGCCTTTGAGACCGTTGCAATTCTCAAGGAAGTCCAGTCAGATGTCGTTAGAGGAAATGCGATTCACGTAGATTTCCAGGCAGTATCTATGGATGAGGCTATCACCACGAAGGTACCTGTTGTTATCATGGGTGAAGATGCCAGGCCAAGCGACGGAGGAGTTGTCCAGCACATGTTGTGGGAACTGGAACTCCGTGCCCTACCCATGGATATCCCTCAGCGGGTGGAAGTCGATATTTCCGGCTTGGGATTGGGAGACTCCTTAAAGGTAGAGGACCTTAATCTCCCTGAGAACATCCAGGTGCTCACTGCGGAGGATGAAGTAATCGTCCACGTCGCTGCTCCGAAGGCAGTAGTCGAAGAAGAGGCTGAGGATGAAGAACAGGCGGGCGAAGGAGCAGCCGAAGAGCATGAAGCGTCCGGAGGACATGAGGCAGAGTAAGGACGGATCCACAAAGGATGACATACTCGTTGTAGTCGGACTGGGAAACCCGGGCAGTCAATACGAGGGTTCCCGCCACAATGTCGGGTTTAGGGTATTGGACATATTGTCGAGCCGACACGGGATTCGTTTCAATGAGTACAGGTTCTCATCGCTTGTAGGATACGGAAAGATAGCGGGAAAAGATGTTGTCCTTGCCAAGCCTCTTACGTATATGAACCGGAGCGGTATTGCGGTTAAAGCTATAACCGGCCGGTATGGCCTGGATCCTTGCAGGATTCTTGTGGTTTTGGATGACGTTGCTCTGGACCTGGGAAGGCTGAGGCTCCGCGCCAAAGGGAGCTCCGGCGGGCATAATGGGTTGCAATCCATTATTGACGCTGTGCAAACAGAAGAGGTTCCCAGGTTGCGTGTGGGTATCGGAATGCCCAACCCTTTGCTGGATATGAGCTGCCATGTGCTTAATTGGTTTGATAAGGAAGAAATTCCTGTGATTTCAGAGGCTTTGGTAAGAGCAGCAGATGCAGTAGGTGTATGGGTGGAACATGGCATTGAGCAGGCTATGAATGAGTTTAACTGATCCTCTCACAATGCTGCCGGGTGTTTGTCCGAGGCACTGGATGGCCGTCTGCGGTGTCGGATGTACGTCCGTGGTGCCGGGTGTTGGTCATAGAACTAAATTTGGAAGGGGCCGAAGCCCCTTCTTTTGTTGTCAGCATTGCCGACTTCTACGTGCCGGTCCTACTTCCTGAGCTGATCTGCCATGAGTTGTTCAGCCTTTTGAATCAGCCCGCGAACTATCAGGCCGGCTTCTCGAGTGGTGATGTTGCTGTAGTCGTAAAATCCGTTTTGGACATCGATTTTGTCAGCAAATCCTAGTTCTTTTGCGATTTCGTATTTCACTTCATCCGAAACGATGCTACGGTTTCTCCGACCCATAGCCACACCCCTACAAATAGTATTTCGCAGGGGCCGGATTAAATGAAAGAGTCTTTTGGATTAATCGGTAATAGTA
>FIZM01000123.1 GCA_900019985.1 uncultured Clostridia bacterium
AATGAGGCTTCCCTGATGTTTCTGAAACTGAGCACAAGGGAAGCGAAAATTGAAATTATGCCGCTGATACCTGTTATTCCAAAACCCGGGATAACGAACACTTCAATAAGAAGGAGAACAAATCCCAGGATAAAAAGGCCTATTACACCCCAACCTGCAAGCCCCACTACAAGCCTGCCACCAAAGAACAGAGCCAATGCCAGCACACCGACGGTCCCGGGAACTCCCCAGCCAGGAGTCGTTATTTCAAACAAGAGGCCGAGAAAACCGAGGGTAAGAAGGATAGAGCTGACTGTGGGATCCGTCAGGAAACGGGCGAGTTTCTCTGCCCGTGTCTGGGCAGTTTCCACGACCTTCGCGCCTTCCAATCCGAATTCAGCCAAGGCCTCTTGCCTGGAAGCTGCTATAGCATCGATAAATCCCAAATCTTTAGCTCTTTGAGCAGTCAATGTCAAGAGCTTACCTTTATCCACCAACCCCTCGATTGATATGTCAGCATCTACCATAGCAGCAGCAATCTCCGGGTCCCGTCCTCTATTCTCAGCAG
This sequence comes from uncultured Clostridia bacterium, assembly GCA_900019985.1. Classification (GTDB taxonomy): domain Bacteria; phylum Bacillota; class SHA-98; order UBA4971; family UBA4971; genus UBA4971. Next base: position 548 of record FIZM01000123.1, read on the forward strand.
TGGCTTCAAACTCTCCCCGAAGCGCTGAAATCTGCTTCTCTTCTTTAGGGATAGTCTCAGCAGCTCCTATGCTGGCTGTCCGTGCCATAACGATTTTTTCAGCAGCCAGCGTAATCAAGGCCCCTGCAGACCAGGCCCTGCCTTTCACATAAGCTATTGATAGACCCGGAAAGCCGATAATATAGTCGCGGATTTCCGTAGCCGCGTCCACACGGCCGCCGAAGGTATTGACTTCCACAAGAATTGCATCTGCCATCCGGCTTTCTGCTTCGCCTACTACCCGCTTAACATAAGATGAAAGCCCCTGCTCGATAGTACCCTCTATACTGACTACATACACCAGGGGCTCGGACAGAGCTTCGCCTTGTGCCTCTATCCCTAAACCTGAGGAAAGATAACGGCCTGTGATAATAAGCAAAAAGATAAGAGACAGTCCTATAGTCTTCTTCGATTTCCCGTAACTTCTACACTCAGGCAACACTTGCTCCGCACCCCCTATCACACAACCCGTCGACAGGCCTCGAAACCCTATCATTCAAATAATGCCCGACAAAGAGTCGGGCATTACCACAAATCTTAGCTACCTCCGATACTTCCTCCTTCGCGCAGCCTCAGACTTCTTCTTCCTGCGCACACTGGGCTTTTCATAGCGCTCGTGTTTGCGTACTTCAGCAAAAAGGCCTGACCTTTGGCACTCCCGTCTGAACCTGCGAAGCGCACTGTCTAGGGATTCGTTTTTTCCAATCCTGACTTCAGACACTCGATCTCCCTCCCCCCGGCTGCCACGGATCTCACATCGACAGTACATCCACTGGAACTACCGTTCATTACTGCAAGTGGTGGCATAATTCTGCAAGGTGCGTTTTATGAAACCTGTGGCAATGATACAAGAGCTATCACCTGATGTCAATCTCAACCCGGAGGCCACCCGAGAGATCTTCCGCCTAGAAGATGCATATGGATGTGGAAAACACTCTGACCTGCATCTTTCCCGCAATTGATCACAACTCTGTAACCTTCACTTACCCCCAGGTCACGGGCAAGCCGTGATGCAACAAGTGTGACATGCCCCATTACATCTTTGTCTTCTTGAGTCAAATCTGCAAGAGATGCTATGTGCCGTTTTGGGATAACAAGAACATGCACCGGAGCCTGCGGCCTGATATCGCGAAATGCCAGCACATCGTCGTCTTCATATACAATATCCGCGGGTATCTCTTTTCTTGCTATTTTGCAAAACAGACAATCGTTCAAGTCGCCCACCTCTCTCAGGTTATTTCTCGCCATCCGGCACAATTCCTTCTTCATGGGGCAAAAGTCCTTCTGCAATAACTGTACTGCCCATAGCTCCTGTGATTCTCACAGGGATCATTATCCCTACAAAGGACTCTTCTCCGGGCATCTCTATGCGAACGTACCTGCTTCCCAGACCGGCAACGGTTTTGGTTTCGGAGTCGTACTCTTCTACCAGGACTTCCTCATTCTTCCCTACAAGTGATTCTGCATACTCAGACTCCAAATCGGCAGCAAGCTGTATCATCTTCTCGCTGCGTTCATCCTTTGTTTTGGAATCCACTTGGTTTTCCATGTCAAACGCAGGAGTTCCGGGGCGCCTTGAAAACTTAAACACGTGCATCCGGGAGAACCTCAGGCTTTCTGCAAAGTTGTAGGATCTCTGGAAGTTATCCTCAGTCTCCCCTGGGAACCCAACCATTATGTCTGTGGTAATGGCTACGTCAGGGATTCTCTCTCTGATTCTCTCAACAAGGCTCCGGTAATCGGAAGTTGTGTACCGCCTACCCATCCTCGCAAGCACTTCATCATCTCCGCTCTGAAGCGGAACGTGAAAATGCCTTGCCACTTTCTTGAGTCCGCTGACCTTATCTATGAGCCTCTCATCGATATCCACCGGCTCAATGGAACTTAAACGGATACGCCTGATTTCCGGGATACCGTGGATCTTATCAAGAAGCCACGGAAGGCCCACTGCCCCTCGGTAACGCGAGGTTTCCGGCTCCTTTCCGTAAGCCCCGATATGAATGCCGGTGAGGACTATCTCACTTACACCGGAGCCGGCTAATCGCCGGACCTCTGCTAATATATGCTCGGGGGAACGGCTTCTCGACGGGCCGCGGGCATATGGCACCTTGCAGTAAGTGCAGAACTCGTCACATCCTTCCTGGATCTTGACAAATCCCCGTATCCTTTTGTACAGACATGATATCGGCATCTCTTCGAACTCAGTCTGACACATAATGTCTTCTACAGCAACCAGCGGGCTTTCTGACCTCCCTGCCATCGCTGACTCGACGAGATCCACAATATCCTTTCGCCCCTGTGTTCCTACGAGCACGTCAACGCCACTGACAGCCGAAACTTTTTCAGGTGAAACCTGAGAGTAACAGCCTGTTGCAACCACTATGGCATTGGGATTTTGCCTTTTGGCTCGCCTTATCGCCTGCCTCGATTTCTTGTCCGCTACATGAGTGACTGTACACGTATTTATGCAGTACACGTCTGCTTCAGAATGAAAATCGACTATTTCGTATCCTCGTTCTCGAAAAAGCTCCATTAGGCTCTCTGTATCATACTGGTTGACTTTACATCCGAGAGTATAAAAAGCACACCGCTTACCTGAATGTGGCAAATTAACCCATCTCCCCGGCTTCATAAAGAATAATCGAACTCAGCACTAATCCGGCTGTTTCTGTGCGCAGTATTCTAGGTCCCAGGCTGCACAACATCGCACCTTTCTCTTTTGCAATCTCTGCCTCAGCATAAGAGAACCCACCCTCAGGGCCGATAAAGCACATAACCTCCGAAAATCCGGGGCTTTCTCTTAAGATGCCCTGAATTCCCCTGGATGTCTCAAGTTCCCATGGAAAAAGGATAAG
>FIZM01000124.1:0-8990 GCA_900019985.1 uncultured Clostridia bacterium
CAACTTCGTTCATGGGCTCCTCAAGATTGCGCATCTCAAATCCGCCGATATCACATACGAACGCATCGGGACTTCCGTCTATGATTATCCCGCACTTACCTTCAGCAATGGCGGTGAGGAAGTCTGATTTATCCGAGACCTCGCTTATATCTGACACTGAAATCAAGCCGTCTCTTATCCGATCTCGAACTCTAGCAGAAGACTGCTTATCCATCTCAAAGAATTCGGGAGTTACCGCTATCGGCCTGATCACAGCGTCACTGATTAGGGCGGAATCAACCAATCCGTCTATATGGACGACCAACATAGCTATGCCCGGGCCGCTCCCAAACCTTAACTTGCGGATAACAAGGTCGCTGCTGTTTCCGAATGTGTCTCTGATGAGGGATTCGTTTTCTCTGAGATTCTTGCTTAGCTTGCCTGTGAGTGAAATCTGGGGGTCGGAGCCTCTCTGGCTCGGAATGGCCGAGCGCTGCCTTCTAGGCACCATGCGTAAAACCAGTCTCGACAACGCACGAAAAACCATCTGCCCGCACCCCCTTAAGATAAAGATTCCCATAGCTATTATTGCCTCCTATGGCAAGCCTTATCCCAGGGCGAACCGATGGTTAGGCCGGGCCTTTCAAGGAAGAGTTGTTTTTGTTAGGGGTTTTCGCTTTTTTCTTCGATAGGTGTGAAATTCACAGGGCGTGTCGGGGTTATCGTGGAGATGGCATGTTTATAAATGAGGTCCTGCTTTGTGCCGTCACTTACCATTAATGTGAAACTATCGAATCCTATGATCTGACCTTTAATCTGATACCCATTGAGCAAATAAATTGTTACGGGAATACCTTGTGAACGAATGAGACCGAGGAATCTGTCTTGAAGGTTTTGTGCCTGTTTATTCACGGCGATCGGGGCCTCCTCCTATTTCTGCAGCTTTTTCAGGATGTTTTCCTCAACCATCGCTCCTTGCAGATACCGAATCAGTTTTTGCTTTCTACATTGCAGCCATTTTTCCTTTGACCAATGCAAGAATACATTTTGAGGCCTCGTGAGCCGAATCAAACACACCTACATCCAACCACTGCACGCGCGGGTCAGCCCTGAACCAAATCAGCTGCCGTTTGGCGTATCTCCTTGTGTTTCTCTTGATAAGGTCCACTGCTTCTTCAAGGGAGTATTCCCCGTTCAGATGCCCTACGATTTCTTTATATCCCAGGGCTTGTCCGGAAGTTAATGTCCTGCTGTAACCCTGTTCCAGGAGCCTTTTCGTCTCCTTGACAAGGCCGAGTTCCATCATTTTGTCACATCTGGCATCTATCCTCTTGTAGAGTTCCTCCCTTTTTCGAACCAAACCTATCATGACCAGCCTGTCAAGACGGGCTCTCTTTCTTCTTTTCCCTTCTCGCCACAGTTCTGAAATAGGACGGCCTGTAGTAAGATAAACCTCAAGCGCGCGGATAATCCGTCTTGTGTCGTTAAGGTGTATCTTTTTGGCAGCAGCGGGATCTACCTGTTCAAGTCTGGCATAGAGTGCTTCATTTCCTTTCTCTTTAGCCTCCAGTTCAAGAGACCCTCTGATCTCAGGTGATGCACCTTCCCAGGGAAACAGGAATCCATCGACCACTGCCTTGATGTAAAGGCCTGTCCCACCCACAAGGATCGGGGTTTTGCCTCGGGACGCAATATCTGAGATGGCGGTTTCAGCCAGTTCTTGAAATCTTGCGACATTGAAATCTTCATCAGGAGTCACAACATCGATAAGGTGATGTGGCACCATCCTCTGCTCTTCGCTACCGGCTTTTGCAGTACCGATGTCCATGTACTTATATACCTGCATAGAGTCGCAGGACACTATCTCGCCGTCAAGTGCCTTTGCAACACCTATAGATATCTCAGTCTTCCCCACTGCAGTAGGGCCTGTAATCACTACAAGCCAATCAGGCGCACTCACAACGTATCACACATCCTTCAGTGTAAGATGTTCCCTTCCTGTCCGCTTGTACGATTATTTTCTCCGAAAAGTCCGCTCCAGTTCATCCATGCTTATCCTAAGGAGAGTCGGGCGTCCGTGGGGGCAGGAGTAAGGATCTCGACAAGATGCCAGATCAGAAAGGAGCCTCGCGACTTCCTCAGGCTCTAACCGGTCGCGGGCTTTGACTACAGCCTTGCATGCAAGCTCAGCCGCTACACGGCTCAACAGGTCAGTAATGCGCTCTCCTGCGCTTTCGTCATCCATGCCGGAAGATATCTCATCTGCAAACAGCTCAATGGCGGAGGAGACGGCACCCATCGGATCCGTACCTGAAAACTCGGTTAATGCAGAAGGCACACCCCTCAAAAGCAAAGACGATGAACCGAATTCCTCGAGGATGATACCTATCCTCCCAAGCTCGGAAAGGTACGGCGCGACTTCCGAAACAACACCCGCCGGTAATTCCAAAAGCTGCGGAATAAGAGTCTGCACATTGATACTTGCCCCGTCAAGCAACGCACGTAAGGCCTCTTCGTATATTATCCGCTCATGGGCAGCATGCTGGTCAATAATCACCAGATCTTCGCTTTCTTCGTCTTCAGCCAGAATATATGTGTCCTTGAATATCCCGATGGGCCTGAACTGTCCGCGGGCTGCCTCACTGTGGCAATTTGCAGAGTAATAGATGTGCGAGTCTTCTGTCCTGCCTGTACCGGCTAGTAAGCCTTCGCCTGCGCCCGCATCTAAGCCTGGGATACCCTGTGTATACTCAGGACTGATGCCACCCGGATCTATCCTCCACTTGATGCCCGGCTCAACTCCGTGCGACCTCAGCGCAGATGAAACAGCCTGTGCTACCAGACGGAAAACATCGTGGTTCTTGGAGAACCTTACTTCCCTTTTTGCAGGATGGACGTTTACATCAATAGATGCAGGATCAGTCTGAACCCACAGGAAGATTGCAGGATAGCGGCGTTGCGGCAGCCTGGTTCCGTAGACATTCTCAACAGTCCTTGCAAGGGCCGGGACAACACAAGGCCTGGAGTTGACAAATACGTGTTGCATATCGCGTCTTGCCCTTGAGACATCAGGAGGAGTAATGAAACCTTCAATATAGGTGTCTCCGGCGCCTGAGGCAATAGGTAATAAGCCTTTGACAATCTCTGTACCGTAAACTGAAGCAATGGTATTACGTTTGTCCCCTTGGCCCTGGGAGACGAACACGACCTTTCCGTCGCATACAAGGCGGAATCGAATATCAGGTTGCGCCAAGGCCGACTTTACCACTTCGTCGCGGATATATGCAGCCTCTGTGGACGGGCTTCGCTGAAACTTGCGCCTGGCAGGTGTATTGTAGAATAAGTCTTTGCATATGAGAGTTGATCCGACCTGCCTGGGGTAGTCCTCTTCAGAAACCTCAGCGCCTCCTTGGAATATGACTCTCGTTCCAATGGGATCCTCTTTGCGGCAGGTGATAACCTCTATCCGGGACACCGCAGCTATGCTGGGAAGGGCTTCCCCGCGAAACCCCATGGTCAGCACGGTTCTGATGTCATCAGCCGTCCTTATCTTGCTTGTAGCATGGCGCATAAAAGCAAGGCGCACATCACTCCGGCTCATGCCTCTCCCATTGTCAGACACCTTAATGAACGTTCCGGGCGGTCCCTCTGTCTCGACGACAATCTCAGTCGCCCCTGCATCAATGGCGTTCTCTATCAGTTCCTTCACTACTGATGCTGGCCGCTCCACAACTTCGCCGGCTGCAATCCTATTAATAGTGTCCTCATCAAGGATTACTATTTCCCTCTCCGGATTCACAGGTTCTCTTTCCCTTCAATCTTCGATTTCAAGTCTGAAAGACGCGTAAGGGCTTCCAGGGGTGTCATGGAATCAATGTCCATTTTCTTTATCTCTTCTATAATACCGTCGTGATCAGAAGGCGGAGATAGAGTGCCTTGACCGTCCATAAGGACGGCAAGGAGGCTCATTTGTTGCGGCCGGGAAGGGCTTCGCCTCTCAAGTTCTGTTAAAATGGCATTTGCCCTCCTTATTAGGTCTCGAGGCATCCCTGCCATCTTTGCCACGTTAATGCCGTAGCTTCTGTCGCATCCTCCCGGACTCAGCTTGTAGAGGAATACCACCTCTCCTCCGCGCTCTTCAGCTTCTATACGGAAATTCTTGACCCTGTCCAGCTTATCTTCAAGTGCAGCAAGTTCGTGGAAATGGGTTGTAAAGATAGTCTTCGCCCCGATTTTATCGTGTATGTACTCAATTACGGCCTGAGCTATTGCCATTCCATCGTAAGTGCTGGTTCCACGGCCGAGCTCGTCAATGAATATCAAGGTCCTTTCCGTGGCTTGAGAAATTATAATTGACGTCTGAAGAAGCTCCACCAAGAATGTGGACTTACCTTCAGCTATCTCTTCAGATGAGCCTGCGCGCACCGCGATCCTGTCAGTCAGCGGAATCCTTGCGGATGTGGCAGGAACAAAGCTCCCCATATGCGCCATTAGAGTAATGAGAAGCGCAGTCTTCCCAAGTGTGCTCTTGCCGGACATATTGGGACCGGTAAGGACCATTACCTGGCATGACTCAGAATCCAGCCTGATATCGTTGGGGATGAACACACCTTGAGGAAGAGACTGTTCTACCACAGGGTGACGTGCCCCGGTTATGTCAAGGTCGAAACCTTCGTCAAGATCCGGACGGACGTATCCGTATAAATTTGCAGACTCAGCAAAGGATGCAAATACGTCGAGTTCAGCTACAGCCTCTGCTACCTGCTGAATCTTGGGAATCTCGCACGCAACTTTGTCCCTTACTTCTGAAAACAGCTCATATTCCAGGGTAGCCATTCTTTCTTTGGCTTTCAAAATGATAGTCTCGTGCTCTTTTAATTCAGGGGTGATAAACCGCTCAGCTCCGGCAAGAGTCTGCTTTCTTATCCAGGACTCCGGAACAAGATGCAGGTTAGGGCGCGTAACCTCAAAATAGTACCCGAATACCTGGTTGTAGCCGACTTTCAGCGATTTTATGCCTGTTTTCTCTTTTTCCGATACCTCGAGAGATGCCAGAAACTCTCTGCTCCGCCGACTGGTATCGCTGAGCTTGTCCAGTTCTTCGTTGTATCCTTTACGGATTATCCCGCCTTCAGTCAAGACATGCGGAGGATCGTCGACAATCGCAGAACCTATAAGATCAGTCAATTGACTGAGATCGAGAAGCCCCAAAGCCAGCTCCTTCAAGGCATCGGAAGTCGTCCCATCTAAAATGCCTTTTAGTTCGGGTATGACTTTGAGGGATTCGGCTAACGCCACAAGGTCCCTTGCGTTTGCCCCGCCTGTGCCGATCCGGGCGGCAAGCCTCTCCAGATCCAGGATGCGGGAGAGAACCCGCCTGATATCGTTGCGCCTTATAACATCGCCTTCGAGCTCTTCTACTGCATCGAGTCTCCTGTTAATCTCGGCAAGGTCCCGAGACGGGTGATCCATCCACTTCCTAAGGAGCCTTCCGCCCATTGATGTGACAGTGCGGTCCATAACCCTGAAGAGAGTATGCTCCTTCCCGCGCTGCGTTGGCCTGATGGTATCTGTAAGTTCAAGGCTGCGCCGGGTTTCCGGGTCGATTGCCATGGAGTCGCCTATTGAATAGCATCGGACCTTTGTAATGTAAGAGAGCGATGTCATTTGCGTGTGAGATGCGTACAGCAAAAGAACCCCTGCAGCTTGCATGCCAAGGGGATATTCCATGCAACCTGCAGCTTCAAGGCTGAGTGAGCCGAAGTGATCGGTAAGTGCCTTCTTTGCCAACGCTGCCTTGGACCCGGATGTTCGAGAGACAGGTTCATCTTCGGGATCTGATATCACAGGCTGTGCCCTGTCATCTACATAAGTCATGGTAAGCCCTGAGAGCGATCTGAGCCTTTCAAGAAGGCTGAGATCTCCGGCAATACTCGGTGTGACTACACATTCCTTGGCACTAAGGCTCGAAATCTCAGCAAGGATTGTTTCTTCAGCCTGTTCCCCTCTTGCCTCAGTAATGGCAAACTCGCCAGTAGATACATCAAGCAGTGCAAGGCCTACTGACTTCCCTTGCGCTGCCAAAGCTATGAGGTAATTGTTCTTCTTTTCCTCGAGGAACTCAGGCTCAAGGATGGTTCCGGGGGTTATAACTCTGACGACTTCACGCCTTACGACTTTTCGCCCCGGACGGGGAGGTTCCATCTGCTCGCATATGGCGACTTTGTACCCGGCTTCGATTAATCGGCCTATGTATGCATGTGCAGCATGGTGAGGAATCCCGCACATAGGTATCCTGTTACCGCGGCCTGCTTCCCTGGAAGTCAAGGTTATCTCCAGGATTCTCGAAGCTGTTTCAGCATCTTCACCGAACATTTCATAGAAATCGCCGAGGCGAAACATTAAAATCGCGTCAGGATACCGGGATTTGATGGTAGTATATTGCTTCATCATGGGAGTGGTCAAACTGAAACCACCTCACCGATCTGAGTCCAAGCACGGGTCTCTGTAATCTTGACGTTTATCAGGTCCCCTTGAGTAACTCCGGGATAGAGCGGGAACACCACCAGCTTGTTTGTGCGAGTCCTGCCTGACAGCATTGACGGATTTGTCTTGCTTAACCCTTCAACAAGGACTTCTACGGTCCTCCCCTGGAGAGTGTCGTTAATCTCCTGGGTAATCTCGTTTTGTCGATCAATCAGTTCTTGGATGCGCCTGCTTTTCACGTCATCAGGCACCTGGCCGGGCATTGAAGCTGCAGCTGTGCCCCGTCGTGGTGAATACACAAATGTGAATGCAGAATCGAACCGGATCTCTTCCACCGCCCTCATAGTCTCTGCAAAGTCATCTTCATCTTCACCGGGAAAGCCCACTATCAGGTCGGTTGTAATCGAACACTCAGGGACTGCTTTTCGTATCTTCGACACTAAATCCATGTAGTGTTCAAGGGTGTACCCGCGGTTCATACGAGCCAGCACTTTGTTTGAGCCTGCCTGGAGCGGTAAGTGAAAATGCTCGCAAACAGTCTCTGATGAGGCTATCGTCTCAATCAGTTTGTCCGTGAAATCCCTGGGATGGCTTGTCATATAGCGTATCCTGGCGATCCCGGGTGTCTTGTCCACAGCACGGAGGAGATCAGCAAAATCGCGTCCGTCTTGGAGATCGTGCCCGTAGGAGTTGACATTTTGGCCGAGGAGAACGACTTCCTTGAATCCCTCCTGCCCCAGCCTTTTGACCTCATTGACAATATCCTGGAACTCGCGGCTCCTCTCCCTTCCGCGCACGTACGGGACTATACAATATGAGCAGAAGTTGTTGCAGCCGTAGATAATGGAAACCCAGGCGGAAACGCCTGGGACGCGACGTATCGGGAGCCCTTCCATGACGCCTGCGCCCTCTTCAGGATCTTCCTCCAATATGCGGTAAGCCTTGTGCCCTGCTTCCACCTGGTCGAGAAGGTCAGGCAGTTCGTGGATGTTCATTGTACCGATGACAAGGTCCACATGGGGAAAGCGCTTTGTTATCCGCTCCACTTCTCCGGGCTGCTGTACCATGCAACCTGCTACCCCGATTATCAAATCGGGATTTGCCATCTTCCTTTTCTTCAGATCCCCAAGCCTTCCGTATACCTTTCGCTCAGGGTTTTCCCTTACGCAACAGGTGTTGAAAATTATCAGGTCTGCATCGTCCGGAGAATCTGTGGCTTGAAATCCACGCTCCTCCAGTATTCCTGCGATGATTTCCGAATCATGCTCGTTCATCTGGCATCCAAAAGTGTGGATATGGTATTTCCGCATAGTCTCGTCTCCGTAAGCCCAAATTATTTACATTACAAGTAGGTTGACACAATCCGCATCTCTTGCACTATACCTCGACAAGATCAGTTTACCAAACACCTATACCGGTTGCAAACAACCTCATTTCGGCTGCAGGCTGAAAATCTTGCCCGGGTTCAGAATGAGGTTTGGATCGAGAGCCCGCTTGATGCTTCTCATGACATCGACAGCCACCGGGTCCATGAACTTCTCCATGAAATGGAGCCTCTTTGCCCCGATTCCGTGTTCGCCTGACAGGTTGCCGCCCAGTTTATACGTGGCAGCATACATCTCCTCTAAGACCTTCTCCTTGACATCCTCCCATGTCGCGTCATCCATGTCTTCCTTAAGCAGTGTTGCATGGATATTGCCGTCGCCTGCATGGCCGAAACACGGTATCTTCACACCGTACTTTTCTGAAATAGCCGTTATCTCCTTAAGCATTTCCGGAATCTCGCTTGTCGGCACAGTGATATCTTCCATACAATATACAGGGCTTACCACGCGGAGTGCTTCCGCCACACATTTTCTTGCCTTCCATATGCGTTCCTGGGTAGACAGGTTGTCAGCCACGTATACCTCTATCCCGCCGTTTTCCAGGCACAGCTTCCCTATGGTTTCGTAGTCCTCTTCCACCTGAGATTCGGAACTGCCTTCGATTTCAATGATGATGTACGCACCTGCATCGCTGTGGGGAAGGACCTGGTTTAGATAGAGCTCAGCAGCTTTTATTGACATACTGTCCATGAATTCCACTGACGTCGGGACAATCCCGCCCATAGTCATAACCTTCGGAACTACTTCTATTGCCTCTTGCATCGTGGCAAACGGCACCAGTAGGTCTGCCCTGAACTTCGGCAAGGGGAGGAGTTTGAGCCAAATCTTCGTTACTACTCCAAGGGTCCCTTCAGAACCGACAATCAGGTGAATCAAGTCGTACCCTGTGACGTCTTTTACGCACTTGCCACCAAGGGTCATAATCTCGCCGCCGGGAAGGACGACTTCAAGCCCGTATACATATCTGGAAGTCGTGCCGTACTTGACAGCCCTGTTACCGCCTGCGTTCTCAGCGATGTTGCCGCCTATGTGAGAGCTTTCTGCACTACAGGGGTCACCTGCATAAAACAAGCCTGCATCTTCCGCCCGCCTCTGGACCTCTCCGGTGGTGACTCCGGGCTCTACAACCATGAAAAGGTT
>FIZM01000124.1:8999-11477 GCA_900019985.1 uncultured Clostridia bacterium
GATCTCTTCTTTCGTCCCGGGCTTCACTACAACTTCAGGCATTTTGACGTATGCCTCTTCAGACACTTCATCATGGGCATACGGAAGCATTTTCTCTGTATCAGTCACCACATGGGAAGGCCCTACGATTTCTCTCAGCTCTTGTATGATCTCATCTGTGATCCGGTTGTACGTTGACATCGGCCTTAACCCTCCCTTCCCGCTTTCGTGTTACTTCTCTCTTTAAGCTTGCTGATTAGTTCAGGAACGACCTCGAATAAATCTCCGATAATACCGAAGTCAGCAACTTTGAAAATCTGGGCATCACGGTCTTTGTTTATTGCAACAACAGTCTCAGATGTCTGCATACCTGCAAGGTGCTGCACTGAACCGGAGATGCCTATGGCTACGTAAAGCTTGGGAGATACCGTTCTTCCGCTGAGTCCTATCTGGTGAGGATATGAAACCCAGCCGAGATCCACAACATCCCTTGTCGCTCCTACTGCCGCCCCCAAGAGCTCGGCAAGTTCCTCTACCATACGGAAATTGTCTCTGCTCTTTAGGCCTTTGCCACCTGAAACGACGATGTCCGCATCTTGGACGTTTACATCTTGAGTTCTGTCTTTCACTACATCAACAAGTTCTTCACAGGTTTCGAAGATGCCGGACTCATAGGTTTTCAATACGACCTGGCCGCATCTGGTTTTATCGGGAGGCAGCGGCTTTTGTGACTTTGGCCTTACTGTAGCCATTTGCGGCCTTGCTACAGGTGTTTTTATAGTAGCCATCACGTTACCGCCGATAGCAGGCCTTGTCTGAAGGAGGGTCCTGTCTACAGGATCTATGTCAAGCCCTGTGCAATCCGCTGTCAGCCCCGTGTTGAGTTTTGCAGCAACAACCGGCAGTATAGTGCGCCCTTGTGTAGTTGCTGCAGCCAGGACGATCTCAGGCTTTACCTCCTTCATGAGCCTGGCTAAGACTGTTGAGTAAGGACGAGGCAGAAAGCGCCTGAGCATAGGGTTGTCCACGATGTAAACGATGTCAGCACCTCTTTGAATTATCTCTTCCGCAAACCGCTCCATTCCGCATCCCAGAACCACACAGGAAAGGGCCTCTCCCAGCTTGTCAGAGAGTTCACGTCCTCTCGCAAGCAACTCAAATGTAACAGGGTGAAGCACTCCGTCTCTTTGTTCACCTAGCACCATTACGCCTTTGTACGTCAAAGCAATCACCCGCTTCTATTCATAAGAAGTTATTTGGCTTAGATTACGCCGCGTTCTTCAAGGAAATCGAGAAGGGCATCTACCGCAACACCACTAGTATCTTGTTGATGGATAACCGTGTCCCGGCTTAGCTTGGGCCTAAATATCTTGACAACCCGTGTCGGTGAACCGCTAAGCCCGATGTCATCACGGGAAAGGCCCAGATCATCCGGTATGAGGACAGGAATGTCGCAAGTTTTGGCTTTCAGTTTTCCGGCAAGAGTGGGAAACCCGGGTTGATTGATATCTTTTACTACAGTTATAACAGCAGGCAGAGGCAGTCTGACAACTTCCGTTCCTTCTTCTACTACCCTCTCAGCCACAATATGTCGGCCTTCTAGGACGATCTTTCGGACGTAGGTCACTACAGGAACATCCAAAATTGCAGATACCATAGGACCTACCTGCCCTGTTTCTCCGTCAGTTGCACGTTCTCCGCAAAGAATGAGATCGTCTGGGCCGAGGGAACCGCCTGCCAGATTTACAAGCGCCTGTGCCAATGCCTTGCCTGTCGCTAAAGTATCAGACCCTCCGAAATGTTTGTGAGAGAGCAGAACCGCGTCATCTGCACCTAAGGCTATTGCTTCCCGCAAGGCTTTTTGGGCATGAAGCGGGCCCATGCTGATTGCCGTAACCTTTGCCTGAGGTATTGTGTCTCTCAACCTGATAGCTTCAGCAAGGGCATTCTCATCTAAAGGGTTAATAACGTTTTTGTGCTCAGTCCTTACCATTGTCCCTGTTTCTTCATCCATCTTCACATCAGATGTGCCGGGTACCTGTTTAAGCAAAACGTAGATTCTCATGTCAGCTTGTCTCCTCCTGAGTTCAAATGAGGATTATCTGCAACTCTGGTTACATAAGGTTTAGCAACCTTTCTGAAATGGTTCCTCATGGCAAATCCTGCAGCCTCTCCGTTTTTATCGGCTATAGCCAACGCAACCTTCAGGTGATAGCCGTACGAGTCAATCGTCACTCCATAAAGTCCCATTATTTTTCGCAACTGGACCATGAGGATATCCTGGATTGTAGAAAAAAGCTCCATCAGGACCTGGTTCTTTGACGCTTCCACAACCATTACGTGAAACGCGAAGTCTTTTTCTGCATACTCCTCGGGGCTGTCTATGAGATTACTCATATCACGGACCAGCCCCAGGAGAGCTTCGACCTCCTTTTCATCTGCACGCTCAGCTGCCAGCATAGCTGCAGAAACTTCAATGGCTTCACGGGCTTCAACGAG
>FIZM01000125.1 GCA_900019985.1 uncultured Clostridia bacterium
TAATCATACCCGGTCTATACACAACGGGTCTTCGATACTTGGGGTTTTGTCGTGCGCAAGGCGTGATCTTGTATTTAGAAATATATGCACATTTCAGTAAGTTGCCCGCATATAGTAGAAATGAAAAAGAAGTGTACGGCTCCATGTGTTTAAGTGGAAAGGAGGAAAAGAGATGGCTGTGGGTATCGAGCTCAAAGAGGAACTCCTCAAAGTCGAACAGGTCATTGGCGAAACCACGGCGCGGAAGGTCCTTAGAGAAGTCATCAAGATAGCAGACAGCCTGCCTACTGCAGAAAAGATCATCAGTGTAGATGTTATTATTCTCACTACGTCATTTCAGCTGATTAAGAACAAGATCCTGATTGAAGGCACAGCCAGAATAAGGATTCTCTACGTAGCTCGGGAGGCTAGCGGAGCGCAGCCGGTTCAGGTATTCGAAGAAGACATATCATTTGAACTTATTGCTGAAGTCCCCGGGACTGAGCCGTTTATGAATGCCTGGGTGCAGGTGGATATCCATGACATAGCCTTCGATCTCGTTGACATTAGGACTGTTGATATACGCGTTGTGGTTTCCGCTAAGGTAAAAGTCACTGTAACTGAGCAGCTGGAGGTAGTCACAGAGGTAACAGGTCCTCCTGATTTGCAGGTTACGAGGGAGCTTTTGAAAGTCGAGGACGTAATAGGTGACGCGCACGCACAGGCTCTTGTCACCGGAAGGCTTATAGTCCCGTTTGAGAAACCGGATATAGATTCTGTCATAAGCGTTGAGGCCAAACCCCGTCTTACAGACGTTCAAGTCCTTGATGGCCAGGTAGTTGTTGAAGGTTTGATAGATGTTGACGTCCTTTATGCTGCTGTGCCCCAGGAGCCGACTCCTGAAGGCGTCAAGCTTCCGGTGCACTTCTTCTCTAGCCAGTTGCGGTTCTCTCAAGTGGTGGAAGTCCCGGGTGCAGCTGTCGGCATGATTGCCCAGGCCAGGATAATCTTTGAAACAGTCAGCTTTACTGAACTGGATTTCCGCACCATAACCGTGGATGTGGTCCTGAAGATCGTAGCCAAGGTGACTGTCGTCAGGCAGCTGGAAATCGTCACAGATGTAACCTCTGCCAGCCAGGTGCTTGACGTGGAAAAGAGGCTCCTGAGAGTAGAGGATGTCATAGGGGAAGACATAGCTCAGACAATAATCAAAGAGATTCTGGAGGTGCCGAAAGAGAAGCCCAATATCGAGCGTATCCTCCGCATTGATACCTCGGTAAAGGAGACATCATGGAGAATAATCGACGGCAAGGTAATCATTGAAGGAGTAATAGAACTCCAGACGCTTTATGTGGCACAAACACCTGAAAGAGACCAGCCTGTACACCATATGTCCCACCGGGTGAAATTTACCCTTTTCGTGGAGATACCAGGCACACACGAGGGCTTCACCGCAGAAACCCGCGTAGCCGTGGAACACGTCGACTTTGAGCTTGTTGAAGACAGACGGTTCACTGTCAAAGTGCTTGTAGGCGTATTTGCAAAAGTCACTGAACCGGTCCAACTCAATGTCGTAGTTAATGTAGTTGTAGTAACGCCCGCTCCGGAAGGGCCGTGCCCACAGCCTACCATTGTGATGGTGACGATCCAACCAGGTGATACCCTCTGGGCGCTGGCCAGACAGTACAACACGACAGTCGAAGCCATTATTCAGGCAAACCCCGGGATACAGCCGGAAAACCTCCAGGTTGGCCAGGTGATCCAGATCCCTGCCTGCCCTGCTCCTAAGGGATGATGCGGAGTTTTCGAGGATGGTTTGAAAGGGAGGGAAACAGGAGATGATTCTGAGAAGGGAACGCCTCAAGCTCTTCGAAGTCGTCAGCGAAACTGTCACCACTGTTACACTTAGGAGCATTCAATCAGTGCCTGCAGGAAAACCTGACGTCCAGAAGATCTTGAGCATAGCCAATGTAACAGTGTCAGCAACAGGGACACCGCTGCCCAACAAAGTCGTAATCGAAGGCACGGCAACAGTCCAGACGATATACGTAGCTGCAGAGCCTGACCAGCCTGTCCACCATATGGAGCACGTCATAGGCTTCGTGCAGTTTGCTGATGTGCCCGGAACACAACCCGGCATGACAGTGATACTGAAACCGAGGGTGACGTTTTCTGACATAGTGATAAGGTCGCCTAGGGAAGTGGAGATAGAACTCATCATAGAGTTCTTTGTAAAGGTAATCAGGTTGGTCCAGCTCGACGTAGTTACTGACGTCATGTTCAAAAGTGTCCCTGTTAAAGTCGAGAAGCAGCTTTTCCGAGTGGAACGTGTCAGAGGTGAAAACACAGGCCAGGTGATACTGAGTAATATGCTGCCTGTGCCTGCAGGGAAACCCCCTGTGCAGAAAATCTTAAACGTGGTGAGCACAGAAATCATCACAGATGAAGTGCGGATTATTCCGGATCTTGTGATTATCCAGGGAAGAGTCAGGACACAGGTGATTTACGTAGCTGCAGAGCCGGACCAGCCTGTCCACCATATGCATTTGGAAGTGAATTTCCTGGCAAATATCAGGATTCCCGGAGCGGTTCCGGGTTTGATGGCGGAGATATTCCCCAGCGTAGAGTTTGTGCAGGTCACTATTGTGAATCCTAACACTGTTATGCAAGACTTGATTCTCAGCATCTTTGTGAAGGTTACTGAAATTCAGCAGCTCCGTGTGGTCACAGACGTAAAGTCAGACAGAATTCCGATTAATGCCGTAAGGCAGCTTGTTGCCATTGAGGACGTGGTGAATGAAAAATCGCAACAGATCAATATCCGCAGGGAGGTAGAAATACCCGAAGAGAAGCCGCCTGCGCAGAAGATACTCCAGATATTCAGTTCAACTGTGGAGATAACACGTGCCGACATACTCGACGGGAAGATCATTCTAGAAGGCGTCCTGGTGCTTCAGATTATCTACGTTGCAGCTGAGGAGGATCAACCTGTCCACCATGCCCATGTGGAAATACCGTTTACCTCATTTGTAGATATGCCCGGGGCTTATCCGGGGATGAATGTCCTGGTGAGGCCGAGAGTAGAATTTGTCACTGTCCAGTTCTT
>FIZM01000126.1:0-674 GCA_900019985.1 uncultured Clostridia bacterium
TGCGTTCGTCAACGTAATTTTGATCCACTGGCCGCGTAAAAGTGATCCACCAGCGCTAGTCTAAAAGTGATCCAGGCGCTAGTTTAATTTTGATCCACCTTGACCCCTTTTCTCAGCTGACTCTCCTTAAGTCGGTAAGAGTCACCGTTCATGTTGAGAATGTGTGCCCTGTGAGTTACCCTGTCGACGAGGGCAGCAGTGAGCATCGGATCGCCGAAGAATTCTACCCATCGGGAAAACTCCAGGTTCGTACTGATAATCAGACTGGCCCTTTCCGTCCGTTCAGATATCACTTGAAACAAGAGTTCAGACTGCTGCTTCGAGAAGCTGAGGTAGGAAAGATCGTCAAGAATGAGCAAGTCCGTTTTGGCAAGCTGCCTTTGCAGCCTTGCCAGCGTGTGGTTCTCCCGGGCCTCAACTAATTCTGTGGCCAGCATTGGGGCGCTGTAGAAACGCACCCTGTATCCCTGGTTGCATGCCAGAATCCCGAGGGCTATAGAAATGTGAGTCTTGCCCGTTCCCGGATTGCCCATGCATATGACGTTTTCACGGCGCTCGATGTAACTTCCGTCAGCCAAGTTCCAAACTGTCTCAGGCTTTAGGTACTTAAGGTTGCTGAAGTCAAAACCGTCAAGGGTACGGATCAGAGGAAACTTCGCCGCCTTAATGCGCCT
>FIZM01000126.1:707-2286 GCA_900019985.1 uncultured Clostridia bacterium
CTGACTATTGCATCGGCACGAGCCAGAGTCGGCATCCTAAGCTCCTTAGAATAGAGGCGGATTCTCTGCAAAGCAGTGTTCATGCAGATTCACCGCCCCATACCATATTGTCATAGGCTCTAAGGTCAACTTGCTGTATTTCAACTGGGTCGCAAGGCAACTCTGTCAGTTGGCTTCCCTCCCGTGTTTCCAGGTGCTTCAGCACTCCCTCATAGCTGTACGCGCCAGAGTCATAGGATTTCTGAATGGCCGGCAGTACCGCAGAAATTCCGTGCTGCGACATAAGCCTGAGGAGTTTCACGACTTCATAGTCATTAGCCAGCTTCCTGGCAAAGTCCCAGAATTCCGTTGGAAGCTTTGCGTGCCTCACAGGCTGAGCATTCCACACCGCACGCGGCTTTTTCTCTAATAGCGGCAGGTAGTGTTCCAGTCGGTAGCTCACAGCATTCTCATCGTAGCTGCGAAGGTGAGAAGCGATCCGTTGCCCTCGGTACCATATCGAAACCTCGAAAACACTTGCCTTTACTGTAACGTCGCTTCCGACATAGTCCACGGGCACTGAATAACGGTTGCGTTCAAACCGGACAACGGAGAAATGGTTCACCTTGGCCATTACCTGGCGTATTGGCTCCATATGCCTTTTGGGCAATGGTATGAGCCTGCTCTGTTCGATCCGGTATTCCTCACCTACGCTGCGCTTGCGCCCTCTGATGATGTGGTTCCGGTAAGACAGGCATCTCTTGCGCAGTAGTTCGTTTAACTCTTCAAAGGAGTTGACCTTCGGCATCGGTACGAACATATTCCGCCTGATCCAGCTCACAAGATTCTCAACGAGCCCTTTTTCATTGGCCTGGCCCGGATTGCAGAATATGGACTTAAATGCATAGTGAGCTTTCAGCTGGACGAAGTCCTTCTGTTCGCTTGCCACATGCTTTCCCCAGCCGTCTTTGACAATAGTGCGCATATTGTCGTAGATGGCTCTCTGAGGAACTCCGTTGAAGAACTTGAACGCTTCAATGTGTCCCTCTAGAAGCGCCTCAAGGCGCTCATATGGAAATGCTATTACGAACGGCATTGCACTGAAGCACAGCCGTGCACAAAAGATATGGACAGTTGCCTTCCTATCACCCATCAAGACAGTGGCTTCTCCCCAATCAACTTGCATCGCTTCCCCAGGATCGTATTCCAACGGGACAAAGGCATCGGCGGGCTTGCTTCTCATTTTCCTAACGTAATGCCGGACTGTAGACTCTCCGCCGGTGAAGCCTTTTTCCTCCACGAGCCGATCGTATATCCGTTTTGCGGTATGCGTTTGTTTCCTCGGCGCTTCCTCATCTTCCTCAAAGCATTGCAGGATAAACTCTTCAACTTCAGGGGTCATAACAGAAGGTTTCCGCTGCCTCATTGATTTTTCAAACGGGAAAACCTCGCCCCGGCAGTACTTCCTCACCGTGTTGCGGGAAATTCCAAGCCGCCTGGCAATCTCCCTCTGCGAAAGACCTTCAACTGCGTACAGTTCTCTGATAAGCTGGTACTGATCCACTTTGATCATCTCCTTAACCTCCTGTTACTTGAAGTT
>FIZM01000127.1 GCA_900019985.1 uncultured Clostridia bacterium
GGCCTCCTCACGTGCCTTCTTGACGCGAGTCAACTCATGCACAGCCTGGTCGTACTCGGATTTCAGCCTTTTCCATTCAGCCAAGGCGTTTCGAGTATCTTGTTTGCTTTTTAGTTCCGCCGCTTTCGCGTCGAGCTTAACTTGGAGCGAGCTTAGTCTCCTCCGCACAACTTCAAGAGAATCAGCAATGCGCTTCGCTTCACCTAAGCTCGTGGACAGCTTAGCAATTCTTTCGTCTATCCTTTCTAGTTCCCCGTCTGTTCTCTGGTTGGAACCGATAGAAAGCCTCTCACGCGTAAACCTTGTGTGTTTCTTTAAGTCAAGAAAGAGCACATCTTGTGCCCGGGCAAAAGCCACTCCCGTGCCGGACAGAAGCTCCTGTACGTCCTCAGTCAGCTCTTTCTGGCCTTGTCCACCCTTCTTTAAGCTCTCCGGAAGAGGCTGAGTCACGCAAAAAGTCGATTCAAAGAGCTCCCTCGACATGATCCCGAACAATTCCTTAAGCCATTTTTCGTACTCCACGTTTCTCTTTGTCGCCAGAGGATTGTGTTCACCGCTTACAAGATTCTTCTGTTTCCCATTATCAAATACGGAGAGGGAGATCTTGTGGCTTTCAAAATCCCGCCAGATCTTATATACGGTTCCGTCTGCCTCAAACTCAAGCTCACCTTCAAAGCGGGATGGACCGTACCAGTTCTTAAAACGCCGATGCCCAAACTCCCCGGGATCGCTCTTTGCAGGAAGCCCAAAGATTGTAGCCATCAGGCCCGCTACAAGCGATGATTTTCCCGCTTCATTTCTGGCAATTAAGGTGTTGACTCCACAGGTCAGCCGGCAAGTGACTGTGTCTCGAAACGGTCCGAACCCTGACATTTTAAATCTCCTGAACAAGACAGTTGCCACTTGCCTCACCTCCCCTCAAAAGCTGCCAGGCCTTTTCGCAAGGCAATCATGATGACTTCTCGTTCCTGGTCCGAAGTTGAGTTTTTCAGTTTTTCCAGCATTCTTCTGGTAAAGCACCCTCGGATTGTCGGCTCTTTCTCAAATCTTGCAATATCACTTGATTCTAAGAAACTGCTCCCATCTTCAACTTCCACCCAGAAGAAATGCTCCCCAAGGGCCGCTCTTAATCGTTCAAGATCCACGCTGAAAGAAGGAACTCCTGAAAGAATGACCTTTACCATGGCATCAGGACCGGCTTTGCTCCTGCACTCACTTGCAATCTCCTGGAGATCCGGTTTAGCTGATATGTCAATCTCAACAACTGCATGCTCCCTGACGGGGACATTGGCACGCCGGAGGTTTACCCGGAAACCTGAATTGCCTCCAGGATCCCCTTCGCATTCAAACTGCGCTATTGTCATGTATCCAACACCGGGGTCGCTGAATCCTTTGGAGTCTATCAGCCCCGGATAGACGGAAACTGTCTTCCCTGCCCGCATCTCTTGGTACTTATGAATATGACCTAAGGCTAAATAGTCATATCCTCTGCCTCCCCCTGCTTGTACCAGCCTTTCCGAACTAAGGGGAAGGCTGCGATCCCCTGCCCCGCTCCAATCTAAAGAACCGTGGAACACACCTATGTGTAAGCCGGGCTCATCCAAGCGAGGGAATTCGTTAAGCTCATTAACTTTAGTTAAGCCTCCGGTGTAAGCAAGAGAGTAGATAAACACGGGAACGCCTTTAATCTCATGACGGAACACCAGCTCAGGCATGGGGGTTTGAACAAGTACGCCTGGCCAGGTGCGGCCGGTCCCATATTGCCTGTATACGGAGTTGTGGTATGTAATCTCGTCGTGGTTGCCTGGGACTGTGATCACAGGTATCCCTGCGTTATCCAGTTGTCTTAGTTTGCTTAAGACGTGTTCTATTAAGGCAGGTTCCGGTGTATGGGTCTCAAACAGATCTCCTGCAATAATAACAAGGTCGATACCGTTTTGGGGATCCTTTGCGAAGTCTACCGCTTGTGTTAACACGGAATTCCGCTCCTCTTGACGGAGTCTGCATTTGTCTTTGGGGAAATCATTATCTTGCGGAGACCAACCAAGATGCAGGTCTGCCAAGTGAAGACATCGAATCACCGGTTGTCCCTCCTTACGGCAGGTAGGTAGAGTTGCAGGCGAACACCACCTGTTTACAGGCTACCATTATTCTAACACTAATGGAAGTCATAGGATAGTTTCACCGTCTGTTGGAAGACATAGAATAGTCTCACCGTCTGTTGGAAGACATATGACTGTTACCCCGTTTATCGGAGGACACAGAATAATCACACAGTCTCTCGCCATGCAAGACCCAGGAGAACTAATGCCGGATACATTGTTATGAGGGCCGCTGAGACTATCCCGGAATCGTTAGTTACAAGTGACACCGCGCCTGCCACAAGACATGCAGATAAGGCAGAGGTGAACCCGGGACGTGCACCAAGTATCTTCCTCGCAAACCCCTGAGGACGGATCCTGATGAAAGCAAGGACTCCTGTAAACACCAAAAGGGCTTTTGTCCATATCGTGTAGCGTATGAGTTTCAGGTTCATGGATGCTTTACGCCTGACAGCATCCACCAAAACACGAGCGCCGCTTCCATACACCCAAAGGAGGGTCTTTCCCCAATGGGATAACGGGCCTCCTGCACGCACAGCATCTGCCGACGCTATTAACATAATGAGAAGGATCCCGATACCGGCTGAGCTTGCAGCTCGAACCCATGTAAAAGACTTTCGGTTAAACAAGGTATAAGCTACGCCGAAGCCCGCTATTGCAGTACATGTCCCACCGAGGTTTGCGCCTATCTTTGGTGAAGCCAGCACAATCAGACCGAGGCCGAAGGTAAGGAGAATGAGAAACGACAGCCACCTTTCGCCTACCCGGCTTTCCGCGCGCATATTCACGTAATCTAGGAGCAGTCCGCATCCTACGATCAGGGATCCCATCAGGACGCCCATGTATTCATTTCCGATACCGTAGAACCTTGCACCGCCTACAGGATCGTAACCTAGGACCGAGTATTTCATAAGACCCGCCCCAGCCAGTGCATCTACGATTATTCCGGCTCCGGTTGCTAGACAGATAGCTGCGAACTGAGCTTCCAGCGACGCAAATCCTGCCCTGACGATATACACGACTATGAAAGCCAGGACAATAGTCATCACTCCGGCAGGAATCATCACTCCCATGGGGATCATTACTCGGGTGAGGATCATTTCAAGGAGACTACCGGCTAACGTTGAGAAAGAGGAGACGGTAGTGAAAGAGGGCGCCTTCATGGTCAGGCCCTGCTGAGAAAACAAAAAGGCGCCCATACTTGATCCGGCAAAGGATGGATTAACGGAGGTAGACTGCAAAAAAACAGTGAGAAGCGGCATGGCTAGCCACACAAGAGGCATAGCTGAAAGGATTAGCACCACATAATCAACTGCACAAACCGCCTTTTCTCCCACCAAGTAGGCTAATCCCCTCGTTACAGTCTTGCATCTGGCCTTCATCACTGTTCTTGCCACAATCAGAATGGGAATCCCTAACCCTGCGATTATCAAGAAGGACACGTATGTCTTAAGATGAGGGGTGCGGATGCGGTTTACAAACGCTGTCCGATAAAGCAGGTCCGTAACTGTCTGGATTGGCTTAGGATCCCAGACTGATGCCATGCCTGACCCTAATATCCATGGAGGCACAGGAACCCCCAGGCAGCCGGGTACAGTTGCAGCGATGTCTGTGTTGGTTACCAAACCTCGCCGTCTGGTAGACTGCGAAGTCAACACGCCTCCAGAAAACCCTCTTCCCGCTGCGACTATCGGTGTGAGAAGATACCCTTCCCCGGATGCATCCTGCCCCGGTGTCGGCACAACCACCATCAGGACTGAATCTTCGAGACTTACTGATCCAAGGATTGCTCCGATAAGGGTGTCTGCTGCAGCCAAGGCCTCTCGCCTCGAGCGTAAGTACGCATCTTTCGTTATCGTTCCCGATTGCCAAAGACGCTCAACCCGAGCTGTATCCCCGGATTCAACAACAATAAAGTCTGCACTTCCTATGGCGTCCCTGACTCCTTGAGATATTCGGCTGACATCAGAGATAATCCCTCCGGGGAAATCAGGCCTCTCCAAGGTTACGGAACGACTGACATCACCCATATCAACAACCCCGTGTGTGTCCATGGCGATTGAGGCTGCATATCTAAAAGGCTTATCGTATGTATCTGAGTTTCCGAAGACAGCTGTCCTCTTCCCTGCCTTCCGCAAGGCTTCGCCCAGTGCGCCTGGGACGATTTCATAGTCAGAGTCTCTATTCACGCTGATAATCGCAGATATAAAAGGGTTCACAATGCTTTTTCCGGAAGGAACCGGTTGATTTGTGTTCCGTATGTAGACCTCAAACGCCTTTGCACCTTCAAAACCCTCAAGAGAGTTAAAGAAAAAACCTGCACTCTGCAGGCCTTGTGCCCTTGTCCCTGCACCGATTGTGACATAAGCGTGCTCAGGTTGCCTGCCTTTTGCGGTCCTCGTGTTCATCAGCCCGATGGAACCTGTCTCCGTCAACCCCGTCAAGTTTGGCATCGTTTCATGGTTGATGTCGCTGATTGATAAGGAATCTATAACTAACATGACAACTGTTTTCGCTGAGGAGCCAGCCTGTAGCGGACTTTGGTGATGTGTATCGTCGCGAACGGCAAAGGAGCCCACCCCTAAGAAAACTATGAGGACAACCAACAGCCCTCGGCATACGAGCCTTAGGTATCTTTTCCCGACTGAAGGCCTTTTCAGCTTCGACAAGCAAGGACCTCCTCATACACTTCTTCGGTTCTTCTTACCATTCGCTCAATGGAAAAGTTCCTCAGGATATGAGATCTTGCCTTATCCGCAAGGGCCCGGGATTCGTGAGGACAGAGTAAAGCCCTTTGAATGCATGTAGCCATCGCCAGAGGATCACCTGGAGGCACCAGTCTGGCTGAGTCCAAATTGACCACGTCTTCCGCTGTTAGAATCAAGTCTTTTATCCCGCCTGTTCTTGTTGCGACGATCGGGAC
>FIZM01000128.1 GCA_900019985.1 uncultured Clostridia bacterium
GCTGTGACGTGCCCTTCGGCACTTTCCCTTCTTCCTCCCACTTCTCCAGCACCCGTTTCTGCAATAGCCTCACGACGAATTCCCGAGGCCTCGCCTCCAAAGAGGGAGCCTTGGATGTCTCTTTCTCCATACCGCACCTCCATTGCCCGTATTGCGGCTTCCAACACTTCTTTTTTCGTTGGCGGTGTCCGCTCACCAAACAGCACTTGTTGCTTTGGGTCGCCGGCAGCTATGACAGTATCTGCATACGCATGCAGGAGTTCTGTTATTTTTTTTCTACTCCTGCGATACTTTTCAAATGTAGCTAATAATTCCTTGGCAAATGGCGAAAGCTCTTCCTCGAACATCGTCATTTGCATCAGATATTCTTTAACAGACATCCCTTGTTCTCGTAACTCTGATAGCTTCTTCATGGCTGCTGCTATATCTTCGGTAATGTCCAGGTCAAATAGATGGCCTGCTTCTATTCGCTCCTTAATATCTGCCAGTCTAGGAGCTACAATAAGCATTGCACCAGTGACGTTTCTAACGTTGTTGTCCGGCGATTCTGCAAGTTTCGCCATAGCCGTAGGATCTCCATAGGCACGTGCAAACACGGCGTTTCTAATGCGTGATATGCCCTCTTGCGAAAGACCGCCATCAGCAGTCATGTAACGTCCTCGTTCTGTTGGGCCTACGACTTTATCCATGAATACTCGTATGAAATCACGGTTCGCTACTGTGTTAATTTCTCCATCTTCGCTAGGTCGGAATAGGGTCATAAGGCTTCCGGACATCCGCTTTGCATCTGCCATTGCTTGCTCTGTTGCGGACATGGCTGCTACCGCAGCTTCGTTGGCTTCACGCACAAACTGTTCACGGTCAAGGTCTGTCTTGCGAATCCTGACTAATACCGGAGACTCCATATTCTCTAGTGTGGCTCTGTCGAGTCCGAACCTATCCGCATTCGCTGCAAGCCATGCCTTGTATTTGGCAGCACCAGGCTTGCCTTCTTCGTAGACACGCTTCAATGCAATAACACGGGCATTGCCGGACTCTACCACTCCGTCAGGCCCAATAATAGGCGCCCCTTCAGATGCTTTAGGCGACTCGCCCAGGAATTCAGGCTCAAGCATGTTAGCAATGCGAGTGATCTGTGCCTCGCTTGCTGTCCTCGCCCTCTCGCGTGGTTGCAATTCTTCAGGGAAGCGGGGGTCTTTTAGTACCTCGCTTGCTGTCCTCGCCCTCTCGCGTGGTTGCAATTCTTCAGGGAAGCGGGGGTCTTTTCGTAATGCTGTGTTGTGGGAAGAGATTAGGCTGTCAGCTTCGATAATCGCATACTCTACATCA
>FIZM01000129.1 GCA_900019985.1 uncultured Clostridia bacterium
CCTTCCCAATCCTTGTCCGTGCACGCCTCCAGTATCTTGCTGCAAGAATCCATCTCAGCCCTGAGCAGCTCTAAATAGGAGGAAGGGCCTCCGGGCATGCCTGCCAGCTCCACTGCCCGCTCAAGGCTGCGGTATGCCATCTGTGCTTTGCGTATCACTCCCTGGCGGGCACGTTCTGCCCAATGCAGGTCATAGATGGAGGTATCAGCCTTGATAGAGAACATTGAGGACAGCCGGGACAACCATTTATTAGGATCAGGCCTGCTCCGGGAAAACTCATAAACACGGAGGGCCAGGTCTTTAACTCTTTCGTCACCCCTTCTGCCTCCGTACCTGTCTATGAGATCTGTAAAAGCATCTGCGAAGAGAGGATCGTCATAGAAGCTTTCAAACAGCTCATCTATAACTTCCAGCTCCAGCAGCTGGCTTTCCACGTCATCCATTACTCGAAAAGCAGGGTCGATTCCCAATCTGTAGAAATACTGCCTGATGATCCTGTGACAAAAAGAATGGATCGTCGAGATGTCAGCCCTGCTGACCAAGGCCAATTGCTTGGCAAGCCTTGTGCATCCGGGGTTGGAATCCAGCTCCTCTTCCAGAGCTCTTGCTATTCTGTCCCTCATCTCGGATGCTGCTGCATCAGTAAAAGTGACAACAAGCAGCTCGTCTATGTCTACAGGATTCTGAGCACGAGTAAGGAGGTAGACTACCCGCTCGACTAAGACTGCAGTCTTCCCTGCACCTGCTGCAGCAGAGACCAGGAGGTTGCGGCCTCGTGTAGTTATTGCATCCAGCTGCTCTTCAGTCCACTTGATTTTACTCTTGGCACTAGGGGATCCTGTCTTATCTGTCATACCTTTTCGCCTTTCCCTCCGGAGGCACACCCTTGGCCTTGTATTACCGACCAGAACTCGTCATCCTCCAGTCGTCTCAGGTTGCGGTAGGTATTGCCGCGAATCAAGATATCAAACCCGCATACCGGTTTGTAACTGCAATGCTCACACGCTCGCTTAGTCCCTTTCCTGTATGGTTTGATCCCTATCTCTCCCCTTCGGATCTCTTCAGCGAGGTCCTTCAGTTTATCCTTCAAAAACTCAGAAAGAACCTCATACTTCTCTGAATCAATAACAGGCGCCTTCGACCTCTTCGAGGGGAGCCCTTTCTTCGTTATGCCTGCAGCAATCAGTTTCGATTCTCTACCGGCTTCGACCTGGGAATCCATAAGTTGTATTACATCTTTACCTCCTATGATGATCCCGTTCATTCGGAGTTTCTTCATGCGTTCTTCTTCCAGTTCATCGTCGTCGATGGGGCCGTCGGCGGAAACAAACGGGTCAATTATGGGGAAGTACAGGGCACCTGCAGGCAGGACTTCTGTCCCCTTGGATTTCTTCCAGTTCTCCACAACTACAAGGAGATAGACAAGGAGCTGGAGGGTAAGCCCGTAGTACACATCGTGAAGACGCAAGGATTTTGGGCTGCTTTTGTAATCGATGACCCGAACATAGCAGCTATCCTCTGACTCTGCGATATCGACCCTGTCTATGCGGCCTCTTATCGCCAGGCTTCCACCTGTCTCAAGGGGGATGCTAAGAGCAGGCATTCCTCCCGGCTCGCCAAAAACCACCTCATGCTCTATCGGCTGAAAGCTGCTATGCTTTTCGTGTTCCGCCAAAACGGCAACTGCATTATTAAGTATCCTCTCAAGCACCCTTGCCATATAACGATACCTGGCAGATGACAAGAGGATTTCGTTTTGGAGTTTAGGCGCCAGTTCATCCACTATCCCTTTAACAAGATCAGCGATCTCAGACTGCTCCATAGCTGCCAGTCTTTTTGAATCTTCAAGCTCAGAAAAAAGCCTATTCATTGCTTCGTGCATAAACATGCCCATTCCCGGGGGCTCCAGCTTATAGAGCTCCCTCTCTTTAAGCCCTAAGATACTCCCGGCAAAATGAGCAAACGGACACGATGCAAACTTCTCCAGCCGGGTTACGCTTGTGCGCAACCGATCTTTGATATAACCTTCGATCACAGGCTTGCTGAGCTTTCCTGCATCGTTTGAGAACCCAAGACTCCCCAGGATGAATGAGGCATCCTTTCGCCGGCCGGGCTCGCTTACAAGCCATTCATAGACATCCAACCAGAACCCGCCGATCTGCTGTCCGCCGCGGCTTCTCTGGAAGACCCGGGAAAGAAGGGCTGCAGCCTTCTTCTCCGATGTGATGCTGTCAAGGGCCTCGTCTCCGGGTGCAGGCAGATCCATCCCTTTGAACTCCTCTTTGACTTTAGGAAAGAGCTCCTTTATCTGACCGACAACCTGGGATGGGCGTTTTGCTTTTCCTTCCCCGTCAGCCAGGGGATAGCTTATCTGGAGGAAATCCCATGCTCTGGTAAGGGCAACATAGACGTTGTATTGCTCCTGCAATTGAGTGAGCCTGCTGTCAGGAGCAATGGCCAGGTGAGACTCTTTTAACCGCAGCCTGTCCCGGTCTGTAAGGATAGAGTCTTCCGCTGTCCGCTTGGGGAAAGCGTCATATGTAGCTCCCATCAGGAAGGCCGCCTTAAGCGGAGGATGTCTCGACCTGTCAGTTGAACCTACTATGACCTGGTCCAAGGCCGGCGGAATAAGACCGAGAGTCAGGTTCTCGAGGCCTGCCTCCATTATTTCAGCGAATTCTTTCGAAGACATCTCCTTATCGCCTAGAGCTTGGACGACTTCATCAAGGAGTTCGATAATGGCATTCCAAACCTGTTCGTTTTCCCTTGCCCCTTCCGGATCCCCTGAATCAATACGCTCCTTTCGCCACTTGTCCAAGCGCTGATCGACTCCCAAACCGATGAGAAGCTCAAATAAGGCTTCGGCCATATCCCGCACTGAGATGCTGGGTCTCTGCAATCTGCGGTAGAACGTTATTAAGTCTTCCGTAGCCCTTCTTCTGACATCATCAATAATCGTGAGAGGATCTTCGTCTCCGGCCCAGTCTTCCTGTATGACTTCCTCAGGTTCGCCGAATCCGTATGTCCGCCGGAAAGCCCACGGCTTTGCATCAAGCCATGACTCTCCCAGAATGCCGTGGGCTAGCACGTAGTTTTCCAGTATATCGACTTCGCTTCGCAACACGGGAATAAGGTCTGTTTTCAGGTAACGGAATACAGGCTCCTGCCTGAACCCGTACGAAGCTATCTCAAGGGCTGATCTTATGAGTTCAATTAAAGGGTGATGGGCCACAGGACGTCTTCTGTCTATAAAACACGGTATCCCGTAATCCCGGAAGATCGGTGCGATGAGGTCGTGGTATTCATCGAGTTCAGGGACGATGACTCCTATATCGCGAAAGCGCATGCCTTCTTCCCTTACAAGCCTGAGGATCTCCAGGGCCACAGCTTCCGTTTCAGCCCTGGGATTTGCACACGCCACCAACTTAAGCCCGTGCGGTACTTCCGTAAACCGTTTGGCCGGCCTTGAAGCGAATTCCCGCTCAAGATGGCAAAGGGCAGGCACTCTCTTCGGGGCATCTTTACCGTCAAGGATCAAAGGAGGCTCTATCTCAACGTTAAGCTCGTAAGCAAGGCTTTTGAGATAATTGTACGTCTCCCATGTAGGATAAAAGAGATCTATTTCTGAAGGGCGCCGAGATGCATCTTCGGGATCCAACAGGAGAGCGATGTTGACTTCCTCTGCAGCGACAAGCAATGCACCGAGCACCGAATACTCCTGCGGAGCAAAACCTCGAAACCCGTCAACCCACACAATCGCCCCTCGCACCAGACTCGACTTACGTATCCTTTGTGCAGCGCAAGTCAGGTACTCGTCAGGGTCCAGGTACTTATCTCCCAGATACTCGCGATAGGCTTTGGTCAAGATTATGAGATCGTTCAGTTTAAGAGTGACAGGAATATCACCGAGGCCCTTATCCACAAGCTCATCTCTGGCTTTCTCCAGGTCGGGAAGACTGACGTTATACATGCTCATTTCCTTTAAAGTGGAAGACAGGCACGCAGCAAATCCATACTGCTTTGATGCCGAGGCAAAAAGCCTGAGGCTGTCCCTGTTTTCATGGATCAAGGATCGCAAGGCCATAACCTTGCCGAGCTCTCTGATTTGTTTACGCCCGCCCCCTCCCACCTCATTCAGAACCCTGCCTGCAAGCCGCTGGAAGCTTAGCACCTGTGCACGGGCAAACCCGCGCAAGCCGGGCATGTTGATGAGCATATGCTCCATCTGGAAGGTAGCCTGATCAGGCACAAGGAGAATAATGGGGGGTCCGTTGGGGTCCTCGATAAGGGCTTTTCTGATGTTTTCAAGACAGGTGCGGGTCTTGCCTGTTCCCGCCCGTCCCAAAATGAATCTTAGACTCATGGATTATTCCTCCGCTCCTTCATAAATTGTTCCTCTTGTTGATAAAAAATCCTCCTCCCCTTGGATCCACAGGAAGTTCCCCTTGACGCAATATTGAACTTGGGGCATGCTTGATCCGAAGACGTGTTTGAGAGGAGAAGGCCACAATGAACTCATCCGCCGGCCAACTGCACAGAGACTCCGGAATGTTCCACGTAACTCTGGATCCTGAAGGACCCGGTGTAATCAGGCTCCATTTGAGAAGGGCGGAGAAGAACTTGTGGAACCTCTTAGGAAAGCCGAGACTGTCTAAGCTATGGATCAACGGAACCCAGCTCCTTCTGCTTGAAGATTCAGCAGCAGATATAGTTCAGTCCATCATAGAGACGGCCCAAGATGAAACGCGCCCCGGGGAAGAGGTTTCTTTGGAGAGTTGGCGCAAGATCAAAAAAGAAATCGGAAAGAGAGTTCAGAATCTTTATCCGCGAACCCCTATTTCGCGGATTGAAGAAGATATCGATTATATATACGGATTGATTGTGGAATTATCTAAAGGCGCGTGTCCGAAAGATTTAGGAATAGAAGGCCAGATAATCGATTATGAGGAATGGCATATCCCCGCCAGGATGGACCTTATGATCTCGTCAATGAAGGGTTCAGGCTGCCAGAATGCGTGCTCATGGTGTTATGCAGCTGATATGCCTGATATACCTGAGCTGGACACCGATTCCTGGAAAAAGGTCCTGGATATGCTATGGGAAATCGGTATCCCGCATATAGATTTCACCGGAGGAGAGCCGACAACAAGGTCTGACCTGATTGAACTCATAGAGTATGCCGAAAGATTCGTAACAGGCCTCATAACCAACGGAAGAGCCATACCGCACCTTGCGAAAGATTTAAAGAGGGTAAGTTTAGATTACATCCAGATAAGCATAGAATCAGCTGACCCTAAGATCCATGATAAGATTGTCAACTCGCCGGGGGCATGGAAGGAGACGGTCAGCGGAATCCGGGCCGCTCTCGATGAAGGGCTTTATACATCCACCAATACGACCCTTACGCGGGAGAACGCAGATGGTTTCCCTGAGCTCATTCGGTTTCTTGCAGATCTGGGTGTCCGCTACATCGGATGCAACAGCCTGATTAAAACAGGCGGAGGGCGAAACCACAAAGATGCCATGGATGAGGCTGAGCTCGAAGCAATCCTCAAGAAGGCTGTTGATGTTGCAGATGAACTTAAGCTTGAACTTAGCTGGTTTACACCCACGTGCTACCTGAAGCTGAATCCTGTTAACCTTGGGTTAGGAGCCAAATCCTGTTCAGCATGCACAACTAATATGGCAATAAGGCCTGACGGAGTGGTGGTGCCTTGCCAGTCATGGCTGCACGATGAAGGTCTCGGCAACATCCTCGAGGAGCCATGGGAGAGGATCTTCAACCATCCCCTTGCACGCAGGATAAGAGCACATGAACTCAAGGACCCAAAGTGCGGCGATTGCCCGCACCTTGCTGTGTGTGGTGGCGCTTGTCAGATAGAACAAGTCTTGCCTAAGTGATGTGCAGGGAAACGAAAAGCGGAAACGAAAGGCTGCACGAAACCCAGATGCTGCGCAAAACCTAAGTCGCGGTCACGCACAGGATCTAAGAGAAAGAGGTTATTATAATGGGAAAAAGCCTCCCTCATACAAGACATATAACATGGATCCGTATATGTATCTTCCTCGCAGTCTTCTGCTGCGTTCTCACGCTTCCGGTATTTGCAGATACCGGCACCTATAAGATAAAAGACTATGCAGTAGAGATAACCCCCCAGCCTGACGGCAGCTGGGTGGCTTACTATACTCAAGAATGGGAAGTGCTCAGCGGATCGATTCCTTGGGTTACCGTAGGCCTGCCTAACGCAAACTATGAAGTGATTTCTTGGACCGGCGCAGCAACCCAAGTGAAGCCTGACAACCAGGGTGCGTGGAGCGGGGTTTACGTCCAACTGGATAATGACTACAGAAGGGGAGAAAGCTTCAATTTCGGGTTTAAGGTGATTCAGCAGAGAGTCGCCTACCCCAAAGAAGGTTCACACGTGGAGTTTTCCTTCACTCCCGGTTGGTACGATAACAGTCCGGTTGAGCGCATGACGATTACTTTAGATAACCCCTGGTCGCCGGAGGATTTAAGATATACATCCCCTACCCCTACGGAGCAGCACGACAATAAGGTCGTATGGGTGACATCTCTCAGGCCGGGTCAGCGCTTCAACGTCGATTTCGCGTTTTCACCTGAAGTCTTCACCGAACTCCGGCAGACTCCAAGGGGATCTATGCCAGGGGCATCCGGTGAGGGCGAAGAAATGTTCGATGCTGCCATCATCGGCTTTATCATCCTTTTCATTTTTATCTTGCTATTCCTTATAATTATCAGCGCCATCTTAAGAAGCCGTCGAAGGTATTACCGCCCGAGACGTGGAATTTACTATGGGACTCCTAAGCCTTTCGTTGCACCTGTACCTGCCGTTCCGGGCACAAGACTACGAAGGGTGCCAGGTAAGAAGGGAGAGTCTCCTAAGTCGGGAGATTCCAAGAAATCCGGAAGCGGAGGCGGTGGTTTCGGCGGTAGATCTAGCGGGTGTTATTGCGTATCGTGCGCATGTGCCTGCGTATCATGTGCATGCGCATGTGCGTGCGCAGGAGGGCGAGGAGCAGGTTGTGCACAGAAGTTCAGCCGGATGGGCTTAACTGATAAACGAGACACAAAGGCAGAGATCGCCCGGAAGAACACAGAGGCCGCTTGGAAGAACCATGAGACGGAAACAGAAAGAGCTGACATGTGATGAACACCCACATGACACGTGTCAAACGGACTTCGCCTGACTTCGTAGGCGTGAAAACACCGCAATCTGTGGATTTTGCCAGGCTCTTATGGTTTCTCCTGGTTACAGCCTTGATCGTAGTCACAGTGTCAGGATGCGGGTTTATCAAGAACGCTCAACAATCCCCCGGCGGGACACCGGATATGCCTTATGACGAAAACGTTGAAGTCCCGTCAGGAGACCCTGATTTCCCCCCGCTAGGGCAGTACTGGGTAGTCGACCCTGACGGCCTCGTAGGGATATCAGCCATCCGGATGGCAGATGAAACACTTGACGACCTGAAATCTCAACGCATAGCCGAAGTGGTAATAGTCGTCCAAAAAGGTGTCAAGCATCCGGTTGAGTGGTCCACGCATTACGGTAGATGGCTCCGGCTGGGTGAAGCTGAAGGCCCACATCAGAATAATGGTCTTGTATTCTTGATAATACCTGATGCGCCTGGCAGCTCAGGCAGAGTTTGGTATAGTATCGGCAGAGGCTTGCCGAAGTTGACATCTTCTGATATGGGACCTCTCCTTGAAGAGGCAGCTTCATACGCTAATGCCGATGATTTGGACGGAGCGGTAATATCCATCGCAAGGAATATCCATGACATTCTCCTGAAGATATATGGGAGGGGAGCGCAATGAGAAGAGGTTGCCTCTTTGGGGCAATAATAGGCATTGTAATCTTAGTTATCGTTATCTCCGGATTCTCCTGGATAATGGGGATACAAAGGACCTTGGTACAGCGGCAGCAATCTGTATTGGCTCAAGAAGGCCGGTACGGAGCTGCTCTTGAGACTCTCAGCGAAAAAATCAAAGGAATATGGGCAATTCAAAGGGATTTCCTTGAACACGAAAAAGATACGCTCACCGATGTAATAAGAGCAAGGGCCGAAGCCTTGGACCGTTCAGGCCAGGAGTTTGCAGCTGCAGTAGCTGAAGGGGATCCTGACAAGACTATAGAAGCAGCAAACAGGTTCCAGGAAGCAACCCGTGGGCTCGCGCTGTCTGTGGATGTCGTTGCTCTTCAAGAAGCCTATCCGCAACTGTTTTCCCCTCCAATAGTGCAACAGACCATGCGAGGCCTTGAAGAAGCCGTTAATGAGATTCGCACAGCTCTCGATGACTGGCAAGTGGCGATCCGAACATACAACACCTATCGAGGACAATGGCCTCAGAGCTTCGTAGCAGGTTTCCTGGGCTTCCCCGAGTCTTACGACTACTACAAGGCTGAAAAAGCCAAGCTGGACATGGATAAGCTTATGCCTTCCAGATAGAAGGAAGGATATGGTGGGATAGAAGATAGGCTTACCTGGCCTACCTACTATAAACAAGAAAGGGTGATTAGGGTTGACGAGTACCGTAGTTGAGCTCACCGGGCATATTATTGATTCGAGGAGCCTTCCTAAGGTGCTGGACGTCATTATCGAGCGAGGCGGCGACTTCGACATCGAAGAACTCAAAGTAGGTAGGAAGAACAATGACCCGAGCTATGCCAGGATAATGATTGAAGCAGAAAGTCAGGAAGCCCTGGACATGATACTTGAAGAAATAAGACGTTTGGGTGCTGTTGAAATGCATCTGGATGAGGCAGAGGTAGAACCGGCACCGAAAGACGGAGTATTTCCGGACAACTTCTATTCCAGCACTAACCTGGAGACATTTTTGAAGATTCGTGGTTCATGGATCCCTGTAGATGACATTGAGATGGATTGCGGCATTGTCGTTGATTTCTCAGGGGACCCCCCCACAGCTCGCTGCGTGCCTCTGGGCAACATAAAGAAAGGCGACATGGTAGTTGTCGGAGGAAAAGGAATCAAAGTGATTCCCCTTGAGAAATCCAGGAAACGAGAGGTATTCAGTTTCATGGGGAGTGAAGTGTCCAGTGAGCGCCCTAAGGCCTTGGCTTTAGCAAGCATCGCTGAGACAATGAAAGACATCAGGTCCCGCAATAAGAAGATCCTTGCAGTTGTAGGGCCTGCAGTTATCCATACAGGCGCAGGCAGGCATCTTTCCGCGCTTATTGACGCAGGCTATATCAATGTACTGTTCGGCGGAAATGCCGTAGCAACCCATGACGTGGAATGGGCCTTGCTGGGAACCTCCCTCGGCGTTTATCTGGACACAGGGATTGCAGCTCCTGCAGGGCATACCCACCATATTAAGGCGATTAACACAATCCGAAAGTACGGAAGCTTTGAAAAAGCTGTAGAAGCAGGCGTGCTTACTAAGGGGATCATGTATTCATGTGTCAAGAACGGAATAGACTACGTCCTTGCAGGATCAATACGAGACGATGGGCCGATGCCGGGTGTCATCACTGATTCGGCAGAAGCTCAAGATGCAATGCGCCGTTGCCTGAAAGATGTGGAGTTAGCGCTGATGCTGTCTACAATGCTGCACTCCATAGCCACAGGCAATCTGCTGCCGGGAAAGGTCAAAACGGTATGTGTCGATATAAACCCTGCTACCGTTACAAAGCTGGTAGACCGCGGCAGCCACCAGGCTGTGGGGGTAGTAAGTGACGTAGAGCTGTTC
>FIZM01000130.1 GCA_900019985.1 uncultured Clostridia bacterium
AACCTCATTGAACAGGATTATCAGGAACTAGTAAAGGCTGTTGATGATGCTCGTAGAAAAATCATAGATGAAAAGGAAAAAGACTTCGTGGCTATGGTGGATTACTACACCACGTGGGCGCACCAGATCAAGACACCCATTGCCGCCATGCGGCTGCTGCTACAGTCAGAGCAGTCTGAAACAAACAGCGAGCTTTTGGAGCAACTCTTTAAGATCGAACAGTACGTAGAGATGGCCCTGCAGTACCTGCGTTTGGAGAATATCAGTTCTGATCTGGTATTAAAAGAGCACTCACTTGACACGATTGTAAAACAAGCCGTGCGAAAATACTCAAACTCTTTTATCCGCAAGAAAATCAAGCTGAATTATGCTGAGTTGAATCACAATGTCTTGACTGATGAAAAATGGCTGGTCTTCGTTATAGAACAGATACTGTCTAATGCCCTTAAATACACTGATTCCGGCGAAATCTCAATCTATATGGATGATGAAATGCCTGACACATTGGTAATAGAGGACACAGGAATCGGTATAGCCGAAGAGGACCTCCCGAGGGTCTTTGAAAGAGGTTTCACGGGATATACCGGCCGCATAGACAAGAAAGCCACCGGGATAGGGCTGTTCCTCTGCAAGCAGATTTTAGACAGACTCTCCCATACCATTACCATTGAGTCGCAAGTAGGCGAAGGCACTAAAGTCAAGATCGGGCTGGATGTTATCGATATCGACAAAGAATAACCTAAACCTTACTGAAATGTAAGATTAGAAGGGAAAATGTAAGCCAGATCAATGGCGAAGCATTTTCCCTTTTTGTTAGCATAGACACAGTGAAAGAGCATAGGGAGGAAGTAAAGTGCCGCTTTTGAAGGTCATCGATTTAAAGAAGGTTTATACAACAAGGTTCGGCGGGCATCCGGTCCAGGCATTGGCCAATGTATCGTTCACTGTTGAGCAAGGTGAATTCGTTGCTGTTATGGGAGAATCCGGAGCAGGCAAAACCACCTTGCTTAACATCATTGCAGGCTTTGACAAGCCCACAAGCGGTGACGTATTGCTTAACGGAAAAAGCATCGTCTCCATTGATGAAAAAGAGATGTCAGCTTTCAGACGGGATAATCTCGGCTTCGTCTTTCAAGACTTCAATTTGCTGGACACTTTTTCGATAAAGGACAACATCTTGTTACCCCTCGTTTTGGCGGGGCAGTCCTATCGTGAAATGAATGAAAGGCTAATGCCCATTGCGAAAAAGCTTCGCATTACGGATATCTTGGAAAAATTCCCCTATGAAGTCTCAGGCGGCCAAAAGCAAAGGACGGCCATCGCCCGTGCCTTGATTACAAAACCGAAGCTTGTTCTGGCTGATGAGCCCACCGGCGCCCTTGATTCCCATGCTTCAAGCGACTTGTTAAGGCTGTTCAACCAAATAAATGCTGAAGGGCAGACCATTCTCATGGTGACACACAGCGTGAGAAATGCGTGCCATGCCCAAAGGGTTCTCTTCATTAAAGACGGAGAGGTGTTTCATCAGCTTTACAAAGCGTCTTTGTCCAATGAAGAGATGTATCAGAAGATTTCTGACACGCTCACCCTTATCGCAACAGGCGGTGTAAGAAATGAGTAGGACTTTTTATATGAAGCTTGCTGTAAACAATCTTATCAAGAATGCGAAGACCTATATCCCTTACTTGTTGACTTGTATCGGTGCAATCATAATGTTTTACAATATGCGCTTCTTAGCGGTAGCCAAAGATATAGGTGCTCTCAGCGACAGTGAAACTCTGAGGACTATCTTAGCTCTTGCAGCAGGCGTTATTGCTGTTTTCTCGGTGATCTTTCTCTTTTACACCAACAGCTTTCTGATAAAGCGACGCAAAAAGGAATTTGGCCTGTTTAATGTCTTGGGGATGGAGAAGAAACATGTTGCCAGGATTATGGTTTGGGAGACCATAATCACCGCGGCGCTAAGCCTCGGCGCAGGCCTTCTAGGTGGGATCCTCCTCAGCAAGCTTATGATTCTGCTGCTCTTTAGGATCATTGCTTTTGAAGTAACCTTCGGCTTTGAGATACCGGTCAGTGCCGTGGTTTACACAGCAGCCTTGTTCTGCGGGATTTTCTTAATGATCATCGTTTATGATGTCTTTCAAGTCATGAGGTCAAAACCTATTGAATTGCTGCAAGCCGGCAGTGTAGGCGAAAAGGAGCCGAAGGCCAATTGGCTGCTAGCGGCAATCGGCGCAGCATCTCTCGGCAGTGCGTACTACATCGCATTAACGACTGAGTCTCCCCTGGCAGCACTTCCACTCTTTTTTGTCGCTGTCATCTTGGCCATAATAGGGACATATTTCCTATTCACAGCGGGAAGCATTGCTCTTTTGAAAATGCTTCGAAAGAACAAAACCTACTATTATCAGGCAAAGCACTTTATTCCCATCTCCGGCATGATTTATCGTATGAAGCAACATGCTGCAGGACTTGCAAATATCTGCACCCTTTCCACGGCAGTAATCATCATGCTTTCAACGACGATCTCTATGTATGTAGGCATGGAAGATCTGCTCCGCACCAGGTATCCCAGGAACATTGTTGTCACGGCTTCCAGTGTGTCAGATGAGGAAGCCCGGAAGCTGGATGCTGCAATTGAGAAGGAAATAGAAGCCGCTAACATTGACCCGAAGAATACTATTCGATATCGATCCATGAGCTTCGTCACGCTTCAAGATGGCGCCGGCTTTACCGTTAACCGATCAGCCAACTATCTTGGCAGCAATGTTGCATTTGTAACACTCATTACGGCTGATGATTACAACAGAATGGAAGGCAAATCTGTGTCGCTGGCCGGTGATGAGGCACTCCTTTATACCGTACAAGGGGACATTCCCGGTGACACAATAAGCTTTAACGGTTTTAGGCTGTCGATTAAAGAGAGGCTATCCACTTGGGGCACAGACAGCAAGATGTCTTCCATTGTAGCCAAGAGCTACTGTCTGGTGGTTGATAATACTGATACCCTGTGGCAGGTATCCAATTCTCTTGAGCCGGATCGCGGTGATGTTGACGGGCTTTCTTACTATTACGGTTTTGATGTTCATGGTGACAAAGATGTCCAGGTGAGCCTTGTCGGAGCGCTGCGACAAGCGGCAAAAGAGGTTAATCCAAACAGCTATGTGGAAGGAGCAGAAAGTGCAAGAGACAGCTTCTTCTCACTCTACGGCGGGCTGTTCTTTATCGGCATATTCTTAGGGCTGTTGTTTATAATGGCCACCGTGCTGATCATTTACTATAAACAGATCGCTGAAGGCTATGACGACAGAGCCCGTTTTGAGATCATGCAAAAGGTCGGGATGAGCCGCGATGAAGTAAAGCAGACTATCAAAAGCCAGGTGTTGTCTGTGTTCTTCTTGCCCCTTGTCATGGCAATAATCCACATAGCGTTTGCCTTCAAAGTGATAACCAAATTGCTTGAAGTGTTGAATCTCACCAACGTTAGGCTTTACGCCGGGTGCACAGCTGCAACAATCCTTGTTTTTGCAGTGTTCTATGTCATGGTGTATGCACTGACTGCCAGGACTTACTACAGCATTGTGAGTTAAACGGATATTGTAAGCTAACCGGATACTGTAAGTTACACGGATAGCGAAGTAAGATTCATAGGGATATGAAGCTGTCAATAGAAGAGCTTACGTATTTGTGACAGGGATCTTCTCTGTGAGGACAGTCTTCCCGCCATTAGTAGAGTGTTTTTCGCAAAAAACCGGGCGCGTTCCTCGCAAGCCTGTTCGGCACGCGCCCTTCGCATACTGATCCACTATCCGCTAATCCACTGTGAGTTGGTTCACTGTGAGCTAATCCACGATGAGCTAGTTTACTATAAGATCAAGATCACCGGTTGCTGCAGATTGTAGGATCGGCCTCATGTAATTCTCTACAGTTGACGAATCCAGCGGAACCGGCATGTTCTTAAGCTTCATCTCAAGCTGAGGATTCTTAGCCGCAGAGAGCGCACGCTCGATATGCTCCTCACAGAACCCCGGAAGTTCGGCCAAGGTTGTCGGGTAGCCTACTTTCTTGTTGAGGTTAATCATTCCTTCAGCTACTGCAATACCGAGTTCGCGACCGGAAATCGAAGACAAGTCGCCATCAATGAACCCGTATCGCTTGTAAATATCACCTATAACCCTAAGCTGTCGCTGGATCGCAGGGGCAAAGAACACTGTATAGTAGGGGTTCATGATGGTTACGGCTCTACCGTGGCTTGCAATATCCACCAGAGAGAAGCTGGTCAAGTGAGCACCGCTTGTCCCTCCTACCATAATCGCATAGCCTCCGAGATCGGTTGCGAGGCCTAA
>FIZM01000131.1 GCA_900019985.1 uncultured Clostridia bacterium
ACTCGACACGGATCATTCTCATGAATCCTATTTTGAACAACAAGAAGCCCGGCCTGGGATGTTTAGGGACCACACAGCTCTGCCAATCATCGCTGTTCAAAGGCCTCCTCCGAGAGCCGGGCGTAACAGGCATGACGCACTGGTAGCTAGGCACTATTGGTTTTGTATTACTTCCAAGATTCCCTTACCCTTCTTACCAACTCATAAGTGCGTGAACTGATTTCCTCCGGCGATACTTTCATCCGAGCAACGCCTGAAGACTCTGCAGCTTCTGCTACACTGGCAGCTACAGCAGGCGCAACTCTCTCATCGAAAGGCGCAGGAATTACGTACTCAGGATCTAGCTCCTCATCAGTGATGATTTCGCTGATAGCATAGGCTGCAGCCAGTTTCATCTCTTCATTGATATCCGTTGCTCTTGCGTCAAGCGCACCTCTGAACACACCCGGGAAGGCCAGTACGTTGTTGATCTGGTTCGGGAAGTCAGACCGTCCGGTTGCAATGACCTTTGCTCCGGCGGCTCTGGCTTCATCAGGCATGATCTCAGGAATAGGATTCGCCATTGCGAATATCATAGGATCCTCTGCCATACTGGATACCATTTCGCGAGTGACGCATCCTGCTATCGAAAGACCGATAAAGACATCTGCACCTTTCATAACATCTGCAAGCTTACCTGAAAGCTTATCGCGGTTAGTAATCTTCGCTATTTCTTCCTT
Organism: uncultured Clostridia bacterium; assembly: GCA_900019985.1. Lineage (GTDB taxonomy): Bacteria > Bacillota > SHA-98 > UBA4971 > UBA4971 > UBA4971. Next base: position 720 of record FIZM01000131.1, read on the forward strand.
GTAAGGATTCATGCCTTCAGTTCTGCCTTCGTACACGGCGCCTTTTGAGTCGCACAATATGATATCATTCACGCCTAAAGTCATCAGCAGCTTGCAAACGGCGATTCCTGCTGCACCTGCGCCGTTTATCACTACGCGGAGTTCGGATGCGTCCTTTCCAACTATCTTAAGAGCATTATGGAAAATCGGCATATTTGTAACTTTCTTGAGTTTAGATTCTATTTCAAAACACGCAGGGGCCGAAATATCCTCGAGGTTTACTCCTCCGAAAACAGGTTCTAACAACCTCACGGCATTGACGATTTCATCGGGATCCTTGGTATCAAGGCATATCGGGAACGCATCTACGCCTGCAAACGCCTTGAACAAGACTGCTTTTCCTTCCATGACAGGAAGACCTGCAGCAGCTCCGATGTCACCCAACCCTAAGACCGCGGTACCGTTAGTGACTACTGCCACCATGTTTCCTTTAGCTGTATATTCATACACCTTGTCCGGATCTGCATGGATCTCCTTACACGGTTCCGCAACACCCGGAGTATACGCAAGACTAAGATCATGTTTGTTTAGAACAGGCACTTTACTGATAACTTCTATTTTGCCCCTATGAGTCCTATGTAGTTCCAGCGNNNCGATGTCCGGGTTCAAACCACTTCACGATTCGCTCCTGCCCAGAAATCCCGTCCAACGGATCGAAGCAAGCAACAGCCAATACCACGCACGGCCACCTATTTGTTTAACTAGCATGCCTCGCCGTTAATGTGATTTCTATACTAGTGAGGTAAGTCCTTCTCGTTTCACGAATGTAAGCACGGGAAGTGTACCAATGAATGCAAAAGGTGCCAGA
>FIZM01000132.1 GCA_900019985.1 uncultured Clostridia bacterium
TTGGGTTAGTGACATTGGCAAGTCAGTATGCGAACTGTATCAGTGTGCGAGAGACAGAGGCCTGACCTCATGCGGAGGCTGTGCTGCATTACCCTGCAGACAATGGGCAGACAATGGGGGGAATTGCGAGATCCCAGGCTCAGTGTGGAAGAGCATTTGGGCCACATAAACAAGCGAGTAGAGAAGTTGAAAGAGGCTTATTCGTCGTCTTCTCAACCTTCTGTCTGTATACATCCTCGAGATGCTTTCTACGTAATCGGATATCCGCTCGTTACGAATACTGAACGATCCAGATTGGAAGTGCCTGCATTCTGGGACAGGTTTTTCGAATTGGGCGGCCCTGACATGCTCCTGAAAATTGCCGGCGAAAGCCAGGGCAGGGGGATTTATGGTGTTTGCACAGACTTCAACTGCAAGTCAGGCGAATTCACCTATGTTATCGGGGTCAGCGTGAGCGAGCCCAAAGATATACCCGAAGATATGGTGCAAGTTAGTATGCCCGCAGCCCTTTATGCGGTTGTCAAGACGGTTTTGGATGTACATGCAATCCATGACGCGTGGGATTTCCTGATCAAAACCTGGATGCCTGAAGCAGGGTATTCTCATGCAGGTACAGAGGATTTTGAGTACTACCCGGATGAGTGCGGTTGCGAGATCTGGGTTCCCATAGACTGAGCACGGTATTTGGCGGTCCATGATCTTTAGCAGAGCTCAACTCTTTCCGGTATGGCTTTTACAGAGCTTACCTCCGAGACAAGGAGATGAGGGAAACGCAGGATCCAACCTGACAACTCAATGAGAGAATGAAAGCGTCAAATGCGATGCCTAAGAACGCTGCAGGATAATTTTTCCGAGTAGCCAAGTATTCTCCATAAAATATCACGGCCAAGGTATTACGGTGATGGCGACATTCATTCAAAAGGAGGAAGTATGCAAGTGTTCAAGAGGAACAACTTCCTAGTCGTTGCTGTATTATTGGTTTTTGTGGTCCCGCTTTTGCTGATATAGGGGGTAGGAGAGACAGCATCCGGCACCACAGTGCTCTTGGCACGACATAGGCAGACAGATTGGAATGCACTGGATTTGCTGCAAGGATGGGCGGACGTTACTTTGAATCATGTTGGCCTGCGTGAGGTTGGAGGATTGGGTGCTTCTTGGGAAGAGGAGGTAGGGCTGGATGTTGACGTAATATACTCCAGCCCGCTGAACCGGACAAAGCAGAGTGCCGAGATTCTAGCTAAGCACCTTTCTATTAGCCCTTTCGAGATTAGGTTTGAACCTGATCTCAGAGAAGCCAGCATTCGCATACTCACCGGTTTGTCCGGTTCCGAGCTCGTATCTAATCCGGAGTTCTTTGAGATCTACAAGAAATGGTCGCGAGACCAAGACTATGCCCAGCCTTCAGGCCCGCCTGTTGTGATTACCGACTACACCAAGCTGTATCTGGAGGGCCAGGAGTTTCCGGGAGAGTCGGGGAACGCATTCAGAGATAGAGTATTGAATGCCCTGGAAAGGATTGTATCTGAGAATAGAGGAAAGACGGTGTTGGTCTCCACTCACGGGGGAGTCATCGCAATCATCCTTTGCGTTATTACGGACACGCCTATTGCAGAGTGGGAGGGTTTTCTTCCCGGAAACGCTTCTGTCACTCACCTAAGATTTGAGGATGACGGCAGTGTTACGTGGGTTAATGCCCCCAATTGATAACATATTATTCCATAAGCTTTAATCCTCAGTCAGATGAAATCACCATATAAGGGAAGGGGGATGTGAAATGGAGTATGTGGGATTACTGGCCCCGATAGCGTTTGTTTTCGCTATAAGTGCTTATAGTCAGTTGGCCGCTTTGAGACGGGAAATTGAGAGTCTCAAAGTGGAGATTGAGAAGATCAAAGCCAAGTGACGAAAGGTAAGAGCTGAGCAAGGGATAAGATAAGCTAATCTATTCACAGTGAACGGCTCCGGAGATTAGTGCAATAAGGTGTCGTAGAAAATGAAGCACGGGTTCCCTAAAAGCAAATCAAGGAGAGTGGGGCCGAATGAGGAGAGTAGCTGTGGTTCTCCTTGGTGTTGCCCTTATTGTATCATTAGGGTTTAATGTGTTTATGGCCAACTACATAGGTAAGCAGAGGAGTTAGAGTACCAGTTGGCAGACGAAGAAGGCCGCGCGAAACTCATGCCTCCGTTTCT
>FIZM01000133.1 GCA_900019985.1 uncultured Clostridia bacterium
GGTACACATAGCTAACTTTCGAGGGAAAATGAATCAGTACCCACCAGAACTTGACTCAGACTCCTTTTCCCCTGCAAATTTCTCAAGTTCATTCTTGAGGGCTTGTATCTTACTGGCCTTGAGCTCAGATTGATACTGGCTGTATTCCTGCATATTGCTAATAATATTTTGGTACTCTTCTTTGATTGCGTTGAGTGACCAATCTTTCTTCTCACTTTTTGCCCTATTCTCGGCTTCCATACGAATCTTCTGCACTTGCTCTTTAGTGATAGTCTGATCGCTCCTGCGAGCATCCAAAATTGCTTTGGCTGCGTACCCTAACCCCACAGTTGCGCTGTACACCAAGGGGATAGTCGTCAATGCGCCGGCATAAGGTATTACGGTCTTGTACAAGCCTAGGATTGTCTGCTGGGCCATTAGCCCCCATCCAACAACACCCGCTACAGATGCAATCACTTCTCCTGCGCCGTGCTTCCCCACAGGCATTCCCATTACGCGGCTCATTGTGGTAACCATAGCAACCTGTATCGGTGTCAACACGAAGAAATCAGCAAAGGGGATAGGCTGAGCCGCCAGAATAGCACACGTCAAGGCCGTAAGGTTTATTATCACGCGAATCTTCGCAGTTTCCGATATGGACGGGTCGTCGACAATGAGGTCCAGGGTTCTTAGTATGTTTGACCAGTCCTTCTTGGGTTTAGGGCGTGTCTTGGGCGTGGGATACTCCGTATCATTTGAGATGCTTGTATGTGACATGTCATCTGAATCCAATGGTTCCCCGCAGTTCTTCTCGTAACGGTGTCCACAGAGATGACATGACTCCTCCCCGTCCCGGACTAGAGAACCACACATGTGACAGAACATGACTCATAGAGACCTCCTCCACAAACACTTCAGTGCGTAATACTAGGTCTGAAGTATCATTGATGCTCGTTATTCGGACCACACTGGCAGAACGACAATACCACTGGAATAGACAGAGTAATTTACCCGTCAGGGATAGTTTCAACCTGCTACAGTAATTGTCCTTCCAGTTTATGATACTAACGGAACAGAAAGGGCATAGCCGGTGGACCGGATATAAAGAGCTTCAGTATGTTGTGTGCAAAGCACTAAACCCCTAATCTCCATTTTCGAAGCTTAGGGGTTTAGTATATCGTCGAGGGGAAGTCTACTGATAGAATTTGCCCAATGTCTCGAAATGACCGGCTAATTGCTCCATGACCTGATGGGTTTTGTGGCCGGTCATTGTCTCCAGCTCTCGTTGCATTTGCCAAATCTTATAGGGATTGGTCTCTTGCCGTCCGATGGTATTTACCTTTTCGTAGACCTTCTTCCAATAGACATTCGTCTCTTGGAGTTTGGTAACATTGACTCGATTCCCTCGCAAAGCTTCTTGCTTGATCCTATACTCCATGTAAGGCAAGACTTTGGTCCGCATCTCTTTTTCAATATCTCGACAGACAGCTTGAGTTCTGCCTATCTCTGATGTACCGGATTGCAGGCTGTGTTGCACCTTGGTCCTGAAGACATCGCCTGCCTGTTGGATATGGCCGGACTTAATGGCACCGAAGTCAATGTTCTTGCTAAGTAGGGCCGTATCAGCAAAAGCTTCGCGATGTGCTCCGGTGGTAATGAGAATATCAGATTGTACGGCACTATAACCTGTGTTTTGCATGTACGCCCGGTTCCAGGCTTTTTGAGCATCATCCATGAATACGAAGCGGCTTACCTGTTCTCCGTTCTTTGAAATAATCACCCTTGAAGTCTCATCCAAAGCTAAGTCCAGATCCATACCTACGCTGCCGACATTGGAGGCATTACGCATAGTGCAAAAGCGCAAGTTAGTGGTGTCGTAGCCCATAGTCTTCAATTGACCGTAGAAGTCAGGCATAGTGTTACTATAGATGTCATTTAGGCGATTGTTGAACAAGGCCTGAACATGAGGAGGTGATTGGTGTTTAAGCAGCCATTTGGCATGGTACGATGAATTAATCGACGAAACCAGTTGTGTCAGTTCATTGCTGACCTGTTGCGCTTTGGCGCTGGGAACTCCTGAAGCCGTAAGTGTGGAAAGCTCCCATTGCTTATCCTGCCAGTGCTTGACTAGGTTTTTGGCATTGTCGATATCTTCTCGATATTTGGCAGCATCGAATTGCTGGTGCACGGAAGGTTTCGGTTTGTCAAATGTCGCGCTAATGGCCCTACCGGCCAAATGTGTTCCGTAGTCTATGACTTTATCCATAACATAAGCTTGACCTGCTCTCCAGGCAGCTTCACTCAATCCTTTACCCAGACCTTCTTTAGAGCCTGCCTCAAACCCTTCGTAAGCTTCAATTGCAAGCCCACCCACTTGGTGCGACCAAGCTATAGTCTGTTTTACTGCTTCTTTGGGGCCGCCTTCAAAATAGCCTGTTGTTCCCCCGTAAAGCAGTTTGGTGGCTGTAGGCGCCATGGCCACAGCTTTTGCGGATCCACCCAGAGCTGTGACTGCGGAGCTTGCTCCACCGGTGATGAGCATCCCTGCCCCCATTTTGATGCTTTGCGCCCAGAAGATATTCTCGTCCTGAATGGCAGCTATCTCTGAATTATGGGCAGCTTCTCCTTCCCAGTGGGCCTGTACTCGGTCAGAGACGATGCGTGCTACATCCCGCATTTGCTTAAGATCCCCTACATTTAGGTTCCGGTCAACGAATCGGGTCAAAGTCTCTCTGAGATCCGACGGCGCCAAAGCTAATTGCCTGGGAATTGCATTCAGTATACGTGTCCTCTCAGCGAATTCATCTGCCAATTCCCGACTTTGCTCAGCCATACGTAAGCTGACGTAGCTGTCATATGTTGTAGGGGTTCTCGTCCACTCCCCGGTTTCAGCAAAGGTAATCTCATCGAGTGCACCTTGGTGATTGGCCTCGGTGACCATCAGTTGCCAGGTGAGGCTTTCTACTGCCTGCGGATCTGTGGCAGTCTGCAGACTCTTACGCAGGTGCTGCATTTGTTCCTTGAAATACTCGGCTTGTTCTCTTTGGAAAGCCACCGCACTAAGGCGTTGGTGAGCTGCCTCATATTGTTCGGCGAATTCCTCTTCTGCCATGGCAATCTGAGCCTTCTGTTTTTCTTTTTCGTCCTCAGCCGATTGTACCAATGCTTGCACTTGCTCCGAGTCCAATTCCTGCAACTCATAAGTGTGGTTGAAGACCCCCATAGCACCGGGCACCTGAACTTTGACGACAATATTCACAGCGTCCAAGCCGGTTTCCTCCCGCTCATACCGCCACACGTAATGGTTAAGATTAATTTCTTCGTCCGCTGATATTGGTTTAGTGGAACTAGCAGCCCAAACACGCCAGTTAGGCTCCCCTCCGTCAGAAATGGCCAACCCGGTTTCAGTCATTAACCATTCGTGATCAGGCTTATCCGTACTAAAGTTGGCCTTCACTTTCATGGGGAACCGAAACCCGGTGTCCTCAGGAAGTAAGCGAGGCAAAGGAGTCCAGCTTACAGAGCCACTGCTTTCAAACCCATTGAAATCTCCTCCAATACCCATTTCAGAACCGGAGGCTGCACCTTCCACAATACTGCTTGGGCTCTCCATTTTTCCCGGAGGTGCGGAGGAAAGAGTAAGGGTTCCTATACCGGAGATCGTGGACACAGTATCAGATTCTAAAGAAACCAGGACCCAGTAAGACCCTCCTTGCCAACTCTCCCGTGCCAGTTGATCCAGATCCTCCGTATTCGTTACGGTTAAGGCGTTTTGCAGACGTCGACGCGCCCGTGCCTGTAATTCCTCGGGATCAGGTAAGGGTCCTAACTCATCTATTTCCTTGGCCACGATTGCCATTTCCCTTTGCAGCATGTGAATCAAGGTCATGTTGTGCTCTGCGGTGTATAGAGCAGCCTCTAATTCAGCCTCGGCTCCAAAGTCTTGTGCGGTTGAAGCGTCAATTATAGCGCCTTCATAGCCATAGGCTGCTTCTACGAAAGCAGCACGCAAAGCAGAGAACTTCATAAGTAGAGGATTGAGTTGCTTCAGATAGTCCACCATGTCTTGACTTGGATATCGGAAGAAAGGTTCCCACTTCTTTTCAAAAAGGTTAGTTTCTTCAGGACTCATTTCCCCTAGAATGCTGCGCATCAGCTCCATGGTGGCTAGCACAGCCATTTCCCAGTCAAGCTCGCACAGTTCGTTGATATCCTTATAATCCGGCAATTGAACCAGAGGCAAATCCATATTGGCCAAAGTGATTATCCGGTTCATGCCCTCCTCGGCTACAGAGCGTATCCGCTCATCAGGATCCTCTTCAATCAACTTCTCCATGTAGGGTAGAGCAGGTGTCGCCCGAATACCCATTTCACCTAAGGTGGCTATCGCCACAAATCGCATCTTAGGCTCTTGCGCGTGGAGCATCTCACATAAAGGCTCAATGACAGATTCACCCTTTTGAGACAATCCGGCCACCGCTGTTTCAAAAATCCAGGAGCTACCTGAATTCAAGGCTTCCAGCAAGACTTCAGTGGAAGCCTCAGAAGAAAACTTACTGATAGCATAGAGAGCCGCTACCTTAACAGCAGTCTTACTACCTGAATGATAAGCATGGCAAAGCAGATCGAAGCTTCGGTCATTGCCAATACCTCCTAAGGCGGTCACAACAGCCTCCTGCAAATCAGGGTCGGAGTCTTTGTATATACTCATCAAAAGTGTAGTGGCAGCATCAGCCTGAGGGCCAATTTCGCCCAAGGTTGAAATTGCATATTCTTTTCCAGGTAGATCGTGCTCTACTATATTTATGAGTGTTGGTACAGCTTTCGGCCCATAGACTCCAATAGCTCTTGCTAAGCGGCTTGCAACCCGTTCGTTAGCCTGATAGGTCTTTAGCGCAGAGAGTAAGTCATCCAGCAACTCATCGGGAGGGTTTATCATCAGAGCCATACCGAGTGCTGCTGCAACTACAACCTCTTCGTCATCATCCATAAGGGCTGCTGCAATAGTATAGGCAATATCATGGTCAGTTGGATCTATCTTAGAGAGAGCCCTAATTGCCTCTCTGCGGACTTGTGCGTCGCGGTCCAGGCTAGCCCTCTTCAAGTACTCCACAGCTGCTAAGCCCCGGAACTTCATCTGACCGAGTGTGTAGATAGACTGTGTTCGAATAGAAAGTTTACCGGTCTTAGAAGCATCGATTAAGGCAGGTACTGCCTCTTCCCCACAGCGGGTCAATATAATCTCAGCATCTCTGCCACCGGAGTTCTGCGATAGGTCCAGACATGAAATAAGCTGTGGGTATGCCCAAGGTTCAGGATTACTGTCTATAGCAACTAAGGCTGCCAGAGCTGGAGCTGCCAGGTCTTTATTGTCTAATAGGTGGACCAGTGCGGGTACAGCTGCTTGGGCAGACGACCCTAACTCGGCCAACAGCTGGATAATGGATTTGCTGTTGCTGTCAATAGTAGAGAGCTTTGCGGCTAAAGCCGGCACGGCAGGTGCAGCTCCTGAGCCCATAGTCTCCAAGGCCTCGATTATTTTATCAACAACACGGGAATCATCACTTTCAAGATAAGGGATGATCTCATAGATGGCTTTTGACCCTTGCGCTATCAGGCTCTCCAGGACAACAGATTGGGCATTAGTGTTTTTGGCGTAATTACTGCTGACTTTTTCCACCTCAGTCGGATCAGCTAAGAAGTTGTCTTCGGCCTGAGCTCCGGTTGAAGCCGCAGTAGGCTGATCGGTACCGGTAGTCGTCGATATCCTGTCATTTGCAGTCATCGAATGTGACGCAGATCCTGCCGGTGTGGCCGGTGCTGCCGGTACAGACTGTACTTCAGTATCCGGTTGAGCATCAGGCTTGGTGGTAATCTCTTTGATGGCAGAACCCAACTCCCCGATAACATCAGGCAATGAGATTACCTCTTCCACTACTTTCAACAAAGCGCCGAACCAAGAATTACCGCCGGCTTTCTTACTAGTTTGTGTGGAAGCTTCCACCCTAATCTCTTTTGCTGTAGAGGTCTCTACCTTTGAAGCTGCGAATTCATCAAAAGACTCGGGAAGTGCCTCTAAACCTGCTAGAATCTCCTTTAGATCCACCAAGAAAGCTGGATGGGCGCCTTTCGATTTCTCCGCCTTCTGGATAATCAAGGCTAACATATTCACGGTATCATCCAGTTCATCGACAAGAGGGTTTCTCGAAGCAAATGAATAATCATTACTGGTCAAGGCGATTAGCAATACTGCTATCACCGTCAAAGCAACAACGCGGCTATACCTGTTTCGCACTATGAGCAACGTCAGTCTGCTCCTTTCTGCTATAGATGCCTCTTTCCGGCTGTCATTTGGCACCTAACATTCCCTATAAAAAACAGTGGGACTAAAGTGACGTTTTGACTCAATAGTCACCCCACTCGCTGGTCGAGGAGCCTAGTTCTCCATGGAGCTTATTGCTTATAGACTGCAATTCCCTGAGAGTGCTTTCCAGATCTTTTAGGAAAGTCGGGTTAGCTGAGTTCCTTTCAGTAGCTTGCTTAATCGCTCCTTCCAGTCTAGTTAAGAGGGCGTCGAGCTCAGTCAAGGGACTATCAAAGGAAGGCGCTGTCTGAGTAGGCCTGGTACCTTGGGAAAGCCTTGTACCCGTGATGCCCACTGCATCGATTTCGTTCCAACCCTCCACTTTGCTGCAATCAAGATACAGGCGCACTCGATTCACCGGGGTTTTCACTTTCGTATTGCGTATACGAAAGATCCGGGATTCCTTAGGAGCAACCCATGTATCACCTCTCCACACTTCATAGGAGAAGCCTGCTTCGTCCACCAGCTCTACCCTGGTGATGGCACTCGGGTTACACGTTTCATATATCTCAATTTCTTCTACAATAACAGCTTCGGCATACCTTAACTCTGCCCTGACACCATCCAGGTCCCAATAAGCCGGTGCCCAGGCTGTTTCGATATCACCGTAGTCGGGGTACGTATCAGGGGCCCCCACCATTTGTGCTGCCGAAAATCGGGTGCTTGTGTACTCACTGGTAGCAGTCGCATCTACCGCCCACTGTTTGAAACTCTGTGCTTGAACATTATTCACACACAGAACTCCCACAAAAACCAATAAGAGTGTAACTGCAGCTTGTCTTTTCAACATGAGCGATACCTCCGTTTCTAAATATCCTTATGCATCGTATAAGTCCCTACAAAGAGCGCCTTTGTGATCCTAGGCTATCACCGGGAAGCTCTAATGACCACAATACCCATGGATTTGTCAAGGAATTGCCATTGACAAATTATTGCCAGTTTTGATATGCTTTGTTTGTCTTAAGTGGGGGAGATAGAGAGTGCAAGCCTATAATTCACGTCTGGACTTTCTCATGGACGCCATGGGCATAACCGGTAGACAAATGGCGGCTGCCATTCATGTCGATCCTTCCTTGATAAGCAAGTGGAGAAACAATCATCGGCTACTGTCTTATCGTTCAATTCATTTACTCAAGATAGCTGAATACTTTATAGCCTACGATTGCTCGCCTCCATTAAGAGAGATTCTCAAGGCTTATGGATCTAAGGAGGATTGGGATAACCAAGAAGAACTCCTGAGTTGGTTATGCCGGTGGCTGACTGATCCAAGACCGCTTCCCGTCACTGCATTGGGCCATTCGATTAACCACAGTCGTTACTCCCATGATGCTTCTTATACGGTCTATCTGGGCAATGACGGTAGAAGAGAAGCAGTGCTTCGATTTCTGGACTACATATTAACCCTCCCCCAGGGACAGCAATTATACTTGATGAGCCAGGAAGATATGGCATGGCTAATAGAAGATAGAGATTTCTTGGCAGTATGGCAGGATCGACTCATTCAGTTACTAAAGAAGAAACACAAAATCAAGATCATCCACTGGGTAGATCGCAATGTTAACCGCCTGAATAGTATCATTCGTCACTGGCTTCCTCTCCATCTGACAGGTGGAATTGAATCATGGTTCTTTCCCAAGTATTCAAATTCCCCTTTTCAAGCAACCCTCTTCATCCTTGAGAACGATCTAGTCATCACCGGTATGTCGTCACCCAATCCTAAGGATCACCGCTATACAGCCGTGTTTCGTGATCCCGCAACCATAAAGCAGTGTCAATGGATGTTTTCTACCTACCTATGTGATTGCCACCCTCTGATAGAAGTCTGTCCGAAAACGAAAATGAAGCGCATGTTGGGAAAGACCACCGGGACAATACATACTGGGGAAACCGCTTATCTGATTTGGGAACCGCTTTCATTTCTGACTATATCCAAGGACCTGCTCACCGGTATCCTGGCTAGAAATAACTTAGAGGATCATCTGCTAAAGGAGTGTCAGGAATACCACCGGCAAGTAGCAGTTGACTTCTCCCGGACTTTCAGGCTTTTGTGCAATCTTGACAGTCTCCGGAAGGCATTACAAGCCTCTCAAGTCTTATGTGAAGAGCTGACAGACATAACCGGTCGGCCCGTTCTGGTGTCCAGAGAGGACATGATTCAGCACGTCCATGAGCTGATAGAAAGCCTACGAATCAATGAAGGGCTAAAAGTAGCCTTTTTCTCCACACTCGGGGGATCGCCCGTTAGTCTATGGCTTCGAGATTCGGATATGGTATTCGCTTGGTCAAAAGAACTGCCGTATGCCGCAGCAGTCTCAGAACCAACTGTTGTAGAAGCTTTCTATCGCTATTATGACGAGCTCTGGGAATCCGTTCCGAGGGTAAACAGAGATCCCGCCCGGGTAATCGCAGAGTTGCTGAAGCTGATAGGATAATGTAATCAGGTTGATTCTCGCCCTTCTCCCTCCCATATAGCGCCGATCCAGCAAATCCAGGTCATAGCATCCACGACTTACCACAAAGTGAGCAGGAGTACAGCAATGAAGAAATTAGAGAGTCATTATCGATCCGGATTAGCTATCAAATATATGCTCCTTCATATATCTGGCTACCTCTTTACCCAATATAGCATGACTTTCCGGGTCTAAGTGTATGCCATCTATTTCACTTGTCTTAAGAAATCTCGATGAATTCAACAAGTGGCATTGGCCGCTCAGCACCTTCGTAAATTCCTCAGGAAAACGTCTGCTTTTCTCCACTGCCTTTTCAAGCTCGGGAACTGAATAATCCG
>FIZM01000134.1:0-161 GCA_900019985.1 uncultured Clostridia bacterium
GATTTAGGTTTGGCTACTCAGCTTGATCTCATGAGAACCCAAAATCAACTGGATCAAGCGAAGTTCAATCTCATGAAGGCCGAGGATTCCCTGGCAAGCGCAAAGCGTTCGTTTGCCCTGATGTTAGGCTTTCCCCCTGAAACAGAATTCCGGCTTACAGA
>FIZM01000134.1:179-3503 GCA_900019985.1 uncultured Clostridia bacterium
GAAACGGTCAAAAGATCCCTGAAGCCTTCTGTAAACCTCTACGCGAATTACTCTCATCAAGATGTAAGTTCGTTTTCAGCGTCTGCTTCACTCAACCTTTCCACAGGCGACGCCGGCTGGAATATGTCGCTAAGCAGCAGAGGATCTTCAGGACAAAGTCCTGACAGAGACTTCTCGCAAGGAGCTACGTCTCTACAGAATTCTGTGGGATTTAATGTAGCGTTTTCTCTCTGGGACGGAGGAGTTGCTGAGGAAAAGCTGAAACAGGCAGAACTCAGTCTCAAGGCTCAAGAGATTGCAAGAGACCGCCAGAGGCAGGCAATAATCGAAGAAGTTTACCAAGCGTCAACCACAGTGAAACACGCGCGCATAAACCTTGAACTTGCTCGCAAGACAGTCCTTGAAGCCAAAGACTTCTTAGAAGTGACGGAAGCCCGCTTCGAAATGGGCGTAGCAGTGGTAACAGAAGTCATCGACGCCGCCCAATCCCTGTCTCAGGCAGAGTCAGGAGTCGTCGATGCCTTATTTGATTACTACCTTGCCCAAGCACGCCTTGAAAAAGCCATTGGCCTGCTTGGCACTGAGGGGTGGACGAAATGAAAGGCGAAAGCACAGCAGCAAGTCCCAAGAACCGGAGACGCCCGTGGCGCACAATTCTTGTTGCATTTCTGCTGTGCGCGGTAGCGGTAGCAGGATACATGCGGTATCAGCAGATCGTAGAGAATCGAAAAGCCGCAGAGTCACGAGTTCTGTACCAGCAGGTTCCCGTGATGCATGGCTCGATCACGAAGAAGATTGCGTCTTCAGGCGCAGTGAAGCCAGGGATTACATACCAGGTTACGCCCAAGATTAACTCGACGGTAACTGAAGTCTTTGTGAAAGTGGGAGACGTTGTAAAAGAAGGACAGCTCCTGGTTGCCCTAGACAAACAAGACACACTGGAACGTCTCGAAGAGGCCAGATACAACCTGGCCATTGCTGAAGCAAAACTCCAGGAGGCAGAAACCCAGGCGCGCATCGCACCGACTCAAGCCAGGCTCCAAGTGGAGCAGGCAAAGGTTAACCTTCTGAATGCAGAAGCCAAGCTGGCACAACTTACAGAAGGCGCAAAGCCTCAGGACATAGATCAGGCCGAGACACAAGTCCGGCAAGCGCAACTCAGCCTCGAGAGTGCAGAAAACGAATACAACCGGTACAAAGTCCTGTATGAGCAAGGAGCAGTAACCCGTCAGCAGCTGGAAAATGCGGAAAGCAAGTACCTGACCGCTGTTGAATCCCTCAAAGCTCAGGAGCAGAAGCGCGATCTTTTGCTGGCAGACCCTGACCCGGTGGAGCTGGCCGCAGCTCGAGCAGCAGTAGCCCAGGCTGAAATAAATTTGAAGATAGCTGAGGAAAACGAACGATCCCTCAATGTTGAGCAGCAGCTCCTTACAGCCCGGGCACAGGTGGCCCAGGCAAGAAACGCTGTCAGCGCAGCAGAGCGCAACGTAAGCTTTACAAATGTCTTCTCGCCCATAGACGGGACAATAACCGAAGTCTCAGCACAAATTGGGCAAGCTGCAGGACCGTCTAATGTCCTTGCAGTCGTTACAGATCTGAAACACTTAACAGTCCTGGCAAACGTGGATGAAACAGATGTCCATAGCGTCAAAGTAGGCCAGGCGGCAGATGTTATCGTAGAATCTATCCCGGGAAGGGTATTCAGAGGTGTTGTGGATACCGTTGCTGAACAGGGCAAAGTAATCGGCGGAGTAGTATACTTCGAAGTCACAGTGCAAGTCACAGATGAGACAGGAGCATTAAAATCCGGTATGACCGCTGATGTAGACATCATCGTTGAAGAGCGGTCCAATATCCTCGTCATTCCCAATGCAGCCCTTGAAAGCTTCAGGGGGCTTGTAATGGCCCGTGTCCTTGATGAAAACAACGAGCCTTCTTTCAAACCAATTGAAGTCGGAATATCTGACGGGACGTTCACCGAAGTCATTTCCGGCCTCGAACCCGGCGAGGTGGTGGCAATCCCAAGTCCTATGACAGGTGCTGCAAGGACTGTCTCTGATCGCGCCCGAGAAAGAGGGCAAAACTCGGTAATGCAATTCGTTCCCGGGGGAGCCGCGCCGCAAATGATCCAGCCTGGCAGAGCCGTAGTCATTAGGTAAGAGTTAACCATGAAGAACAGTACTTCGAGAGGCAGCCCGGTTGTAGGCCTCCGAAAAGAGGCCTCCGGAGAGGTGCAAGCAGGATGAACCTACTTGAGTGTATCAAAGTTGCATTTAAAAGCATTAGAAGCAACAGAATGCGGTCCGCCCTGACTATGCTGGGCATAATCATAGGAGTTGCTGCAGTCGTCATTATGGTAGCAATCGGAGAAGGTGCCAGTCGCCGAGTGTCATCTCAGATTCAGAGGCTGGGCTCCAACCTTCTTATTGTTACACCCGGAAGAATGAGAGAGCCCGGCGTACGAACATTTGGCGCGTTCGGAAGCATGGATGTCCTCACCCTGGATGATGTAGACGCTATCCGCGACGAGTGTCCTTCCGTTTCCGCAGTTGCCCCGGAAATCTCAAGCCGTGTGCAAGTAAAACATGGAACAGCCAGTATGCAAACACAGCTCGTTGCGACAACACCTGACTATCTGTCAGCACGTGCTTTCAACGTGGCTGAGGGTACGTTCTTTACAAGCGAAGATGTACGCTCAGCAAACAAAGTAGCTGTTGTAGGCCAAGGCATAGTAGATGACCTTTCCCCTGACCAGAGCCTAATAGGAAAGGAAATCAAAGTCGGTGAGACTCGACTCTTGGTTATAGGAGTCATGGAAAGGAAAGGCCAAAGCGGAATGACGAACATAGACGACACCGTGTATGTGCCTATAACAACTGCTCAGAAGCGTATCCTAGGGACAAAATATGTACGGACGATATACGTCCAGGCACGTGATGCGAGATCCATGAGCGCTGCCAATGATGAGCTGGTAGCAGTCTTAACGGCCCGTCTGGGCAGTCCCGATGCCTTTGTCATAAACAACCAGGCTGATGTGATAGAAGCAGCTCAAGACGTTACTCGGGTGTTCACTGTTCTCCTTGCCGGGATCGCCGGGGTCTCACTTGTCGTCGGCGGGATTGGCGTCATGAACATAATGCTCGTATCTGTAACTGAACGGACACGCGAAATCGGACTGCGAAAGTCTGTCGGCGCACGAATCATTGATATCTTGCTGCAATTTCTTGTTGAATCGATTGCCTTGAGCATAGTCGGCGGCGTAATGGGGATAATCGTAGGAATCATAGGTTCAAAGATCGCAGCCCGTGTCACAGGATGGCCCAG
>FIZM01000135.1 GCA_900019985.1 uncultured Clostridia bacterium
TTTCATCAAAAATATTAATTTATCAACTGAATTTGAAAGATTAGAGCTAATTGGACCAGTTAATAGGCCCAGCCTTTTCTTCATCTTGGCTAGTTTTTTAAGATTTATGCAAGCGAAAGTAAGCCCTACCTTCATTTCCATCAGGGCTTTTCCTGTATATCTTGTGTATCTCATGCCGTGATATTCCTTGGCTGTTCCAAAGACTCTTTCGATCGTTTCTCTCCGTCGATCATACCACTCTTTCATCCCAAGCGTGTGGCGGATATCTTCACAGGTCTCAAGGTAGTCTTCCCATATATGTCTTGTAACAACTTTCACGTGATTTTTGCTTTCTGTGCAGCTCAAAAGGTATGGACACTCGGCGCAGATATTCCCATTGCTCTTGTATTCCCGATAGCCATCACGGTTGGTTGTTGAATATTTTAATATCTGATTATTGGGACAGATGTAACAGTCGTAGTATTCATCATATACATATTCATACTTTTTGAAGAATCCTTTTTTCGTCATCGGACGCTTGTAGGGAAACAAGGGTTTTACATGATCTTTGATAAGCATTCTCGCAATGGCTGGCGTTTTGTAGCCTGCATCCATTACAAGCATCTCAGGTTCATAGGACTTGATTTCTTCGTAGATATCTTTAAAGGTTCTGCTGTCATGTTCATTCCCCGGATGAATGGTATATCCCAGTATCCAGCCATTTTTATCGCAGGCGGTCTGGGAGACGTATGCAAATTCCCGCTTGTGTTCTCCCTTATGGAACATTCCGGATTCGGGATCGGTTGTACTTTGATCGATTTCTTTCTTGCTATTGCCTTCCGGTTTGTCATCATCGTCATCATCTTCGAAAGGTTTCTTGCCGTGAGCTTCTCGATCCTCGTTGATCTCCTTGAGAAGTTCTGCTTCATAGTGAAGCGCCTGGGCTTCTGCAAGGATCTTAACTGACTTCTTTTTATTGGCGCTGGCTTTAATATGAGTGGCATCAACAAAAATCACCGAGGGATCTATCAAATTGCTGTTAAAGCATTCTTCGAGGATTCTTTGGAATATCTGCTCAAACAGATCCGTTCCTTTGAATCGGCGTGTATAGTTTTTTCCGAAGGTGCTGAAATGAGGTACCGGCTCCGTTAAATCTAATCCTAGAAACCAGCGATATGCTGCATTGACTTCAATATCCTTAACTGTCTGACGCATACTTGAAATCCCATAAAGATACTGAATTAAAGGTATCTTTATCAACATAACCGGATCAAGGCTTGGTCGGCCCTGGTCTTTTGAATATTTATCCTCAACAAGCTCATAGATAAAGGAAAAGTCGATTGCCCTTTCAATATCCCGTAAAAGATGGTCTTCAGGAACTAACGCAGAAGCTGACACAAACTGAATTTGATCCCTTTTATCCTTTGCATTTTTGATCATCATTTCAAAACACCTCGTATAATATCTATGATTAATTATACCATAAATATCCTTACAAGTGTTCAAATATCAATAGATTCTTGGTGCGGGCAACATTTGACTACGGAAACTTTTAATAAAAAGAAAAGTAGCAAATGACTTTTGCATCTGCTACTTTGTCTACAGTCTG
>FIZM01000136.1 GCA_900019985.1 uncultured Clostridia bacterium
ATTTCAGCGAGATCTTCGTCAACCACATCCCCTATGTAGTTGATGCCTTGGTTTACCATGTCTACCTTTCGCGCCTGAACATCAAAGCCGATGACTCTGTAACCAGCCTTGGCCTTTTCCACAGCGAGTGGGAGGCCAACATAGCCAAGACCGATGACACCCAGAACAGCCTCTTTACTAGCAAGCTTCCGCTTTAAGCTCAACATCATCTCCCCAACCTCTCCTCTATCCTTCGGATTATGATCTCAGCTGCATTCCCCTGCCCAAATGCCATCCTTTGATCACAGCCTACGCACTGCAACGGACGCATCGCATTTCGCACGATGCTGTCACTGTCAACTCCACTCAAGACATTCCATCCGTTTTCAAGTGTTTCTACCCACTCGGTTTCATTACGCAGCGTAGTGCAAGGAACTCGTAAGAAATAGGCCTCTTTCTGTAAACCACCCGAGTCAGTCAACACCATATAGGCGTTGGCAACTAGATAAAGCATTAGCAAATACCCTACTGGCTCAATAACCACAATGTTTTGAGGTAATGATGCAGTCTTCTCTCCTAGAATTCTCCTTGTGCGCGGGTGCATGGGCACAACAACGGGCTTATCTAGCATCCCAAAGGCGCCAAAAATCCCTTCGAGCCTTTGGGGGTCATCGGCGTTCTCCGCCCTGTGTATAGTAGCTAAGTAGTACTGTCCCGCCGACAGCTCTGTTTTTCCGCCCTGGAAAGCAACCCCTCCCATAATCCTATCCAGCCCCCCTGCGGCTCCATAACGCTCTTGCGACATACCAGAAAATCTGAGCACGGCATCATACATAACATCCCCTGTAAACCAGACTCCTTCGGAAATGCCTTCCCGCCTTAGGTTCTCCACGGCGGTCTGAGTCGGGCAAAACAGTAACGTTGCGAGATGATCGGTTAGGACTCTGTTCTGCTCCTCTGGCATTGATTTGTTGTAGCTCCTCAGACCCGCCTCTACATGAAGCACCGGAATGCCGAGTTTACTAGCAGCTAGAGCTCCCGCCAGCGTTGAATTCGTATCACCGTAAACAAGGACTGCATCCGGTTTCTCCACTATCATGACCTCTTCTAACCTTTCGAGCATACGCCCTGTTTGCTGTCCATGACTTCCGCTTCCAACACCTAAATTATAGTCAGGAAGGGGAATGCCGAGTTCAGAAAAGAAGAGCTCCGACATGTTGTGATCGTAATGTTGCCCGGTGTGAACAAGGATTTCCAAATGCCTTTCCCTAAGAAGCGTGGATATGGGCGCCGCCTTAATAAACTGGGGCCTCGCGCCAACAACGGTGACGATCCGCAACACAAGAACTCCTTTCTCTATATATAATAGAAACATGTCGCAACCACACGATCTCCCGAGCCAGTCGATGCCACTCTAGTTAACTATGCATGCCGCTTAACTCAAGACAACCTGAAGACAATCGATAAGCCTTCGGGCAGGACACGCACATCATACTCCATAGCTGCTCTCCTGGCGTTCTGACACATCTGCTGATACTCGTTAGGCTCTAAGCTCGCGAGGGTCATCATGGCCTGTGCTATGGTTTCCGGTTTCTGGTTTTCCGCACTTATTCCCGCTCGATACCGGGAAATAACGTCGTATCCCATCTGTATTGTGCTTAGCACTGGTCGGCCCGCTGCAAGGTACTCAGCCAGCTTGTTCAGACTTCCTCCATACTTCCAGATATCATGGTTGGTGTAGTTCAGAACTGTGGCATTCGCCTTTTCCAATATAGAAGGGATGTACTTCTTAGATACGTGACCCTTGAAGACAACACTGGAAATGCCCTCTATAGAACATCTTTCCTCAAGAGCCTCCCTTTCTAGACCGTCTCCAAAAATCAGAATCTTTATCTTGTTCTTCAAGGTCTGCGGTAGATGCTTTGCAGCACTCAGGATCAAACCCAAGTTATTGGCTGGTCTAATACTCCCGGCGTAAACAAACTTGAACAGCTCTGGGTCATCCAGATCATGGTCTGAGAACACGTTAACCTCGCGGTTGATGTCAAACTCCTCCAAATCAATACCGTTGTTTATGTGATACACCTTGTCAAGATCAACCGGCCCTCCATTGTCCTTGTCCCACTTGTGACCGATGATATAGTCCTTCCCACCTTCCATCGTAAATATGAGTAGATCCGCATTGGCGTAAATCCATTTTTCACCATGGTACAAAGCCTGAGTCAAAGGGTTCCCACGGCTCATACCTTTGTAAGCTACAAGGCTTTCTGGCCATAAATCCCGGACTTCACATATACAAGGAACACTCAACTTCCTCGCGACTTGAATCCCTGCAACCATAGTCAAAGGATGGACGCTTGATGCAAGAATTGCATCCGGTCTGCCCTTCTTCCGTGCGTACTCCTTAGCCACAGGAAAAAGATTCCTGAAAAACAACCCTACGTTCATAAGGCGGTCTATACCATTCCCCTTATACTCCGTCGTCTTCACGAAGACAAAAGGAATGTCGCTCACGAGCTCTTCGTGGTACCTGCCATCTTGTACGACAACGGAATCATGACTTCCGTGAAACGTATTCGCACAAAAGATGACTGGCTCATAGCCCATTTCTTTCAGAAACCTGGCAAACCAGTAATGCCTTCCCGTCCTGCTAATCGCCATTCCTGTAGCGTAGTGATTCCATAGCCATATCCTTTTCTTCATCTTTCATGCTCCCTCTATATGCTTACTCATCATAAGAACAAGGGCCGAGACAAGTACTCCCAAAGCGATACCGCTTGCGTTCATCCATTGAGCTCCCCGTCGAGTGCCTAATCGCGCTAACTCAAAGGAACGCGTCTTACCGCTCTTGCTTGACAACGAACGTAACTATGCTTCATAGAGCTCTCCAAACCAAAAACACTACCCGGTCGCGATGTGGGCGGGGCGGCGATTATCCTCAGGCGACTTGGCATCCAGAAAAAGAGTCGACCGGTCTTTGGAAGAATCGGCACTGCACATGTACAAGCGCACCAAAGAAAAGAGCGCATTGCTCACACTAGTTGTCGGATTAACATGGGGAATCCCCGTTATCCGACTTGCGCTGTTGTATTGATGCCACTGAACAAGTCACGATTTCTTCCCGCGTGTGTCCGAGCCACCGACACCTAATTCCGGATCATCACGGTTTGACCCCCCAACTTTGGAGAATATCTGCTTAATGTTCCAACTATCACATGATTGCTCTTTTCTTAGGCAACCATCATAGTTGGTTTGACTTCCTGGTCAACATTACTGCGGTAAAATGTCATGGGCGCTTTATTTTTTAGGCTGCCATGACGTCGCCGGTGATTGTAGTAATCCATGAACTCACTGACACATTTGTAGGCTTCAGCATAGGACTGAAACTCATGGCGAGACAGGCAGTCGCTTTCTAAAATTGAGTGAAATGATTCAATATGAGCGTTCATGTTCGGTGTGTTGATTGGTATACGAGTGTGGTTAACCGGCAGCTCCGCACAGCCATC
>FIZM01000137.1 GCA_900019985.1 uncultured Clostridia bacterium
CGCAGCAAGAATGTGTTGTAACCGGCTTTCTTAATCCTTTCGGCCCTTTCCCCTTTCGGCAAGAGGGTTATCGGCTCAACCATTTTGATCTTGTAGGGTTCCGGTATGTACTTAAGTTCCACGTTCGCGTCCCTCCTTGGAGAATTCATTAAATAAGCTCTCCTCACGAGATCCCTCGGTGACCGTAGAACATGGGCAGTGGTATGATCTTCGCCATTGCCCTGTCAGATTACCTTCTTTTGCATGCAGTGCATGGAAGGCCTAAACCTGGCACTCCTTACGCTTTTGCGATCTCCGCAAATACCGCGTTTGCCAAAAGCCTTCTTACCCTGAGGATATGCTGGTTCGCTCTGGTGAATTGCAGCCTGTTAGTAAGCAGCACAACAACAACCTCGTGCGTAGGATCTATCCACATCACTGTGCCGGTAAAGCCTGTATGTCCGAAAGAACCGGAAGGAGCAAGGTCGCCCAGCGGCCCGCCGGGTACTGCAAGCTGCCAACCCAGGCCGCGCCGATCATTCCCAGGAAGGTGTCCTGTAAGGTCCTGCCGGGCGATGCGAATTGCCGCGCTGCTTAAGACCTGCTTTCCGTTATACATCCCGCCATTTAAGTACATCTCTCCCAACTTAGCGAGATCCCGGGCTGTGGAGAACAACCCGGCATTTCCGGCTACTCCCCAGAGCCATGCAGCGTTCTCATCATGGACTACCCCGCACGGGATGTCTTCTCCAATGTGTCGTCCATTCCATTCTTGTATCAGATCATAAGGAGTCCAATTCGCAGATAAGTGCTCCCCACCGGGCTTCCCGGCGGGCATCGAAGCTCCGTCTGCAAGATTTGAAAAGGCGTCCATTATCTCTCTGCCTCGCAAAGCCGCAGACCTGGGTTCAGTGGGAACGATTCTCCCTTGAATCCTTTCAGGAATAGGCCTATCCAGAGGCAAGAACATCGTGTCCATCATTTCCAAAGGCTCAAACACCGCTTTTTGCGTGAACTCATCCAACCTCATGCCACAGACCTTCTCAATCACCCATCCCAAGAGGATAAATCCCGGACATGAATACTGCACCCGGGTTCCCGGCGGCCAGGTGAGTTTCACAGATCCCATGAAACTCGGGATATCGTCGCGCTGGACACCTATCTTGAAAAGCGGCATCCAATCTGCCAGTCCAAGGGTATGGGTGAGCGCGTGGAGAATCTTCATGTGTCCCAGAGGGTGATCGTTAAGGCAAGGTGCGAAGTATTTAAGTGGGTCATCGAGGCCGATCTCTCCTTGGTCAATGAGGACAAGTGCTGCCGAAGTAGTAGCGACTACCTTTGTCAAGGATGCCAGGTCGAAGACGCAGTCAGCGGACATAGGGACGGGATCAGGACCCAGCCTCATGAAACCGAAGGCTTCATGCATCAGAACCTTCCCTTCCTTTGACACAAGGACTACAGCTCCTGGATAGGCGTGCTTTTTGGGATCGGTTCCGCACCATTTCTCCATAACTTTCCTCGCCTTAGACAACGAACTCTTCAAGTCGGACGCCCCGCTCTCTTTAGATGTTTCCATGCGAACACAAAAGCCCGCTGTACACTTACCAAAATTCTTGCCGACTCCGGACTTTCCTGCTATAGTATGAGCAATACACAAGATGAGCGTTGTTCGCTGATGGAGGCTGGTAGTATTGATAGTAGGAGTCCCAAAAGAAATCAAAGACTCTGAGTACAGAGTAGCAATAGTACCGGCAGGAGTCTCAGCTCTTGTTGACAAAGGGCACAAGGTCGTCATTGAACAGGGAGCAGGAATAGGCAGCGGAATATCGGACGACGAGTACGCCCGTGCAGGAGCAGAGATTGTATCTGATCCTAGTGAGATATGGGCAAAGGCTGAGCTGATCTTGAAGATCAAGGAGCCTTTGCCTTCTGAATACGGCTTTATGAGATATGGCCAGACTCTTTTTACTTACCTCCACCTGGCATCTGACAGATCCTTGACCGAAGCAGTGATGGAAGCGGGCGTTGTCGGAATAGGCTATGAGACAGTCCAACTTCCTGACGGAAGCCTTCCGTGTCTTTCTCCCATGAGCGAAGTGGCAGGCGCTATGTCAGCGCATGTAGGCGCATACTACCTGTCCAGCGTCCACGGTGGACGCGGTGTGCTCATGGGTGCCATACCCGGTGTTGAGCCTGCCCGTGTCGTGGTGCTGGGCGGCGGGACAGTCGGAACGGACGCCGCGATGAAAGCTGCAGGATTAGGTGCTCAGGTGACTGTATTTGAGGTATCTGCAAGCCGCATGAGGTACCTGTCGCATGTCCTCCCGAAGAACTGCACAGTGCTTTATTCAAACAGGCTTTACATTGAGGAAGCACTGGCCGGCGCGGATCTTGTGATCGGAGCAGTGCTGATACCCGGAGCAAAAACACCTAAGCTGGTTACCAGAGACATGCTGAAGCTCATGAAGAAAGGCGCAGTCATTATTGATGTAGCTGTGGACCAAGGTGGATGTATTGAGACAATCCGCCCTACCACCCATTCTGACCCGATCTATTTTGTAGACGGAATCCTCCATTACGGAGTGTCAAACATGCCCAGTGCATTCCCGAGGACTTCTACGTTTGCATTAACCAATGCGACCCTCCCGTACGTTCTCGAGATTGCGGATTTAGGGGTAAAGACAGCACTGTGCAAGGATCAAAGCTTAAAGGCCGGCCTCAACACGTACCTGGGAAAGGTCACCCACAGGGGAGTTGCGGATGCCTTCGGCCTTGAATACCATGATCCGGATCACGTGCTCAGAGGAGTAGCATAGCGAGACCCGGGCCCGGGCAGGTCTTGTGTTAACCTGCCCTTCTTCATCTCCCTCTAAAACCCCAGTATCTCCTAGAGCTTCCCTTATTCGTTCTGTCAGTAGAACTCTCTGGGAGTCCCTCTCAGTCCCTGCCAACAATGCACGCCATTCTGTTAGCACATCCTGACATTTTATGCAATATCATGCAGGGAAATCTTACCTGGTGCCGAATACAAGAAATATCTCCTTGTTTCCCAACTTTATTCACTTACTGGAGGAACTTCCATGTCA
>FIZM01000138.1 GCA_900019985.1 uncultured Clostridia bacterium
GGCATTCCCGGGGAAGTGTCACTTGAATCGCATATGGCCTGCGGAGTCGGGGCGTGCCTGGGATGTGCCGTGAGACTTAAGAGCACTGACGAAGGCTATGCAAAGGTATGTAGTGACGGTCCGGTCTTTTCTATAGACCGGTTGGAGTTTGAAGCAGGGGAGGGGGAGAGGAATGAATCTTGAGGTTAATCTGGGCGGAATAAGGCTTGCTAATCCGGTTGTTATGGCATCCGGCACTTTCGGGTACGGGTTTGATTATCAAGGATTGATAAACCCCAATGAGATAGGAGCCATAATCACCAAAGCAACCACATTAGAACCCTGGCCCGGCAATCCCCCGCCAAGAATTGCAGAGACTCCCTCCGGGATGCTGAATGCTATCGGCTTGGAAAACCCGGGTATAGAGGTATTTTTGACGGAACACCTCCCAAAACTGCGAGTGCTGGGCGCTGTTGTAATTGTGAATATAGCAGGCAAGACCTTGCGTGAATATGTGGAGCTTGCTTCAATTCTTGATGGAACCCCTGGAGTGGCAGGAATTGAAATCAATATATCTTGCCCCAACGTAGAAATGGGAGGCATGCAGCTGGGAACTTCGCCTGACATGGTTTCTGAGGTGGTCCGCGCAGTAAAGGAGAAGACATGCCTTCCGGTGATGCCTAAGTTGTCACCTAATGTCACTGATATAGTTGCCATAGCGAAGGCTGCGGAATCCGGAGGTGCAGATGCTATCTCCATGATTAACACCTTGCTGGGGATGGCAGTGGATATAGAGACAAAACGTCCTCGCCTGAGAAATATCTTTGGAGGATTGTCCGGCCCTGCTATAAAGCCTATAGCTCTTCGCATGGTTTATCAAGTATATCAGGCAGTGGATATCCCGATCTTAGGCGGAGGAGGGATATTGTCTGCGAAGGATGCCATCGAATTTCTCCTGGTAGGGGCAAGTGCTGTCTCCATCGGGACAGGCACTTTCGTAAATCCCAGGCTCGCCCTGGACGTAAAGGAAGGGATTTGCGAATACATGGAACGATACGGCCACACAAGCCTAGATGAAGTTATTGGAGCCGCGGTTAGGAGTAATGCGAAGTTCGGTAGATGAGAAAAGCTGACGGACTTTTGCGAGCATACAGAATAGGTTAGTCTCTCATAAGTTGACTTCTCATAGGCTAGATTCCTAGGGTGAGATGCTTATAGGTATGTAAAGGAGGCGGGGCTGTGAAAGCAAAAGACAGAATCATTTTGGCCCTTGACGTTAATACAGAAGATGAAGCCATAGATCTAGTGGAGACGCTGCAAGGACACGTAGGCGTGTTTAAGGTCGGCATGGAGCTATATACCGCAGTCGGTCCCGGGATTGTAAAGCGCATTCAAGACCTGGGAGGGTCTGTGTTTGTGGATCTGAAATTCCACGACATACCGAACACAGTAGCCTCAGCAGGACGGGTCATGACGAGGCTAGGGTGTGCAATGTTCACTGTCCACGCTGCAGGCGGTGGGGCGATGCTTTCTGCTCTTTCTGAAGCTGTTAGAGAAGAAGCTGAGACTTTAGGTGTTAAGCCCCCGCTAATACTTGCGGTTACTGTGCTAACCAGCATAGACCAACAAATCTTAGAAGAC
Source organism: uncultured Clostridia bacterium (assembly GCA_900019985.1). Taxonomy (GTDB): domain Bacteria; phylum Bacillota; class SHA-98; order UBA4971; family UBA4971; genus UBA4971. Next base: position 1,621 of record FIZM01000138.1, read on the forward strand.
GACCTTTTTATTAAAGGGCTGTCCGTAAAAGACGCAGCAGTCAGGTGGGCACGCCTCGCTCGGGATTCCGGGATAGGCGGAGTAATATGCTCGCCGCTGGAGACTACGGCAATAAGGGCTGCCTGTGGGCCTGAGTTTAGACTTGTGACGCCCGGAATCCGTCCCCATTGGGCCGGAAAGCATGATCAAAGGCGGGTTACCACACCCGGTGAAGCAGTGCGGGGAGGAGCAGATTATATAGTGGTGGGGCGAGCCATAACCCGGGCCGCTGATCCGGTATCCGCAGCCAAGCTAATCGCAGAGGAAATCGAGGAAGTGGTAGGTGAGAGGGATGTTGACCAGAGATGAAGCTCTCAGGATCTTTAGAGACTCAGGGGCATTGATGAGCGGCCACTTCTTACTTACGTCAGGTAGGCACAGCGACCACTACATTCAGTGCGCTCAAGTATTAAAATACCCGCATTATACAGAGGCTTTAGCAAGTCATCTGGCAGGCAAGTTCAGGGATGACAGTATAGAAGTCGTGGTAGGGCCTGCAATGGGAGGCATTATAGTCTCATATGAAGTGGGAAGGCAGCTTCAAGTCCCTGCAATATTTGCAGAACGAGAAAACGGCAAAATGGCTCTAAGAAGAGGATTCAACCTCTATCCGAATCAACGTGTGCTCGTTGTTGAAGATGTGATTACCACAGGCGGTTCTGTACAGGAAGTCATAGAGTTGGTTAAGGAGCACGGTGCAGAAGTTGTAGGTGTCGGAGTCCTCGTTGATCGCAGTAACGGAGCTGTCAAATTCGGCCCCAAGCAATGTCAAGTGTTATCTATGGAGGTAAGATCTTGGAATCCGGATGAATGCCTTCTGTGTAAGGAAGGTCGGGTGCCTCTTACGAAGCCGGGAAGCAGATAGAATAAATATGGTCGGGGCAGGCGGACTTGAACCGCCGACCTCTTAGTCCCGAACCAAGCGCGCTACCAACCTGCGCCATGCCCCGACCAAGGCTAGTGGTATGAAGAAATTGTTGGACACAGATAGTATACGTGATGTCTCAGCTTATGTCAAACACCATTCGTGGCCTGACATCCTATTTGAGGAGGATTTTTCAGTGTCATCAGCGAAGGTAAAAGCTTAAAGCCAGGCGAATCTTGCAACCTACGGTTAGTGCTTCAGATGGCTGTGATTACGGTTTTAGCAGCAGGTTTATCTTAGCTCTCTAGTTAGCAGGAGGCGAGTACTGTGCCGAACAATGGGCGTCAACTTTCCTTGGATATGCTGACTGAAAGTCTGAAACCGGCTGATAACAGTGGAAACACCGGTTATGATGGCAATGATCAGGCTCAGTATGCAGATGGCGAGCCCAGCTACGTTCAGGGGATGCTTTGGCCTGAACTTTCCCAAGATAAAGCCGATGAGAATAAGCAGCAAGTCATGGAAGAAAATAGAAATGAGCGGGATAGGGCAGGGGAGATGTACAAAGGATTGAACTTAGAGGCGCTAAGAGAAGTATCTCATCAATGTGAAAAGTGTCGATTAAGAGCTTCCTGTACGCACGTGGTGTTCGGTGAAGGAAACCCTGACGCAAAGATTATGTTCGTAGGTGAAGGGCCAGGCAGAGAGGAAGACAAGCAAGGCAGGCCTTTCGTCGGCGCTGCAGGGCAATTGCTCGATAGGATCTTGGTGTCTGTCGGTCTTGACCGAGGCGAAGTTTATATCACCAATGTAGTCAAGTGTCGCCCTCCCGGGAATCGCATGCCTAATCCTGATGAAGTTGAAGCCTGCAGCCCGTATCTGTATGCTCAGATAAGAAAGATAAACCCGTCCATTATTGTGTGTCTTGGCGCACTGGCCGCGAGGACCCTGATAGATAAGAATGCAAGGATAACAAGGATAAGAGGCGAGTGGCACGAGAAGGACGGTATTCTCATTATGCCTACATTTCATCCTGCAGCCCTCTTGCGCGATCCCTCCAAGAAGCGCCCTGTCTGGGAAGACATGAAAAAAGTCAAAGAGGCTTTGGACAATCTTAAAGCATAAGCTAGAACGTAATTATTGACCACCTGACGGAATATCTTTATGTAAAGGGATATCAGATACGCATCCCTTGATTGATGTTCGGAGGTGGTCAATTAATGGTTTTGCAGAGGCGGGGGAGACCAGGATCTGACAGAACTCGGAATCAAGATAAGGATCGAGAGTCCGCCAGGACGTCTTCCGCGTTTACCGCGATCATTACAGGTCTTATTACCAGCATCATTGCTATGGTAATCATCTTTTTGGCCATAGGGGTGTACGGATTCTATACCTCATCAGACATCGCTTCTTTGGGTACTCTGGCACTTTCAGGAAGCCTTCTGGCCATAGCGTACGGAGGATTCAATACAGGCAGGAAGGCTGGGAGAAGAGGGCTTATATACGGCGGGCTGGTTGGTGCCATCTTTGCAATAGTAGCTATCATGATCGGGGTGAAAGATTCTCCTTCGGCAGTGATCACTCTAACTAGTCTAAAGAGGGTCATCCTTTCGATAGTGGCCGGTTGTATAGGTGGAATGGTAGGTGTGGGCCTTTCTTGATTCAGCATTTGGCTAATATTTATTGTTTAGTTTTTATGATGCATGTCCTCCATTTGTGGTATAATAACATTGGGTTAGACCATCAAACAAGGGAGGGCACCCTGTCTTGCATGTCTTTCACCCTCATGCAACAACAGCAAACGCCGGAAGTGAGCATGGGGGTGGTGTGGTGACAGATGGGTTCAACAGGGTGTCAAATAAATCGAGCATTAAACCGGGGTAAGTGAATTCGCGAGCCCCGGTTTTTGTGTTGTTTTTCGGCAATATCTTGATACATCGCGAGAAGAAAGAGAACAGGAGGGGGTCGCGTGTGGTTCAACTAAATGCTGAGGATATCATAAGAGGGTTGAAAAGACTCAAGAGCCTTGCCAAACAGGACATTCTTATCAGTAGTCGTGCGCCTGATCCTGAACTGTGGATGAAAACCGCCACTGCGAGAAAAGAGAAGTACGAAGCCCTTATTAGCCTCATCGAGGAGTATGGAGTGGAGAGGGCATATCGGATTGCGCTGGAGGAGTACATGACGTTAGTTGCATCCGGCCAGGAAAGGGAAGGGAACCTACCCCATATGAAAGGTGAGGAACAGGCGCTGGAAATATTCTTTAGAACTCTCGGCCTCAGCGATGACACATTGAGGAATACCAAGGTGGAACAGGTGGAAGTAGGAGGGGCCTAAGCGCGCCCCTCCTTTTTGGAGTCTATTCTTAATGTAATCAGTGGATTCTCCTGATTACTCCTATGACTTTACCGAGGATCGCGGCATCTTCCACGATGATGGGATCCATAAACCTGTTTTCAGGTTGTAGGCGAATCTTGTTTTTCTCGATAAAGAAGCGTTTTACAGTAGCTTCATCCTCGATCAAGGCTACCACTATCTCTCCGTTTTCCGCAGTTTCCTGCTGTCTGACGATGACGTAGTCACCGTCTAGGATTCCTGCTTCTATCATGCTGTCTCCCGTTACTCTAAGCATAAAAAGAGAGCCCTGTTCGCCGAATTCTTTGGGAAGAGGGAAGTAGTCTTCTATGTTCTCCACTGCCAGAACCGGCATGCCTGCGGTTACTCGGCCGATTAGGGGTACAGTTACTGAAGCGGTACGCGGTAGGACGCCTGCAGCAGGCAAAACCTCAATTGCTCTAGGCTTGCTTGGATCCCGTCTGATATAACCCTTCCTTTCGAGTTGTGTAAGATGCCCATGAACTGTGGATGTGGACTTTAATCCCACCGCGCGCCCAATCTCTCTCACTGAAGGCGGATATCCGCAAGTTTCACTTTCCGTCACTATGAACTCAAGAATCTGCTGCTGACGCCTGGAAATCGCATTGGATTTCTTCCGCGGCATAGCCTACACCTCGTTTCAAGGGAGTCTGTCTACGGCGATTATAACACGGCGTATATGTGCTTGCAAACAAATGTTCCGAGAAAAGAAAAAATACCCTTGACGGGAACAAATGTTCGTGCTATGATCTCACTGGAAATAGAACACATGTTTGCCATAATGGGGAGCAGGGAGGCGAAGTCGGTAAGATGAGGTATCTACCACAAAGAGCGAAAACTCGAGGGACAATAAACAGGGATGACAGAAAGGATGGCAAGAAAAGGTTTCATCTATCCAGTCTTATTGGATGTGTCGCCTTTATTGTTATGCTGTTAGTAATCGGCGTTGTTTCATCAAATGTTGTGCTGTCTATTGCCAACGCGATGAAATACACAAATGAAGGTGAGTATGACTTGATTGAAGTTACAGTTATGCCAGGCGACACTTTGTGGGGTATTGCAAAGGATTACTCCGGCCCTGAAGTAGACCTTCGCGTAGTGGTGGATAAAATCATGAGAGAGAACGATCTCACAGACAGCATCGTCCGCCCCGGGCAAGTCCTGAAGGTAGCAATCCCTCTTGCTTATACACCGTAATAAAGGGAGCTTGCCGGCCGATTAGGCCGGTTGTTTTTTGTAGACGATCTTAAGCAGACGGCTTTCCTTTATGTTTTCCTTTGCTTACTGTGCATGCCTATGCTTTCATATTCATCTTAAATTTAAGGGCCCTTAAAACGCATTCTCGTGCGTGTTTTTTTGCAGGTTTCGCTTATCATCTTTAGATGTGCTTTAGCGGGCGGGAAAGCTACTGTTTTAGTCTCGCAAGATGCTGTTTAGTTTCGTAATAAAGCGTTAACCGATTACATATTACACTTTTGAGCCCGAGGGCGTTTTTCTACGGTCCAAAATCTCCTTGCCATCCATCTGCGATGTCCCGTTGGCAAGATCCTTGTCCTTACTTAAATCGCTCCCGGCCACTTTACACATTGCTGCAAACACATCTTCAGGAATCCTACGTATTGCAGTCAAACACAACTTCAAGAATTCACGAATTGCAGTCAGCTGATTAACTGTCTAATCTAGCCAAGATGCTTCCAACATATTTCGGGCCTCCACAATCTTAGACTGTTTCTTTTTTCGTTACTGTTTCCATGGCGTGCCGACTTTGTCATCCAACCCCCCTTTTTACCTTTTCAACTTGGATCGCATAATGTATCTTATGTAAACTAAAGAAAAATCTGCGCAGGTGGGCCTAAAGGTATTCGCGTGTGATTTAAGGGGCCGTAAAAGGCGTTTTCGTGCGTGATCGTTCGTATGAGTTTTTGTGGGGCTCATTTATCAGTCTCGTTCGGGGTGTGGTTGTCTTTGGGAGGCATCTCTTATTGAAGTTCTCCTAAAGCTGCTTCGATCTCTGAGATTACCATGGGGTCCTTTTCTTCCTGAAGTGCGCTCAGTAGGATCTCTTTTGCTTTGGGAGTCCCGATTCTCCCTATAGCCCATGCGCTATGGGCGCGCACCGGAACATGAGGGTATTTCAAGGTTTCAGCAAGGTATTCAAGGAGGTTCGGGTCTTTCATATTCCCTGCAGCAATCACAGCATCTCCCAGAATTCGGTTCCTACGTGCATAGTTTTTCCCAATGACGTCCGCGATGTCATTTAAGGCTTCTTTCCGTGATGGGGATTTACCGAGGTTCAGGAGGTTCGGTAATGAGAAGAGCTCCAGTTCTTCACCGGATGGCAACGAAAGATCCCGCAATACATCGGCATTGTGAGGGCAGATGCGTTGACATATCTCACATCCTATCAGCCTGACACCGTAAGCTTCCCGGATTTCAG
>FIZM01000139.1 GCA_900019985.1 uncultured Clostridia bacterium
CCGCATCTGCAATAACAGGTGGTGTTATATATGTACTTGGTGTATTAGATATTAATTGCAGAATATTATCGTCGTCTCGAAACTTACCTAGATAATATTCTATCTCCTCCGTCGCCTGCCCGATGACATGGTCGATAGAATTGTACCACGCCTGCCAATCATCGAGTCGTGGCGTGGCATTTACACAAAACTCTCTCCATATTTCGTATATCTCGTTGAACGACAGTTGTTTCGGATGCCTGTTGAGGTGTATCGAGTAAAACCGTCGCTCTGTTTTATCCTGCACAAAGTCAGAGATATTCTCGTTCGACGTACAGAAATAAAAACGCTTCGCACTTATCATGCGCACATCCTTATATTTTTGATTGTATTGACAACTATTACTCGTGAGCATCTGTTTTATCTGTCCGTATGCCTTCGATGTGTCCTTCGGCATACTCTCATCAAGAATGACGGCATTACACGACGCTGCAAGCGGTATGTCATGCACATTGTATTGCATCTCTTTCGCAAGCGTCGACTCATACTTCCCAGCGTTATCCATGCTTTCCTCGCCGTTCAACACCGACACGATAGCCCGTGCAATCGTCGTCTTACCTGTCTGTTTTTCTTCTGACCATATATAAATTGATTTATTCATCGACGGGTTATGGTTCTCATGCCTCGTCTGACAAACAAAATACCGCAACGCATCAACATCTTTATCCGTGAAGCCCCACACATCCTTTATTTTTTCCACAACAGCATTAAACTTCGCCTCATCTGGTTTCACGCTGAACATCTTATCTGTGCGTTCTTTAAGATGTTTCTTCGCCAGCGAGCCGTACCACGCAGCATTCGCAATACGCTCCACTTCACGGTTAAGTCCACCGTTCAAGTAGTCGACACGGTTACAGTACCGTGCAAAGTTGCGCAACGATGGGAACGTGTCTTTTTTCTTGCCGTTCAACTCGGGACTATTTACCGCCTTGCGCATTATCATAAACAAGTCTTTTGACAACTCTTCAATTGACTGGTGATTTTGTTTCATCGCCCATCGCTCCAGGTCGCCTTCATAGACGACGTCGATGATAATATTATCGGGGACGGTTGTAATATCTCCAACCTCCCGCATGAACACATCCGTCCACGTCTCGCCGTCGAAACGTTCCCAATTCATTATCTTCCCGAGCTTTTCGAAGTCTACTTTTTTGTCCATATACTTACTTTATTTTATTTCACTATCATATTTTTTATGCAAATCGTATTACACATTTTTATACATCTCCATTTCTCTTTCAATAAGTTTCAGGTCAGCTATATCTGCTCCTTTTTCAAGCAATCCTTCCTTTACCGCATTGCTTACCGACACATCCATTTGCCTGTTGTTAAATATCTTTGTTTTTTTCTGCCACTTCTCAAACTGTCCATCATCGGGACACACCAGGTCGAGACGTGGCAACCTGTAGAGTCGATAAGCATTCAACATCTCGCTGCCTCCCGCTGCTAACCAGGTATATTTCGGTTCGAATATCGACATCAAGATAGCCGTCTTCTCGCTCTCACATAGCGCTATCGGTTTATCTTCCTCTATAAGACTCTCACCGTAAAACACTTGTTGTAGCTCGAAGTCTTTCTTTATCCTCCGATGTACATACCAGCTACTACGATTTTTATCCCGATGCCCATCAGGACGGTAATACATGACTTTCCCTGTGCGAAATTTACCTTCTTTGTCCTGCTGCCAAAAAATTGTACCTCCACCTTTTGCCGTTCCGATATTATACATTTCTTGCAGCTTATACGTATCGTTGATACCGAACAGCTTCACAAGAAAAACGAAAAATATATTTTCTTTGAAACGACAAAACGTACGCTCAACAATCTTTTCATCAATAAAATCAGGTTGCTTAATTATTGGTTTGAAGGGTTGCACAGGTTGTGTATAATCATAATCATGTTTAAAATCTTTATCCGACGGTGGGTACAATATATAACAGCATGAGTTTATACGTTCACATCGCCCATATAACTTATTATCTATAACGATATTAGTTCCTGTCTTAACATACGGCTTAAATGTTTTTCTACCGCATTTCGGGCAAATAATATGTTTCGAGCCTCTCTGTAATTCGTATTTATAATTTTTCATTTTCTCGTCTATTTTAATAAATAGTACCTCGAAGCAGAAATACACCTGCAACGAGGTACTAACATTAAACATTAAAACGGTAAGTCGTTCACTTCTTCATCTACTTTCTTTGTCTCTTTCTTTTTACTTTTATCCTTCTCATTCAAAATCGCATCAGCATTCGGGAAAACGTCCCTTACAATCTTTTCGACGAGCCAGTCATCGTTGCCGTCTTCTACAACGTCAAACGGATTATCAGCTCTGCGGATAATCTGCATTGCGTTGACGTAGCAACCGTTTAATTCGGTCCCAGTTCCGTGTTTAACATTATAAATAATATTTGCCTCAAAACGTCCGCCGTCCAACAAGCTGTTATCAGGAAATTCAACTTGTTGCGCCGACGCTGTAAACAGCTTGCAGTTCTTCGGGAAAATCTTAAACCCTACGAAATTCAATCCTGACTTTTCTGACTTGTTGGCAAAGTCTTTCAGTTCAGGATGTTGCTCTAATTCTTCGTCCGTTAGTGCAACGCTAAACGTTATGCGCCCACCGTTTTCAATTATAACTCGACTGCTGCGAGGTGTGTTTGCCTTATACTGTCTGCAATCGAAAAATCCTTCTACATTATCAATTCTGT
>FIZM01000140.1:0-2746 GCA_900019985.1 uncultured Clostridia bacterium
GGTTCAGCTGACAGCAGGCGGTAGTTGTTCCGTATCAAAGCGGTAGTTGTTCCGTATTAAAGAGGTGCCGGTTCCGTATTAAAGCAGTGCCTCTTCCATATTAAAGCAGTGCATCTTCTATATTAAAGCACTACCTGTTCCATATTGAAGCGGGATCTGTTCCGCATTAAAAAGGTGGACAGAACGAAGTGGCGTAAGCAGGACTTTATGCTATAATACACAAAATACTAATATGTCGCCTGTTTTCTGTTAATGTGCACGTCCTGTTTCCTTTAATGCGCGCAGGCTGTTTTCTGTTGATATGTGCGGCCGATTTTCTGTTGATTTGAGCGGCTTATTTTCTGTTAATCTACACGCGTTGGCAGTCTTCTATATCAGATCGGTCGGTATATTCGTTAATATAAAGGCTTGTGCTCTCATAGAAATATGAGTGAGCCCTTTTTGGTGTTGAAGTGGTTGTCCATTTCACAGTGCAATTGATGCATACTACAATGACGGTGATAAGGAGCAGTGATAGGAATGTCATGTTTGAAGACGAAGAAACACATAACTACGATAAGCTTGGGTTCAACCAGAGGCGGACTTAAAGAAGGCGGCTGCAAGGAGTGTCAGGCATCCTGCCAGTCAGCATGCAAGACTTCCTGCACCGTAGGGAACCAGGTTTGTATTGATAAGAGAAAGTGATATAAAGAATGTTGGGCGAGGCTAATTGGCATATATTCTCCTGCTTAGGAAAACTGCTTCTGTTTGATGTTAAGACAGGCGGCCTTCATGAGTTGGATGAAGCCGGACTGGAGGCTGCGATCGCTTATAGGGATAGGATGTCTGTTGCTGCGCAGGAACGTAGGGATAGGATGTCTGTTGCTACGCAGGAACATGCGGCTCGGATGCCTGTTGCTGCGCAAGAGCGTAGTGGATTCGTGAAGATCCCCGCGCCGCACGATAACGGCTCTGTGGCAACAACCGCAGAGAGACTTAAGGAACCCGCAGGATCCGCCATACGATCCACTCTACGGGGGTACGGGGAACCCATCGGGTTTACCACGCACGAGCAAGAGTTGCCCACACAAAGTCATGCAGAATCTGTAGTTGAAGCCTACAGAGAGCTGGAAAACATGGTAGCCCGTGGCCTGCTTTCGTCTCCTTTTGAAGAAGATGAGGAATATGCCCCTGATGGGGAGACCGTCGTCAAAGCGCTGTGTCTTCATGTGGCCCATGACTGCAACTTAAGATGCAAGTACTGCTTTGGCAAGACAGGCAACTTCGGTATGACGCGGGAGCTCATGCCCCTTGAAGTAGCTAAAGCTGCCATCGACTTCCTCCTTGAGAAGTCCGGTCAGAGGCGCAACCTCAATGTAGACTTCTTCGGCGGCGAACCCCTCCTTAACTTCGACGTAGTTAAGGCTGCAATAGACTACTGCGACGAAAGGGCGGAAGACCTCGGCAAGCGCGTGGACTTTACAATCACCACGAATTGTCTTCTGCTTGACGGCGAAGTTGCATCTTTCTTGAATGAGCGAGACATCCTTGTGGTCTTGAGCATAGACGGCAGAAGAGATGTCAATGACAGGATGCGGATAATGCCGGGCGGGCAAGGCAGCTACGAGCATGTGGCCCAGAACCTGGTAAACTTTATTCAAACAAAAGATCCGCATTCATATTACGTGAGATCTACATACACGCGGCATAACCTGGATTTTGCATCTGACGTCTTGCATCTTGCGGACCTAGGTGCAAAAAGCATCTCGGCGGAACCTGTGATAAGCAGCGGCGACAGAGAATACAGTATCCGGCCGGAGGATATCGGAGTCATCGAGGCTGAATATGAAAACCTTACAAGGCTCTTTGTAGAGAGACATCGCGAAGGCCGGGGTTTCCTGTTCTACAAGATGGGCGACGTGTTCCGTGGAGATATCGACTCTGAAATCAGCGCGAAGTTTCGAGATGCTCATGTCTATAACAAAGATGGGTGCGCAAGCTGCTGGGCAAGGTTCATCTGCAGCGGAGGATGCCATGCTGCAGCTTACGGTTCATCGGGTGATATCTTGATTCCTGACAAAGTGGCGTGTGCTCTCCAGAAGAAGCGGATCGAGTGCGCCTTGGCGGCGCAAGCCATGTTGAAGGATGTGGATCCGAAGATATAGAGTATCATCATGTATCAGCCAAGCAAGGGGCGTGAGGTTGGCTCATGGGATGGGTAGCCAGGCAAAAAAGGGAATACTTCTTCGCTTCCCTGCTTCACTCAGGGACTCAGGTGGAAGTCAATAATTACGATATAAACATAAATTACGTGGTTGAGGAGGGACGATTCCAGGCCACTGCCGTCGTTAGAATCCGTGCACTGGCATCTAATGTGACGAGGCACTGCTTTGTCCTGAATTCCGGCCTTAATGTGGATTCTATAAGGCTTGGCGAGACCGAACTGCCCTTCCGCGAGCGAGAGTTCACGGATGTGGTGGGTCTCAAAGCTGTTTGGGTGTTTTTCCCTAAGCCTCTTGATGAGGATGACGAACTCGAGGTCACTTTTGTCTACTCAGGCCGTCCTGTGGGAAAGACCGGCGTTCAGGTGGATGACGATGGAATGCGCCTCTCGCGAAAATCCGCCTGGTATCCTGTGGGAGCAGGATTCAACAGCTTCACTGCACGTGTTACCTGTGTTACATCGCCTGGCTTTGTATCTGTATCGGACGGAGAGTTGATCTCGTTCGAAGAAAGCGATGATCGCGTAGTATACGTGTGGGATGTC
>FIZM01000140.1:2772-3488 GCA_900019985.1 uncultured Clostridia bacterium
GTGCTTGACGCCTACATTGATATGCTTGGCGAACCGCCGGTTGAGAGATTTTCATCAGTCCTGAGACGTCAATACTCCAGTGACGAGCAAGAAGTGCGCATGGTTACCGCTTTGGGCCACGAGATGGCGCATGTATGGTGGGGAAGCCCGATATCTGTCGGATTTGACCATACCTGGTTCCATGAATCGTTAGCTCGGGTCATGGCTTACGAAACAGTTGGGCGGGTATTAGGGCGTGATGCCGAATTCCAACTCGTCCGTGAAGAGGTCGACAGATGGGCAGCTGATGCAACGCTGGGACCGGGCGGGGAAGAAAGCGTCCTCCTATGGGCCAAGAGCCGAGCCCCGTATGCGCCGCGTCCGATATGCATCAGAACTGCTCTTACTCTCCGGTTGCTACGCTATACGCTCGGAGAAGAAATGTTCTTTAGGATTCTTCGAAAGCACTTGTCTCTCTACCGAGGCAAGCCCTCCGGATTAAGAGATTTCGTCATGATTGCAGAGAGCGAATCCGAGATGAACGTAGGAAGGTTCATGAGGCAGTGGCTAGGAAACACGGCAAGCTTCGCATATCAGATTGAGTCTGCAGTCTGTTCCAGGCGGTCAGAGGACAGGTTTGCTACAAGGCTTCATCTGGTTAATACAGGTGATGCACATAGCCCGGTAAATGCTGATGTCCTCTTGGCAGGAGATGACGAAGAAACCTGTGAGCAGGT
>FIZM01000140.1:3556-4736 GCA_900019985.1 uncultured Clostridia bacterium
CGGACTTCGCTAAGCAGGCCATCAAGAAGTTGAACAACTTGCGCCTCATCCGGGCGAACGAGGATCTTATCCCCGGTCGGCGCTCCGTCCCTTTCTCCGATGATATCCCCGAGGCCGTCATCTCTTGCGCGGACTCGTTGCACAAGGCTGAGGACATAATCTCGGATTTCCTCTGCGTTTTCTATGTTTTGAAATGAGAGTTCTGCTGTCGACTGGCCTGTAGCTGCGGTAAAAATGCGAAGGCTCGCTAAGCCGTATGCGCGCTGCCACGGGCCTTGGTTTACGTCTACCATTTGCACTCTGCTGATTGGCAAGCGGGAGCGGCGTTTCCAGAACACTCCCCCTTCCGCATAAAGCCACTCATCGTCAATAGCGTAAGTGACGCTGCTATAGTACCTCGGTACCCAGATGAGGATCCATATCGCCACAAGAACAGTTGCGACATGCGTCCAGAACATAATGCCTTTAGCCACCGGGTTATCTGTGGTGAGCGCTACCGGAACACTCCATGGCAACACTGACACAGCAAGGATCAATAATGACATCGTGTAGAGGAACGTCTTCATTGCAGGATGCGGTCGAAATTCTTTCTTCTGCATGAGAGGCACCCCTTTCTGTAAACTCACTAGACTTACTTAATAGTTCCTCATCCATGTTATAACGGCTCCTGAACGATAGCAATAAAAGGTGTGGCAATTCAGAGCGATTGACTATTGAAAACAGAAGATGTACCATTCAAAGTGGATGTTTCTCGATGAAAGGGGACGGTTTAGATGGGAATACGGGCTTCCGGGAAGCCGATTGTTTTCCTAACTGTTATGCTGGCCGCTGTTTTGTTGATAGGCGCTTATGTAGTCAGCGGACGTATAGAAGCGAAAGACGTCGATATGCATGAAGTAGCCGGGCACTGGGAAGGCGCCATAAATGTGCTGGGCCAGGAACTCATCATAATGGTGGATTTTACAGTTGAAGGAGATGAGTTGTCTGGAACCATTGACATTCCCCAGCAAGGAGCGTTCGGGGCGCCTCTTGCAAATATTCAGTACGAGTCTTCGAAGATACATTTTGAACTGCCTGTGCCTAATGCCAGAGCTGATTTTGACGGTGTTTTGGAAGGCCATGAGATTTCAGGGAAGTTCTTGCAAAGTGGTATAGAAGGCACTTTTACCCTGACGAGGGA
>FIZM01000141.1 GCA_900019985.1 uncultured Clostridia bacterium
CAACCTAATTACTCCCAACCTATAATAAAGATCCTGGCGAAATCTTCCGCGAGCAACCTCTTGTGAACGGTAAAATAAAAGGGAGAAAAATTGGCCAATAAAAACGGATAATATTTACCGCAATGTTCCAGACCAGCTAAAATTGTTTGTTGAAAGACAACAATTTAGCAGGGAGAGGAATCAGGTGAAAGGGTGGCCGATGTATCAAGATCTGCAGCAACTAAAAGCGATGGGACTTAACAAATCACAGGTTAAGCGACGATTAGGGATAGATTGGAAAACCGTTGACCGTTATTGGAAGGTGACGCCAGACGAGTTTTCGGAAATGAGGCGGAACAACCAAAGAACAAAGAAACTAGAAAAATACGAAGATCAGATAGTGAGGTGGTTACAAGAACATCCTGATATCTCGTCAGCCCAAGTACATGACTGGCTCAAAGAGCATTATCCCGATTACCACGGAAAGGAGAGGACACTTAGACGATACGTAGCCAGTTTGCGAATAAAGCATGGAATTAAGAAATCTGTTAAGGTCCGCCAGTATCAGGCAACAGAAGAGCTGCCCATGGGTTACCAGGCCCAGGTTGATCTAGGATTTATCAACCTTAAGAATACTGAGGGTCAGAAGGTAAAGCTTACTGGATTCGGGCTAGTCCTATCACGCAGCCGTCAAAAGTACGTTGAATGGGAGGACAAACCACTAACCACGGCCAGGTTCATACATATGCATTATCGGGCATTTGAATTTATGGGAGGGGTGCCAGAAGAAATAGTCTACGACCAGGATAGGCTCTTGGCCATAAGCGAAAACTCTGGTGATGTCATATTTACGGCCGAGTTTGAGAGGTTCCGGCAACAGATGGGATTCAGAGTATATCTCTGTCGCAAAAACGATCCCGAGACCAAAGGTAAAATTGAAGCGGTTATCAAATACGCAAAGAACAATTACGCCCGGCACCGGATCTTTGATAACATCACGGATTTTAATCAGGGGTGTATAGAATGGCTAGCAAGAACCGGAAACGCCAATATACATGGCACAACAAAAATGGTACCGGCAGAAGTGTTTAAGGAAGAGCAAAAACACTTAAAACCGATACCGAACATAATTAATCAACCTGAAGAAATTGTAACAAGGCAGGTGCGTAAAGACAATACCATATGGTTCAACGGCAATCGGTATACTCTGCCCCTTGGCAGTTATTATCCCGAAAGGGAGGTAGTAATTAAAGAAGACCAGGGTCTTCTCAGTATATTTGACCTGAATACAGGTGAGCAGTTGGCCATTCACAGGATAGCGCTTGAAAAAGGCAAACTAATCAGCAACAACAACCATAAGCGTGACCATTCAGCAAAGATAGCCGAACTTTTTGAGAATACACTGGCTAACTTGGGAGGAAGTGAGACAGCAGTTGCTTTCTTGAAGGGCATTCGTAAAGAAAAGCCCAGATACATTCGTGACCAGTATGATCTTATCAATCGAACGATTGCAAATCATGACGCAGAAACGATATTTCAGGCATTAAGCCATTGCTTAGAAAGACGGATTTTTAGTGCCGTCGAGTTCGCAATAGCTCTCGATTACGTTGCCCAAACCAAAGAGAGCAAGACAAGTGGATCCATACTTGATACATCGGCCATACCTCCCGCCTACCGAATCAAAACAGAGGTAAGAAATATTAGCGAGTATGCCGCTATTTATGGAGGTGTGAACGTTGAACAAGGCCGAAGAAACCAGAGGTTACATGAAAAGCCTTAATCTTTCTTGGAGCCGGGACAACCTGGATCAGGCACTCCAAGAGGCTAACATTACCGATATGTCGTACTTGGAGTTCTTGAACCGCCTTTTGCGAGGAGAGCTGACATACAAGGAAAAGCGGGCTGAGGAACGCAGAATGAAGATGGCCGGGTTCCCCTTTATCAAAACAATTGACGAGTTTGATTTCGTATTTCAGCGTTCTATTACCCGGAAACAGGTTAATCAGTTATTGGATATGCAGTGGATAGAAAAATGCTACAATCTGATTTTTTTGGGCCCTCCCGGGGTCGGCAAGAGCCACATGTCAGTGGCTATTGGATATGAGGCAGTCAAAAAGGGGTACAGGGTGAGCTTCGTAAACATGGATGAATTGATGAAGCACTTGAAGCTGGAAGCCACTTCCCCACGCAGCCGGCAGAAGGTAAAACGGCTCATGGCTTCGGACTTGGTGATTATTGACGAGATAGGTTTTGTCCCTATCTCGCGCCAGGAAGCCAATTTGTTCTTCCAGTTGATATCGGCACTTTATGAACAGGCATCATTAATCATAACATCAAACAAGGGTTTTGAAGATTGGGCCGAGCTGATGGGCGATCCCATTATTACGACCGCAATTCTTGATAGAATCGCTCATCACAGTGAGATTTTTAACCTGTCCGGGGAAAGCTACCGACTGAAGCATCGAGATTCTATACTAAGACAATAGTCCTATGGAAAATTATTGGCCAAAAATTCTCCAAAACACTTGACCGGTTACA
>FIZM01000142.1 GCA_900019985.1 uncultured Clostridia bacterium
GGATCCTGACAGGGATCCTGCCTGCGGAATATAGAGCGCAGGACAGACTTGAGACTTGATAGGCAGTGGAAACCGCTTCTTTTGGGAGCAGGTCCATTGTATAGATTTAGTGGAGAGTTTGATCCTGGCTCAGGACGAACGCTGGCGGCGTGCCTAACACATGCAAGTCGAGCGGGGATATATGCTGGAGCGCTTCGGTGTGAAGGGATATATCCTAGCGGCGGACGGGTGAGTAACGCGTGGGGAACCTGCCCTTAAGTTCGGGATACCAACTCGAAAGGGTTGTTAATACCGGATGTGCTGCATTAGCCGCATGGCGGATGTAGTAAAGGGGAGACCCGCTTAAGGATGGCCCTGCGTTCCATTAGCTAGTTGGTGGGGTAACGGCCTACCAAGGCGACGATGGATAGCCGGCCTGAGAGGGCGACCGGCCACACTGGGACTGAGACACGGCCCAGACTCCTACGGGGGGCAGCAGTGGGGAATCTTGCACAATGGGCGGAAGCCTGATGCAGCGACGCCGCGTGAGGGACGAAGGTCTTCGGATCGTAAACCTCTGTCCAAAGGGACGAAGGAGTGACGGTACCTTTGGAGGAAGCCCCGGCCAACTACGTGCCAGCAGCCGCGGTAAGACGTAGGGGGCGAGCGTTGTCCGGAATCATTGGGCGTAAAGGGCGCGTAGGCGGTGACGTAAGTCAGGCGTGAAAGGCATCGGCTCAACCGACGCACATAGCCTGATACTACGTTGCTAGAGTGCAGGAGAGGAGAGTGGAATTCCAGGTGTAGCGGTGAAATGCGTAGATATCTGGAAGAACACCAGTGGCGAAGGCGGCTCTCTGGACTGTAACTGACGCTGAGGCGCGAAAGCTGGGGGAGCAAACAGGATTAGATACCCTGGTAGTCCCAGCCGTAAACGATGAACACTAGGTGTAGGGGGTATCGACCCCTCCTGTGCCGCAGTTAACGCAGTAAGTGTTCCGCCTGGGGAGTACGGCCGCAAGGCTGAAACTCAAAGGAATTGACGGGGGCCCGCACAAGCGGTGGAGCATGTGGTTTAATTCGATGCAACGCGAAGAACCTTACCAGGGCTTGACATCCCTCTGACGGGTCTAGAGATAGGCCTTCCCTTTGGGCAGAGGAGACAGGTGGTGCATGGCTGTCGTCAGCTCGTGTCGTGAGATGTTGGGTTAAGTCCCGCAACGAGCGCAACCCTTGCCTTTAGTTGCCATCATTAAGTTGGGCACTCTAGAGGGACTGCCGGCGACAAGTCGGAGGAAGGTGAGGTTGACGTCAAGTCATCATGCCCCTTATGTCCTGGGCTACACACGTGCTACAATGGGCAGTACAGAGGGGAGCGAAGGGGTGACCTGGAGCAAATCCCAAAAAGCTGCTCTCAGTTCGGATTGCAGTCTGCAACTCGACTGCATGAAGTCGGAATCGCTAGTAATCTCGGGTCAGCATACCGAGGTGAATACGTTCCCGGGCCTTGTACACACCGCCCGTCACACCACGAAAGTTTGTCACACCCGAAGTCGGTGACCCAACCTTTTAGGAGGGAGCCGCCGAAGGTGGGGCAGATGATTGGGGTGAAGTCGTAACAAGGTAACCGTAGGGGAACCTGCGGTTGGATCACCTCCTTTCTAAGGGTAACTAGCTGTGTCGAAGGATGCAGCCACC
>FIZM01000143.1:0-15063 GCA_900019985.1 uncultured Clostridia bacterium
ATCAACGCAATCCTTGGACTCCTCGGCCCTATTGTCTTGATAGCAGTCAGCGCCCTGGGTTTGTGGGGCCTTGTAGAACGGGTCTCCTTAGCCAAACTGGCACTGGTACTCTGTGGTTCTATACTAATAATAATAGGAACCAGATAACCGATGCGAAGAAAGCTAAGGAATCCTTGAAATTGACTGTGGGCAAGTGTAAAATGATGAAGGTATACAAGCACCGTAAGACGATTTACGAAGACATTTTGCAGTTCGCAAGGAGCTTTCCTGCGGTCATTTCTTACCAAGTTTTGTACCACTGTTCTCTAATTTGTAAGAGGATTTCAAGGAGGAGATTCGTTTGAAAAGGTACCGGACAGAGGACATCCGGAATGTTGCTTTAGTTGCACATAGTGGAGCCGGAAAAACCAGCCTTGGCGACGCCGTGCTGTTCAATGCTAAAGCCATTGATAGAATGGGCAGGGTCGACGAAGGCACAAGCACACTGGACTATGAACCTGATGAGATCAAGCGCAAGATTACGATATCGACTACAGTGGCTCATTGCGAATGGCAGAACACCAAGATCAACCTGGTGGACACGCCGGGATACGCTGACTTTATCGGGGACGTGAAGAGCGGGCTTCGCGTAGTAGAGTCAGCCATTGTTGCGGTTTGCGCTACTGCAGGCGTGGAAGTGGGAACTGAAAACGTCTGGCAGTTCGCGGATGAGAGAGCACTTCCCAGGATGGTCGTCATTACCAAACTGGATAGAGAAAACGCTGACTTCTATAAGACTATAGATGCTGTGCGGAACACATTCGGAACGAAATGCGCTGTGATCCAGCTTCCCATAGGCTCTCAGGATTCTTTCCGCGGAGTTGTTGACCTCATCTCAATGAAAGCCTACGTTTACGACGGCAGTTCCAGCGGCAAGTTCCAAGAACAAGACATCCCCGATGATCTGAAAGAAACCGCTGAAAACTATCGCAGTGAGCTTATTGAAGCAGCTGTCGAAAGTGACGATGAATTGATCGAAAAATACCTCGAAGGTGAAGAACTGTCAGAGGAAGAGATCAGAAAAGGCCTACGGCAAGGAGTTGCGGAAGGCAGCGTATACCCAATAATATGTGTCTCAGCTCTTAAGAACGTCGGCATCAAACAGATGCTGGACACTATAGTAGCATACCTTCCCTCACCTGCCGATATCGACAGGATTGAAGGAAAGGCGCCTGGCTCTGACGAGACAAAAGAACTGGCACCCAAAGACGATGCTCCTCTTTCCGCCCTTGT
The DNA here is from genome assembly GCA_900019985.1 of uncultured Clostridia bacterium. Classification (GTDB taxonomy): domain Bacteria; phylum Bacillota; class SHA-98; order UBA4971; family UBA4971; genus UBA4971. The sequence continues at coordinate 1,273 of FIZM01000143.1, forward strand.
TTTCAAAACCACTGCTGACCCGTTCGTCGGAAAGATAAGCCTTTTCCGCGTATATTCCGGTACCATGCGGTCAGATGGGCAAGTCTATAACAGCAATGAAGATACCACTGAAAGAGTGGGACAGCTGTTCTTCATGAAAGGAAAGCAGCAGGAGCCTGTAGATCAGGTATCTGCGGGAGATATCGGTGCGGTGGCAAAACTAGGGGTAACCGGCACCGGTGATACACTTTGCGACAAATCTAACCCTGTTGTGCTGCCTGGGATCAACTTCCCCAAGCCTACGCTTGCAATGGCTATGAAGCCTAAGGCAAAAGGTGATGAAGATAAAATCGGTTCAGGCCTTGCCCGGCTCACAGAGGAAGACCCCACAATCGTCGTGCATCGCGACGCTGAGACTGCTGAGACTATTGTGGAAGGACTCGGCGAAGTCCACCTTGAGGTAACAGCAGAAAGATTAAAGAGGAAATTCGGGGCTGAGGTTGTCCTAGACACACCGAGAATACCCTATCGTGAGACGATACGTGGAACTGCAAAGGCAGAAGGCAAGCACAAGAAACAGACGGGAGGACGTGGACAATACGGCCATGTATTCCTAGAGATTTCTCCTCTACCTCCTGGAGGCGATTTCGAGTTTGAAGACAAGATCTTCGGAGGCGCTGTTCCGAAGCAATATATACCTGCAGTTGAGAAAGGCGTGCGAGAAACACTTGTCGAGGGCGTGCTGGCAGGGTATCCGCTGGTTGATCTGAAAGTTACTCTCTATGACGGTTCATATCACCCTGTAGACTCCTCGGAAATGGCATTTAAGATAGCTTCGTCCATGGCTCTTAAGAAAGGCGTCATGGATGCATCCCCTGTTCTTCTCGAACCTATCATGGACGTGGAAGTTACGGTCCCTGAGTACCAAATGGGTGACGTCATGGGCGACCTGAACAAGAGGAGAGGAAGGATCTTAGGGATGGAACCCCAAGGTAACAAACAAGTCATCAAAGCCCAGGTTCCTATGGCAGAGATGTTCAAATACGCAATAGACCTTCGCTCGATTACTGCAGGACGCGGGTCTTTCACAATGGAGTTTTCCCACTATGAAGAGGTTCCTGCAGCCATCAGCCAGCAGGTAATCGAAAAAGCGAAGCAAGAGCGAGAACAGCAGTAAGCTTGAAAGGGTAACCTTGAAGGGGTTCGCATATATGCGAACCCCTTTCTTTTGCAGAGTATTCTCGGGAAAAAGGTGCCTCGCAGGATAAAGGCCTTAACAATCATCAAATCCCACGGGACACACAAACGGACACCGCCGAGTGAGCTTACACGCGTGGAACATCACGCATGGGCACGGACAGGGACACGGCGGACACGGCGGCGGACACGGAGGACACGGACTGGGAGACGGCATTACAGCCGAGTTGTCTGTCTGATCTCCCAGACATTGCCTTACAACTGCATTTATGGCTCTTTCCTTCTGTGCTATTGCAGCTATCTCCTGTGCCATGACACACTCTAAAGCCCTCACCCTATCAACCAGTGCCTCAAAGGGCAGTTCCGGCGCAGTATCAGGAAGCCAGTTCGCAACCTTCTCCGCTTTATCTGCTAAAGAGGTCAGGATGCGCGCCAGCTGTTCTTCTTCTGTTGCAACTGCCGCAAGGATCCTGTCACAAGGATCCGGCGAACATGGGATGCATCTTGCCACATCAGTCACCTCCTTTCAGGTGCGTTGCATTTCAGGGGTTTTGCTAATATCCGTTTAAGAAGACAGGTCCATCTCTGCTTCCATAGGGATTCCGGGTAACCTTCGGCTAATTTCCGTGCATTCTCTCCCATCCTTCTACGCAGCCCTTCATTGCCGGCCAGTTCAAGAAGAGCCTGAAACACATTGGCAACAGCCGGGTATAGCAGATAGCCGTTCCACCCGTGAACAACATGTTCAGCGAGCCCTCCCGCAAATCCGGCTATGACAGGGAGTCCGCATGCCATAGCCATGAGGCATACCTTCGGGGCTGCAAGATGCCAATGGTAGTAAATCCTCAGGTCATATCCAAGGCTTCTACGGGCAAATACCGAGTTCAGTCCGGGAAACATAGACAGATGATCCGGATCTTGGTCAATGCCGAAGACGCGAACTCCATCAAATACCCGTTGCGGAATGGGAGATGCCTGAAACACATCTACCTGCCAGCTGAGTTCATCTCTGATGAAACGAATAAGCTTCAGTAAGCCTAGGTTTTCTTCAACAGGTAGAAACCTGTCCAGAGTCGGGTGCAACATGTAGTCAGTTAGAATGGCAATACTGTAAGAACCTTGCTTCACATTTCATCATCTCCCCAGACGCTTCTCAGCGTCTTTCGCCATCTTTCCTTCCATCGCTCCAGTGAAAACTGGAATGATGTCTCCAGTGCCTGTCTGCCCAGAGTTTGCCGAAGTTCAGGATGAAGAATAAGGCTCTCAACCGCTTCCTCCAGCGTCTCAGGGGATACGTTGATAAGAATGCCGTTGTACCCGTCTATCACGAGATCGGTAAGCCCTCCTACGTGCCCGCATATCACAGGTTTTCCGCAGGCCATGGCTTCAAGGCAAGCAAGGGACGTGCCTTCCGCAGCCCTGGTGGGAATGACGACAATATCCGCCATCCGGTAGAGATCCGGCATATTCTCCATGGGAACCCAGTAGTACAGGCATCTCGGATTCTCTTTAGCCCATCCGTTCATTTCAGCTTCGGAATCATCAGTTCCACCTCTACCCACGATGTGGAATTCCAAAGATGGGTATCTTCGCGTCAACCTCTCAGCTACAACTTTGACATCATCCAGTCCCCGGATCCATGTCAACCGTCTAGGATAAAGAACGACCAACGACTCGCCGGATTTCTTGTCTTCACCTGGATAGAACTCTGTGCGGTCTACAAAATTCGGGATATACGCTTGCTTGTGCTCATATCCGGGCCATGTAGCCCTTAACCAGTTCAAAGTGTTCGTATCCACGGAAACCACGAGCTCACAAGCGGTTACCGCGTAATGCAGCCTCCTCAGCCACTCCTCTTTCAGGGGTCCTGATAGAGGCGACCAAGTATGAGCCGGGTAATCCCATCCTATTCCATGGGAAATGACAATTGAGTTAGGTTTTACCCGCGGGAAGGCAAGAGGCAATGCGAAGTATATGGCTTTATCGTAACCTGCAGTGTTCTCAAAAAACTGGATGTTGAGATCGGGCAACCCGCCGAATTCCGCCCTGCCCTTAGGAAGCCCTCGGATTCTCAAACCTTTTACCAGTCGATCTTCCGAGCCCACTTGCCAAACACACGGTTCGTAGCCTGATTCCTCCAAAAACTCACAGAGATGCACAAGATATCTGTCAGCACCGCTGAACATCATCCTATCGCCTTCTGTAATGAAAATACTTGTCAAAATGGCAACGCGTCTGTCAAAGTTCACAGATATCAACACCTCCGTGAATGGTGAGTAGGGTTGGGCAAGGCTCTGCCCAACCCATTCGACGTCAGATTCATTCTAGCGGCGGAAACGGAGGTACCGGCGGCAGCGTCGGTTCGGCTACACAAGGTCCCACTGTCAAATTGATAGGACCTATCAGGTTCCCAAGCACTGCAGCAACTTTGAGAGCAATTGCAAACTCCTTGCAGGCCATTGCTCCGATTACCTCGGCTATCGAATCCTCTATCGATAGCGCTTTACCCAGAATAGTATTGGGACTCTCAGTTTCAGGGAACTCGAGAGGCGTGATAAGGGCTGCAGACGCAGCAGCTTTATCTGCTTCGGCAGAAAGGATGGACGCAAGGAATTCCTGCTCGTCTGCGACTGTGCTTAAGATTCTGTCTATGACTGTACCGTTTGGCATTCTGGATTAAACCTCCCTACCTATCTTTGGACTGCGCTCCTTCAAAGCGCGGTCTAGTCCATGATATGAAGCAGCAGGATCCTTGGACACACAGTTCATGCTTAAAGCATAGAATAATCTGACTTGAGGTACAAGGAGTTGGGCCTCTATGAATCGACTAGATCGACAAACAATCATAAAACCTTTATTTGAGTGCGAACGGAATACCTGGTGTAAACCGGAAAAAACGACGGTGCTGATAGGTGAAGCAGAAGTCCAGACAGTGAAAAGAACGGCGTTTCCAGTTCCGAAATGCGGTTTTCCCGCAAAAAAGATCATTGCAGTCCACGTAGAAGTAGTTGACACAACTGACACGATATTCAAAAACAAAGTAGTAAAAGAAGGCGTATTCCAGGTGGACATCATTTACGCATCCTGTGACGGGCTGGTTCACCATGTATGTCATGAAATCCCGTTCATGACATCTGCTCACATCAAATGCGTCCGTCCGGGAATGCATGTTCAAAACGAAGTCATTGACACTGAACAGAAAATCGAAATAGTTACAACACCGCGGCGCGGGGCCAAATGCCAATGCTTTGATGTTATGGTCGCGGCAACATTTCTCATAAGAGTAACTGCCGACGTTGTCAAGAGCCCGGTTCAACGCCATACAGTCGGACGCTGCTGTCCTCACCATAAGAAGACTGCATCGTCTTTAAGAAGAAAGAAATAGTCACCAAATAATAAGGGGGCAGTCTTCACGCCCCCTTATCATTATGATTTACTTACCGGCTCCTTTTCCATCAGGCTTATTCACAAACTTCAAAGTCTACTGCGAACCAAATGTCACAAGATCGATTGATGATTCCCCTGCTCCTTCTTTTATAAACGTGATTGTTGCCGAAGTTGCGTTTTCCGGTGTGTCCAAGACATATACATAAGTATGGTATCCTTGGCCCAATGTTGTAATTACCCTGTTAAACGTAGAAATAGACCCGTTACTGAAAAACTCTACCTGTACTGAGAGTGTAGGGCCTGCCGGGTTTCCGGATGCTGCAAAAGTAAGCTGGTAAGGACATCCACCGTTTACCGGGACAGTCTGAGAGATTGATGCATCCTGACTGGTATTAGGTGAGCCTAGAACTGCAACAACATTTCCCGAGAAAACGGTAGATACCGGTTCTCCGTTCCGCACACGGGGCTCGGCGTTCACTACATCCCATCCCACTAGTTGAGGGTCCTCCGGATCTGAGCCGGTATCCTCGAAATCCCCGTTTATGATTACATCCCCTGTGCTAGGACATTGTTCTTCAGGACAGGGCAAACATTTGTCACGGCTAATGACTTTCCAGATAATAGGACCGCATTTCGTTCCCAAAAGGGCACATAGCTTCGCTGCAATGGCAATCTCTTTCTCAGCCGCAGAACTGAGAACACAACTTACAGACCTTTGTATTTGCACAATGCTTCCGATTATCTCATTTGGCGTCAGCTGCTCAAGGTCCTCGTCTGTAATCAGCGTAATCCAGCGCGCTGTCTCAGCTGCCTTGACTGCCTCGGCCGACAGTATACTTGCTATAGACTCCTCTTCGTCGGCGATGACGGATAAGATCTCACTTGTGCTCATGTATAGACCTCCTTGAGCGTGTGGTGTGATATCGCATTATTATATGTTGGACATCACCTGAACGGTAGTCCAATAAGTCTCTCAAAAACCAAAACGGGGCAGATATTACTGCCCCGTTCATGCATTTTAGCTGTCTCACAGCAGGTTATGACGTTGCACTGCAGCTAAAACAATATACCTCTGAAACGATCAAAAATTACGTCTTCCAGATCAGGTTTAGTCATCTCTTCGATTTCATACCTTACGCGAACAGCGTCCTTATCTATCTTAATCACACGCCTGAGATCTATAGGAGTTCCGATAATGACAACATCACAAGGAGTAGCTTCTATAGTCTTCTCCAGCTCAGTCATTTGCTCCTTACCGTAACCCATTGCAGGGATAAGCGGCTCAAGCCCCGGATACTTCTCTAGAGTTTCTCTGATAGACCCCATGGCATAAGGACGAGGATCAACAAGCTCCGCTGCACCATGTTGTCTCGCGGCAATGACTCCTGCTCCGTAAGTCATCCCTCCGTGAGTCAAAGTGGGTCCGTCTTCCACCACAAGGACGCGCTTACCCTTCACAGACTCAGGGTTTTCCAAAGTCAAAGGAGAAGCAGCACGAATGATTCTGGCCTTCGGATTGATGGACTTCACAGACTGCTCCACCTTATCAACGTCTTCAGGGGCGGCTGTATCCACCTTATTTAAGACTACAACATCCGCCGTCCGCACATTGGCCTCGCCAGGGTAGAACAGAGTCTCATGCCCGGGCCGGTGCGGATCAGCCAATGTAATCAATAGATCAGGATAATAGAACGGCAGGTCATTATTGCCTCCATCCCAGAGTATGATATCAGCCTCTTTCTCCGCTTCCTCAAGAATTGCACCATAGTCCACTCCTGCATAAACTACAAACCCTTCGACGATATGGGGTTCGTACTCCTCGCGTTCTTCAATGGTGGTCTCGTGCTTGTCCAGGTCCTCTAAGGTCTCGAATCGCTGCACCCTCTGCTTTAGCAGGTCTCCGTACGGCATCGGATGGCGAATCACTACGACTTTCTTTCCCCGTTCTTTTAAGATCTTCGTTATCTTCCTTGTAGTTTGGCTCTTTCCAACACCTGTCCTAACGGCTGTAACGGCAATCACAGGCACACTTGACCGTATCATTGTGCTGTCCGGTCCCATAAGCCAGAAATCCGCACCTTTTGAAAGAACCACTGCAGCCTTACGCATAACTTCTACATAAGATACGTCACTATAGGCGAAGACTACTTGGTCTATGCCTTCTCTCTCAATAAGTGACGGGAGCTCCTCCTCAGAATAGATGGGAATGCCGTCAGGATAGTTATCGCCTGCAAGCTCTTTAGGGTAATGTCTGCCTTCGATATTCGGGATCTGTGTTGCGGTAAATGCAACTACCTGGTAGTTGTCATTGTCCCGGAAGAATGTGTTAAAGTTATGAAAATCCCTACCTGCAGCTCCCATAATCACAACTCTTTTCGTGCTCATCACTACACCACCTCGTCTGTATCTTGTGCCACCTGAACTCTGCTATTCTATTAGCCTCGTAAAACTCCTGCCGTCAATTGGGCGGAATGAAAAAAAGTCATCTTAACAAAAAGCCGGCCCCCCAGCAAAACTGTTGTGAGAGGACGGCTTTAATAAACGGCTTTCCAAAAGCAGATCCGTTTATGTTGTGCTTCATAGTTCAGTTACAGTATAGCTCGTTTCCTATTGCAGGACTGTCATCAGGAGGTGTAGTAGGCATCTCCGGAAAGTCCTCTTTCGTTGGCTTTTCGTAGCCATCTGCCTCTTTTCTCAGGGCAAACTCTAGGACCTCATCCATGTGATCCACGAAGATAAGCTCCATGCTGTCACGGACGTTTGCCGGAATCTCCTCTACCTCTCGTTTATTTTCGTCCGGAAGAATGACTGTGAATATACCGGCTCTGTGTGCTGCAAGCACTTTCTCTTTTATGCCGCCTACTGCCAGGACACGTCCGCGAAGTGTGATCTCGCCGGTCATAGCCACATCACACCTTACTGCGCGCTTCGTAAGAGCCGAGGCCAAAGCGATTGCCATGGCTATGCCTGCAGAAGGCCCGTCTTTAGGAATCGCGCCTTCAGGCACGTGGACATGGACATCGTAATTCTGATAAAACTCAGGATCTATGTCCAAATCGACGGCACGGGATCGGATATACGTAAATGCAGCTTGTGCCGATTCTTTCATGACATCTCCAAGCTTGCCGGTGAGCGTCAGCTTTCCGGTGCCTTTCATCACTGAAACCTCTATTGCCAGTATATCTCCGCCGGCCTCAGTAACTGCAAGGCCTGTTGCTACACCTACTCTATCCTGTGACTCAGCAACCCCGTACCTGTATTTCGGAACTCCTAGGTACTCTAAGACATCGTTTTCATCTACTATGATCTCGAAGTCCTCTAAGTTCTCAGAAACGACTTTCCTTGCGATCTTGCGCAATATCGAAGAAATACCGCGCTCAAGTCCTCTTACACCTGCTTCGCGTGTGTAGTTCCGGATTATCGCTCTGAGAGCGTCGTCAGTAATGCTCACGTTATATTCGTCAAGACCGTTCTCTTTCTTCTGCTTCGGCACTAAGAAGTCTCTTGCGATGATAATCTTCTCTTCTTCTGTGTATCCAGGTATATTGATAATCTCCATCCTGTCCAAAAGAGGCCTGGGAATAGAATAGAGAAGGTTGGCTGTTGTAATAAACATCACATCAGAGAGATCATATGGGACTTCAATGTAATGATCGCTAAATGTAGCGTTCTGTTCAGGGTCTAACACTTCCAGCAGGGCAGACGCAGGATCTCCTCGGAAATCACTGCTCATCTTGTCTACCTCATCTAGGAGAATCACAGGGTTCTTGGAGCTGGCTTGGCGCATTGCCTGGATAATCCTGCCCGGAAGTGCCCCGACATAGGTACGTCTGTGTCCGCGGATCTCAGCCTCGTCCCTGACACCGCCCAGCGAAAACCGGACAAATTCCCTGCCCAGGGCACGGGCTATCGATTTTCCCAGGGAAGTCTTACCTACACCCGGTGGGCCTACAAAACACAGGATAGGACCTTTTGGCCTGCTGGTGAGTCGACGCACAGCGAGGAATTCAAGGATCCTTTCCTTGACTTTCTCAAGCCCGTAGTGGTCTTCATCAAGTATCCTGGCTGCTTCCGGGAGGTCAAGGCGGTCTTCTGTTCTCGATGACCACGGAAGAGCCAAAAGCCAATCAATGTATGTCCTGACTACCACTGCTTCTGCAGCCATAGGAGGCATCTTCTCAAGCCGTTCCACCTCGCGAATGGCCTTTTCTTCGGCTTCGTCAGGCAGTCCCTTTTCTTTAATCTTTTGCAGGTATTCTTCAGCTTCCGACTGCCTTTCATCACGCTCGCCCAATTCCTTCTGGATGGCTTTCATTTGTTCCCGAAGGTAATACTCCTTCTGGGTTCTCTCCATTTGTTTCCTTACTCGAGTATTGATTTTACGTTCGAGCTCAAGTATTTCTATTTCCTTAAGGAGAATTGCACAAAGCCTCTCCAGCCTGAGCGTTACAGATACTGCCTCCAATACGGACTGTTTATCTTCAGGGCGTAAAGGAAGGTGTGCGGCAATGTCATCAGCAAGTCTGCCGGGATCCTGAACTGCTTGGATTGAAGAGAGGATTTCCGCAGGAACCTTCTTGCCAAGCCTGACATAGGATTCAAAATATGTCAGTGCAGCCCTCATCAAAGCTTCCAGTTCCTTTGTCATGGGTTCGAAGGGCCTGAGATCCTCAACCCTTACCTTGTAGAAGGGTTCAGCCTGTGTATACTCTAGAATCCTCGCCCGTTCCAATCCTTCTACCAGAACTCGGATCGTCCCGTCGGGGTATCTCGCCATCTGTCTTATCTCAGCCAGTGTGCCTATTGAGAAGATATCAGCCGGCGTAGGCTCGTTAAGTCTCGCTTGTTTCTGAGAAGCAAGCATTACCAGCCTGTTACCTATCATAGCCTCCTCAACAGCGGCTACCGACCTGTCCCGCCCCACTTCGAGAGGGACTGTCATGCAAGGAAAAACGATTACTCCACGCAGCGGAAGAAGAGGCACTCCTTCTCTTACTGCCTCCGGTCTTCTTGAGTCTCGTGGCATAATCTATTACACCTCCCCCGGCCTCTCCCATGAACTGTCACACGTACCCCCTTTTATTCTCGTCGGACTGCCGGATTCCTTCACCCTATCGGATAGCAAGTCAAGCACGGTATTAGCCCGAGATGTAGCGGTTCTTGCATGCAGCATGTGTGGCATCGGAGAAAACAGCAAGAGTACAGCAAGGGACAAGCCGAAGTTAGGGTACCACAGGCCTGAGTATTATGTCAACCATATGGGAATCATTGGCTATTATTCGTTTAGCAACCCACCTGGAATCTTGTGACAGAAGGAGATGAAGGACTCGTCACAACATTAGGAAAATCCAGCAAGCCAAGGATCGGTTCTTCGCAGACAACAGCAAGTTTTACAGCCTCTTCAATTCTGTCAACAGGCAGCACCCGGATGTCAGTTCTGTCCCTGAAGACTTCCTGCCAGTTTTCCCTTGGAATTATCACTCTCTCGACCCCTGCTTGCGCTGCAGCCTCGACCTTGGGGACTATTCCTCCAACCGGCCTTATATCACCTAAGATCGATACCTCGCCTGTCATGGCGACTTTATTATCCACTAGCTGCTGTGTAATAGCTGAGTAAATCGCTGTTACAATCGCTATCCCGGCCGAAGGGCCGTCCAGAGCAAGGCCTCCCGGGAAGTTCACGTGGATGTCGTAGTCTTCAGGATTCAGAGAAAAGAACCTTTTCAAGATAGTTGCTACATTCTCCACTGACCCTCTGGCCATGCTTTTTCTCTTTACTATTCGCCCCTGGCCGCCCAGCTCTTCCTCGTCCACAAGGCCTGTGGTGACCAGCTTACCTGCTTGGCCTTCCACTAGAGTGGCGACTGCTTCAATCTCAATCAGGGATCCCATATTAGGGCCGCGAATCGCAAGGCCGTTTACATAACCTATCCGCGGCTTTGGCGGAGGCTTCGGTTCACAGCGAGGTGCATACTGCCCTGCACTGACCACCCATTCTATGTCCTTCTTGAGTATTACGGATCGCCCTGCAGATATACAAGAACCCCCCGCTATCTGAAGTATATTCACTGCGTCACGGCCGTTGGACGCGTACTTTTTTATGACCTCCAAAGCTTCCTCATCCAGTTGAAAGCCTGCTTTCTTAGCAGCGTTGGATGCGATGATCCCTACTTCTTCTTCGCTGAGCGCCCTAAAGAAAACCTCTATACACCTGGAACGCACTGCAGGAGGAATATCGTGAGGAGTCTTTGTTGTGGCTCCTACCAGCCGAAAATCCGCAGGAAGTCCGTTTTGAAATATATCGTGGATATGCTGGGGGATATTGGGATCCTCTGAATTATAGTATGCACTTTCCAAGAACACCTTCCTATCTTCAAGTACCTTTAAGAGCTTGTTTATCTGGATGGGATGGAGCTCCCCTATCTCATCGATAAACAGAATACCGCCATGGGCTTTAGTCACAGCCCCAGGCTTTGGCTGAGGAATCCCTGCCATTCCCATGGCTCCCGCTCCTTGGTAGATAGGATCGTGGACTGAACCGATAAGGGGATCAGCAATTCCCCTATCGTCAAATCTCGACGTAGCACCGTCTATTTCCACGAATTTCGCCCCCGGCCTAAACGGAGACTTCGGGTTCTTCTTCGCTTCTTCCAGGATAGCTCTGGCTGCGGCTGTCTTGCCGACTCCCGGAGGGCCATAGATGATGACATGCTGAGGATTGGGTCCGCATAAGGCAGCCCGCAATGCCCTGAGGCCTTCTTCCTGACCTATGATCTCTTGAAGAGAATTGGGTCGTGTCTTCTCCGACAAAGGCTCTGTCAGGGATATACTTCGCATCTTACGCAGCTTCTCCATTTCCTTCCGGGATTCACGATCAACGGCTACTTTTCCACCTTGCTGCGTCCTTAACATATGCCAGAAGTATATCCCGATGATTGCAGCAAAAAAGAGATTGATCAGTCCGAAGACACTGCCGGAGAAGTCCATGTATTCCGCCCCATTCGTTGAGTCTCACTTGTATTATGTCCACGGAGTGTGCTGTTAAGCATAGGTCTGCAATCAGAAAAGGCCCGGACAAAGCCGGGCCCCTCACGCGTCATTTAACACGTCATAAGGACTTCTCACGCCGTTTCTTCGCGTTTTTTCACTTTTCGGTCATGGAACACTATTTGAGGTTTTGCCTTTTCATTTATGGTCTCTTCGGTCACCAATACTTTCTTCACATCCTGCCTCGACGGGATCTCATACATAATGTCAAGCATGGTTCTTTCCATTATTGACCGAAGTCCCCGTGCACCTGTGTTCAGAGCAATAGCCTTCCTTGCCACTGCCTTCAGGGCTTCATCTGTAATCTCTAACTCAACGCCGTCCAGTTCAAACATTTTCTTAAACTGCTTTGCCAACGCATTCCTGGGTTCAGTCAGAATCCTCACCAGTGCGTCTTCATCAAGGGCGTCCAACACGACTACCACTGGAAGGCGCCCGATGAATTCCGGAATAAGCCCGTACTTGAGTAGGTCTTCAGGCATAACCTGCCTCAAGGTATCTCCGATATTCATGTTTACCTTAGGCTTTACCTCTGCTCCGAACCCCAGTATTGACCTGCCTATACGGTTGTTTATGATCTTGTCAAGCCCGTCAAACGCGCCTCCGCATATGAACAGGATGTTCGTTGTATCGATCTGTATAAACTCCTGGTGAGGGTGTTTCCGTCCACCCTGGGGTGGGACGCTTGCCATAGTACCTTCAAATATCTTCAAAAGTGCCTGCTGGACACCTTCACCTGAGACATCCCGAGTTATCGAAGGGTTTTCCGACTTCCGAGCTATTTTGTCTACCTCGTCAACGTAAACAATGCCGCGCTCAGCCCGTTCAATGTCATAGTCAGCAGCCTGAATAAGTCGGAGAAGAATATTTTCCACGTCTTCTCCCACATACCCGGCTTCAGTAAGAGAAGTCGCATCAGAAATGGCAAAGGGTACGTTCAGGATCTTGGCCAGCGTCTGAGCGAGCAAGGTCTTCCCAACTCCTGTCGGGCCAAGAAGGAGAATATTGCTTTTTTGAAGCTCCACATCGTCTACACGAGTGTTTGCTCCGATACGTTTGTAATGGTTATAGACTGCAACTGCCAGAGTTTTCTTAGCCTCTTCCTGACCAATGACATATTGATCGAGGATTTCCTTAATCTCCTTGGGCTTCGGGATATTGCAGAGCTCGATATCGGCTTCCTCGCCTAGCTCTTCTTCGATGATCTCGTTGCAGAGCTCGATACATTCATCGCAGATATAGACGCCCGGGCCTGCAATCAGCTTCTTGACCTGATCTTGAGCCTTGCCACAGAACGAGCATTTCGGTTGGCCTTTTTCATCGCCGAACCTGAACACCCTACCACCCCCTATTTTCTGGGACTGAATATCTCGTCGATGATCCCGTAATCCTTAGCTTCCTGAGCAGACATGAAAAAGTTCCTGTCAGTGTCTGTCATTATCTTTTCCATAGGTTGGCCTGTATGCTTAGATAGTATTTCCTGAGTTACCTCTCGCAACCGCACAATTTCCCTCGCTTGAATCTCTATATCAGTTGCTTGGCCCTGAGCGCCGCCTAACGGTTGATGGATCATTACCCTGGAATAAGGCAATGCATATCTCTTTCCTTTTGCCCCTGCAGTGAGCAGTAACGCCCCCATGCTGGCAGCCATTCCGATACAGAATGTGGCCACGTCAGGCTTTATGTACTGCATTGTATCGTAAATCGCAAGTCCTGCAGTGACTACACCGCCGGGGCTGTTAATGTAAAGGTTAATATCCTTCTCAGGGTCTTCACCTTGTAAGAAAAGCATCTGTGCAATTACCAGATTTGCTACTGTGTCGTCTATCGGTCCTCCGAGGAAAATGATCCTGTCCTTAAGTAATCTGGAATATATGTCATAAGCTCTTTCTCCTCGACTTGTTTGCTCAACCACAATAGGAACAAGGTTCACTTATACTCATCCTCCCTGTTCTATGCCTATTCTCCTCCGGCTATTTCCGCTAGGCGCTTCTTGGTTTTCTCTATTATGATTGCATCCTCTATTTGCCTAATACGTCCGGAGTGCGTAAGTAGTTCCTTCATATCTTCAAATGTAGTATTTCTGTACTGTGCAAGAAGTCTGACTCGTTCGTTGACTTCGTCATCTGACGCCTCGAATCCTTCAGCCTTAGCGATGGCTTCCAAGACAAATTCTGCCTT
>FIZM01000143.1:15119-15502 GCA_900019985.1 uncultured Clostridia bacterium
ACTTCAGCCTCCTCGGTGATCTTGTCTACTACCTTATCTATATATTCGGCTTCAAAACGTTCCTTGACGACCTTTTCCATTGTCTCTCGGATTCTTTCACGAAGAGCGTCAACGCTCTCAAAATCGCCTACTGCCTTTGCGAACTCTTCGTTGAGTTCAGGCAGTTCCTTCTTGCGGATACCGTCTATCTTGACAGTGGCAATACCTTGTTTTCCTGCAACTTCTGTATCGACAAAATGCTCAGGCAAGGTCACTTCGATTTCTGCTTCTTCGCCTACCTTAAGGCCGACGAGGTGTTTGCTTATCCCTAAAAAGTCACCTTTTTCGCTGCCTGCTTGCATCAGAACGGGATCATCGCCAAGTCCGAGGTCTACAGGTTCACC
>FIZM01000144.1 GCA_900019985.1 uncultured Clostridia bacterium
CTGACACACCGGTGGCTATCTTTTGTCTACGGCACGGATAACCTACCGCCGTGGGATGCCTTTGATTGCGGCCTTGCAACTGAGGCCATGTCTGTTGCTGCGCTATCTTTAGGATATGGAACGAAGATCGTCGGCCTTCCGAAATTTGCATTAAACGGCGAAGACAAAGCGTATTATGACGAACTCCTGCAAGTCCCCGAGGGGTACAGCTTCTTGGTAGCGCTGCTGATAGGCCGTAATGATGAAGAGATTGACGCCATAACGCAGGCATCCACAAGATACTCGATGGAAGAAAAAGTTGTGTTCATCAAATAGCGCAATAGGGTGTGCACCTTTCCTGCCAAGGCATGATAGTCTTCTGGCGTAGTTCTCAATAGTCGCCTTAATGGTAACCACGACAAGATGAAGGTACAACTAGCCGCGAAGATGCGATCCTTCGCGGCTAGTTTCGTGTTTCAGCACTGACATGATTTTTCCAAAATCTCTCCTCCAATCCTTGACAACCAGCATTGAATAGACGAACATGATGTAAAAGAGTGCCGTATTCAACAGACCCCGCCAATTACCCAGAAGGGGGACGCCGAGTTACATGAGAGAAATCAATTCCTCCGAACCCGGATTCAAAAAGCGAGTCTTGCGAAAAAGGAAAAGGAGACGAATTGTCCTTATGGTCCTCTGTGCAGCCGTTATCCTGTTCTCTGTCGGTTCATTCATCGCAGTGAAAACCCTACACGACCGCAATTTCCAAAGATCCGACAGGCCTCAATTCTCAGCATATCTTAGATACGAAGACGTGCCTGAATACAACAGAAAGATCGTGCAGTTTAAGTCGGGCAAAAACACTCTGACAGGCTATATATACGGCGAGGGAACCGAGAANNNCAGATCATCTATTTCTTAGATAAGGGCTGGGCTGTCTTCACATATGACTCCACCGGAAACCATGCCAGTGAAGGAAAAAGCATGGTGGGGCTGGCACAGTCGCTCTTAGATCTTGACGCTGCACTTACATATGTAAAAGGCCACGATAACCTGAACCACTTGCCGGTAATGCTGTTTGGACACAGCTGGGGCGGGTATGCAGTTGCCAGCGTCCTCAACTACGGCCATCCCGTCACTGCAGTGGCAAGTGTGGCGGGGTACAACTCGCCTATGGAAATCTTGTTTGAACAGGCAAAAGACATTATGGGACCGTTTGCCCACGTAACGTATCCCTTCATGTGGCTCTATCAGAACATGCTCTTCGGCAAGACCGCTTTAGCCAAAGCGGTTGACGGTATCAACAAGACTGCCGTCCCGGTCATGATCATCCACGGTGACGCAGATAACGTGATATCCTATACGGGAGCCGCTACCATCGCACACCGGAACGAGATAACCAACCCCAACGTCGTTTACAAGACCTGCAGCAAAGAAGGTCACAACGGCCACAGCAACCTCTTCTTCTCAGAGGCTACAATGCGGTACAGAGCGGAGAAGAACCAAGAGTACAAGGAGCTAGATGAAAGGTACGGCGGAGACATACCGGACAACATTAAGGCCGCCTACTATGAGGGAATTGACAGATTCCGGTCAAGTGAGCTTGACAGTGAGTTTATGGATGAGATTAATGAGTTTTTTGAGAGGGCGCTGGAAACATATGATTAGATACCACTCTTATCCACCTATATTTTTATAAGCCATCTCAATCAAGGGCTTTGCTTTGTCGATGTCGCCCTCTTCGTTGATAGTCAGCTCTAGATCTCCGGTGCCCAGATGACCAATACTTCTGACGTCTCGCGAGAAACCTTTTTCAAGCTCAACCGACGAAGGGTCGACTTTCAGGCATCGATGAAACAGCGGCATGCTTACTTACATCCTCCTTTCTAACTCCTGTCCCCTACACAGCGTACCGTCCTCCATCTTCATACAACGCCGAGTCCATCTCATTGATAAACCGCGACTGCGGGCTGGGCGCAATCAGAATCAATGAAGTCTTTGCCCGGGTCATTGCAACATACAGCAGACGCCTCTCTACTGCTAACCACTCCTTCAAGTCCTCTTCGGCGCTGTCCGGCGGCTCTTGGTCAGGAAGAACACCTTCGCTCAACCCCGTCACCAACACATGATCGAATTCCAGTCCTTTGGCCGAGTGGTACGTGGTGAGTTTGACTCCCGGGCTCAGTACATTGCCTTCGTCTCTGAGTACGGACTCTGGATCAATGCCAACCCGTCGCAAGCATTGATCTATTTCTCGGATGCGCTGATGAGAGCGCGCTATAACACCAATGGTGTGTTTCGGGGCGTTTCTACGCAATTCTCGAACCAGTTTCGATATCAGGTTCAGCTCGCTGTCCGGATCCCCAGGCGTGAAGAGGACCGGGAGCGGGCCTGACTTCGTTGGCAATGCTGCAGGAATGAACTCCTCATCTTTACTTAAAGCTATCGGATCATGTCTCTGCAGGCTTGATGCCAACCTGACTATCTCCCTCGTCGATCGGTGGGTATTGTCCAGCATCTTGCTTCGACCCCTTATGTCAATCCCTATGCTTCGCCACGTGAATCCCGTCTTGTAAATGTTCTGGGCTTTGTCCGCAGCTATGGTCAATGATATATTACAGATGCCTGCACATACGCACAGCTGCGACTCGTGAAGGTCTTGGGCTTCATCAATCAGCAGGTGATCCCACCGCAGATCATCCGGGATTTCGTCCATATGCTCTATCAAGACATTCGCAAAGTCATCATAGTCCATCAAGTTTTTCCCCTTGAGAGATTGCCGGTAGCGGTCGAACACATCGAAGATGACACGCCTGTCCTCAGCAGTGACACGAACGGAGGTGCCCCGTCCTAGACGTTCCGTTTTCGAATAGGTATCGAAATCAAGTATGCTTTTGCCTTTCATCCACTTGATTTCTTCATCCCAGAAGCTGAGAGGCTGAGCGAACAGCCTGTGTCCGGACCAGTTTCGGCCGGCATCTTTAACTGCCTGTTCGATCATATCCAGTCTGTCTCTACCTGAAACCACATCAGCAGGACGTAGGTTCATCGAATTCAGGATACTCCAGGCCATGCTGTGAAAAGTCCGTATATCTATTGAATCCGTTCCTGTCTTTTGTCCCAGCTGAGTCATGTAATTGCTAAGAGGCCTGCTGAATGCCAAGACTAATACACTGGGACCTGTGCCGCCAAGCGTCCGAAGTCTCACCAGGTGTCTGGCCCTTTCAATGAGCACCGTAGATTTACCACTTCCTGCTATGCCTCGAACCAGAAGGTGTTGATTGGGATTGTACTCGACGCATTCTCTCTGCTTCTTAGTAAGGACAATTCTGTCGGTTTCAGCCAGATCAGTTGCACCTCCAACAGCAGCTTTGCCGAGTGCCCCTTTTCTGTTCACCTATTAGCCCGACTACTCAAAAGCCGCGACTCGGAAGTCTGGATTGGATCACTAAGCATCCTTGGCCTTTCGAATCTGTCTCCGCTTTTGCTTCAGTTTTTCAAGCAGTAGCTTTGCAGAGCCCTCCAACTCGATTATGTCTTCTAGAACATCAACTTCTGAGGAAACAGCCTCGATGTCTCCCCTTTCACCTAGGTCTGACTGGGCAGCTGCGCAAACATCCGAACCGGCATCGGAGGTTCCTGCCAGATCCTTGGTAGTCCATGGGAGCAGTTGCTCACACTGGAGGCCGTCTCCCGTCTCCGCATTATCCTGGTGATCCCGGACTTCATCCAGGAAACCGGAGCCGGCAAGACCGTTGACAGACGGCTGTTGACAAGTCCCTTTAGTTGCACTCCGCTGACTGTGAATAATGTCCGTGCACTCTTTTTCAGGAACATCCAAGGCAGCCAGTTCTGCATAGAAATCCGGTTCACCGAGGGACGGTTTGCCGAAGACACAAACATGATCTCGTCCCCGGGTCAGAGCAACATAAAGAACTCTTCGTTCCTCCTCCATCCCAAGCCTCTCAGCGCGAGAGTCCGGGAACTGCCTGTCAGCCAGAAACAGGACAAACACACAGGCGAACTCCTGTCCTTTGGCTTTGTGCACACTGAGGACTCGCACACCTTGGTCGTCTGACTCGGGAGGATCGGAGTTCTTGATAGCTTCTAATGCCTCGAGCACCTGAGATACTTTGGTGAGGCCTTCTCGCTCGTAGTTATGGAGAAGGGATCGCAGACTGCGCAAACGCTCTTCCTCTTCCTTTCTCCCGAAACTTGAGGCTATAGCATCGTCTACTACGTCCTGCAGCACCTTGAGGTGCTTAGTACGATGTGCGCGACAAAGCTGGAAAAGGCGCTGAAGAAGAGGTGTCCACCGTCTTGTGACTTCTACCTCGTAGTTTACTGGGATCCTGGCTCTCCCCAGCGCGCGAATGGCGATATCGGCCTGTGGGAAGGCCTGCGAGTTCTTTCTATACAGGACTGCGCAATCGCTGTAAGCAAGATCAAGATCACTCCGAATGCGTTCCATCTGTATCGCTATGGCCTTCACCGCCGACTCAACGGAGTCGCTTCTCAACAAAAGGACCGGCTCTATAGTTGATGGGTTGGGCTCTCGTTTGGTCTCAAGCTGCTTAGGTATCCTATACTTGTTTTTTCGCAACAGCTTTCCGGATGCGTTGAGAATTCCGGGGACACTCCTGTAGTTGATCCTCAGTGTGACAGAGGTTGTCTTTGACTCAGGCAGCTCCGCGTTCCGCTGTTTAAACTCGAGTATGTTCGTTACATCCGAACCGTTGAATGTGAAGATGGTTTGATCGTCATCTCC
Source organism: uncultured Clostridia bacterium (assembly GCA_900019985.1). Classification (GTDB taxonomy): domain Bacteria; phylum Bacillota; class SHA-98; order UBA4971; family UBA4971; genus UBA4971. The sequence continues at coordinate 4,748 of FIZM01000144.1, forward strand.
TACAACATTAAGAAACGGCCCGCTGTGCCGATCTCCCCCACTTGCTATCGCTCGGACGAGCCTCTCCTGTGCCCGGGAGGTATCTTGATACTCATCAATCACTATGATCTGAAGCTGGCGAGCAGCATATTGTAGCAGATCTTCCTGCGAACGCATGGCGTATAGAGCCTCCGAGACCATAGCCGGAAAATCTATTAGCTGAAGCTCCTCGAGCACCCGATAATACCGGTGAAAAACGGCCTTAACATCTGCCGCCTTTAGATCCACAAGCGAACCGAGGCTGCTGACTATCCGTATATGTCCGTCGTCGGGAAGCTCTTCCGGTCGGCAGATCACCCCTAGGTCGGAGTGGCCGCATCTCAACAGATCAATCGCGGACGAGTAGTATTCAAGACGTTCAGACTTGGTTAGGTTATCCATCAGCCCTTCGAACAACTGGCTCGAGTATTGCGGCCAGACGGAGCCAATTGTCATGACAGTCCCGTCGTCCTTGATAACCCGCGTAGTATCAACCGTCTCAAAGCCACTCCTGAGCCAGTAGTTACCGGTTGCTGCGAGGCGCCGGACAAACTCAAATGCAAATGAGTGGAGCGTCCTGACCTTTGGCAGTCTGGGCAGCCCCAATCCGTAATGCACATTCATAAACTCGATTCTCTCAGTCAGTGCCTGCACGGCTCCTCTGGAAAAGGTCAGCACAGCAATGGCATCGGGAGGTATCTCATAGTCAGTAATAAGATATAGGACTCTGGATGCAATGACCTCAGTCTTTCCTGTACCCGCTCCTGCACAGATGAGCAGGTGAGCATTGGGAGAAGCCGTTACTGCAAGCCTTTGCTCTTCGTTCAGGGCGCTCAGCAGACGTTGTATTCCCTCATATCTTTGAAAACCCGTCTCCCCGGGTTCCGACGAAGCGTGAGCCGGCTTAAACAGCTGATCCATCAGACTTGCCGGACGGTCGTCGGATTCATCAGCAAGCGACAATCTCTCTTCACGATCAAACACTCTCTCCAAAGCGGAAACATCGATCCTGACACCCATCTCTTTGGCGAGCCAATCAATGGCATCTATCAAATGACCCACCTTTGGCCCAAGGACTGCAATCCGCCACAATCCTTCTCTCACCAAGCCAAGATCAGGATCCCACTTGGAAGTAATCTGCGACTCCACGACCCCAAATGATTCCGGGCATTCTGTGACAAGGATTCCAAGCCGGTCTTCGGGGTAAGCGGCTGCAAGTTCCACAGGCTCGCCTTTCAACGTGAACTGCATCCGCAGACCGGCTTCAGGCATCTCTGCTATGCGGATCAGCCTTCTGATAAGATCATGGACGCTTTCCATTAATCGATGCCTCCAAAGATCTGTGCTTGCCGGATCACCAAATCACTCGCGCAATGCTTACTTTCTCAGCTATTAACTCACCCTGTCGAAATCAGCTTTATCCTTAAGCCCCTCAAGGAACTCTGATTCCTTTCCCTGCGTTGTCACTAGGTACAGGCGGTCGCATGCACGAGTCACCCCAACATAGAAAAGATTGCACTGCTGATTCAGATTAAGGTCTGCTTCCTCAAGATCAGTGTCAGTCTGCTTGCCTGAGAATGCTTCTTTGCTGCTCCATGGAATAATGCCTGATCTGAGCCCTACCATGAATACAATAGGGAATTCCAAACCCTTTGCAGCATGCAGAGTCAATACCTTGACAGATTCCTGGAGGATGTCAAATTCCTGATTGTGATGGAAATCGGCAGGCAGCTGCATCCGTTGGAGTTCTTGAGTCATTCTGCGCGCAATACTTACTCGGGGGCACAACACGGCGATATCGGCAAACCTGTATCGGCTTCCCGGCTTCACTAATTCGATGATGCGGTCAACGACTACCTTGGGTTCTTGCGACTCCTCTTTGCAGGCTATGATAAGAGGTCTCTGCCCAGGGCGATCAGCCAGCTCTGGGTCGATGTACTCGTCCACATTTCGCAAATATACGTTTCGCTTAGCGGCTTCAACTGCTACTTCGGAAATAGGCTGGGTATTGCGGAAATTCTTGCGCAGTATCCCTGTTCGTCCTCGCAAGTCAATACCTGCCTGCCTCCACGAAAGTCCACGCGCGAATATCGCTTGGGAAGCATCGGCCATCATGAAAACCGATACTTCTCTGGAAAGATCACGGCCGAGAGCCAGACGTTGAACAACTCTGAGCTGTACAGGAGACAGATCCTGACACTCGTCGACTATTACATCATCATACGGCTCATCTAAAGGCCTTCTGAGTAGTTCCCTATATGCCAATAGCGCAATATCTTCCCAGTCGATCTTTTTGATGTCGTAGAGGAGACGCTGATATTCCACATAAATCCGCCAAATCACGGTCCGCACTGAGGGTTGAAGAGCTGTCCCGCGGCCATACCTGCGAGTGGCCAGGTATTCAGATTCAGACTCGATTCCAAGCCCCTTTATCACGTATTTGATTTCATCTTCAATGAAGCGCACCGGAAGACGGCGGAAAAGCCCGAGATCCGCGTCTTCCTTTCTCAAAACCGTATTCCGTGCAGTCTTTATGCAGTTCTCAATCTCTTCCCACGTAGCTATGTCAAGATGAGCGCCCAAACGGTCTTCAACAATAGAGCGCATCCATCTGACGACTGTTCGAACGTGCAGGTTTTCAGGGAGTTCACCTATCAGATCTTTGATAAAAACCGAAGAGGCTTTAGCCAAATACCTGCTGAAAGCAAGAAGGATGACTCGTCTCCCCTTCTCTGCCTGCCTTATTGCCCGGTAAATGCCGATTGTTGTCTTCCCGGAACCTGCAGCACCTTTAAGAAGAAACAACCCGGACCGGTCTAAATCCACATATCGTTCCTGCTCCGGCGCAAGGTTCAACCAGAACTCCCGAATCCGTCCTTCTCCGAATCCTTCGAGGTTCTCAAATGTCGTGTTGTAGATCAGTCTCCTCTGGTCCAAAATGATACGGTCGGAGACGGGAGATGTGGCGAAATCGAGAAGAGTATGCAGCGTTTCCGGAGGCAGTCCCTCAATCTCCTCCAGCTCCTCGATAGAACTGCATCTTCGGACTGCCCTGACAAGTCCTCCGGGAACACCTAATATGCGCAAGGACGTATTGGAAAGATCCCCGAATAGCTGCTGAGAGGGCTGTCGGGGCCTGTGACCGGTGTAAGGTTCTTCGGACTCCGGAATATCGGCAGGGAGCTCTTGGACACCGTTCTCCACATCTATTAACTCAGTGGAAGGAATAGAAAGATGGACAAACTCTCCTATGCTGTAATCGTCTTTGTCTGCTCGATCCACTACGGAATGAGGGCCAATGTCCCATATATTGAGATAGCCGTCATCCATGTCAAAGATGACTCTGTCTGAACGGGAGATGTACGCCTCGAGCTTGCTGCAGCGTGTGTGAAGATGAACCTTGAGAGAAGGATGTCTAGGGTTTTTATATAGGAGGAGTAGCTTGTCTGTTACTATGCGTCGACGGCGTTCGTCATACCTGTCAAGAGCCCTTTTCGCCTGACGAGTCAAACGGATCGCATGAGCGGTTGACACGCGAAAACCCACCCATAATCAATCATCCAGGGGACATTCTTTCAAATATTATACACTTTCTCACCAGCAAAATCCAATTCTTCACACAATTGGCATCAGCAAGAGCACAATCAAGACACCCCTGCCCTGCCCGCCTCAGCAGCCCTCAACCGCGCTTTAATGCGCCAAAGCCCTTCGATCATCGCTTTGTGCTCGGCGAGCTCCGCTTGGAGTTCATTCTCATCATCAGTCTCCGGGAACGGCTTTCCCCTGATAAAGAAGCTAGTGATCCTACGCCACCCACACTGAAGTCTCGCGCGTAGGGTCTTCCGGGCCGCAAGTTGGGCTTCGATTTCATTGATGCGGTTTTGCAGTTTGCCTATGCGGACGTCGATGTGTTGCTCTATAAGCTCACGGGCAACTTCGGTAATGTTTGAGGGTTGTCTGCGACGGATTGACAGGTGGTAAAGCTTGATTGCTTCGTCTAAGCCATCTCTCTTTAGGGCCTGCATGACTTCATGTACATAGCTTGACTGCGGCATGATTCCAAGGCTCCAGGCAGCCCTCTTTGCAAGCCTCACAAGCATCCCTGGCAGCAAAAACAGCACCGGTTATCACCGCTTCATACGCCTAGGGCCTTTTCTAAATAGACAGCCGACTTAGGATACTTCTCTTTATAGAGATTCCACTCTTCCTCCGATATCTCCAACGGATCCTTCCCGAACATGTCTCTGATGTTCTTCGAAGCTACCTCCACCATATCTCGGTTTACTTGAAGAGATGCCAGCACAGCGCCGCCCACTGCGAAAACACCGTCTACGAAGTCCATTCCGGTCAACGACTCCAAGCCACGCTCCAGCAGCAAACCTGCTAAAAACCCAAGGCCGCCGGCTGCCGCTGTCTTCGCTACCCTCTTCTTCATCGCCTGAACCTCCTTCAGCGGTATATTCCTTCAGATATTTCATGTAGAGCCCGGTCGTATTGTCAGGTGCCCTTTATCGATGGCCACTTTTCCCTAGGACGATTTATGCTCATCAACCACCGTCTTTACTGCCTTCTTGATCAATTTATCTTTCTGGTCAATCCTGCGCTTCAGGTCTTTGATTTGTTCTCTGAGTAGCCTCTCTTTTTCAGATGCAGGCCTAAAGAATCTCTCATAGAGAAGATAAAGGTTTATCCCAAGGATTACCCCGAGAATCAAGCTCAGCAGATCTAGACTGATATTCATCAAACCCACCTCATCAGTACCAGAGGTTTATGTGTGTCCGGTTAGTAGCTAACGTTGTAGTGTTGTGTCTAACCGCCATGATATTGCCAATTCTTCCGCTATATCCCAATAACTCCCATATTCCTCATGAACGTGCAAAACCCTTCCGCCGCCCCCTCTTTCGGCGCGCATTCTTATGGGTTTTCATCCAATTGTTAACATCAGCCACGAAATGGAAGAACATATTGTAGAAGAGTCCCTGATCTCTCAACCCCGCAGATGGTCCGAAAGGAGGACGCTTAATTACATGAGAAAAGCCATTTCCTCAGGGCCCAGGTCCGGAAGAAGGTTTTCGGCCGGAAGAAGACGAGGCAGAATTGTCCTTATAACTCTCCTTGTAGTCGTCATCCTGTTCTCAGTCGGCTCTTTCATCTCAGTAAAGAGTCTCCACGACAAGAATTTCCAGAGATCCGACAGACCGCAATTCTCAAAATATCTCAGGTACGACGACGCACCTGAGTATAACAAGAAGATAGTCCAGTTCAAGTCGGGCAAGAACACTCTTACAGGCTACCTGTACGGCGAAGGCAATGATAAGGGTCTGGTGGTAATTGCCCACGGGCTGGGAGCCGGCGCTGAGACCTATCTCCCGGAGGCCATCTACTTCGTAGATCAGGGCTGGACCGTCTTTTCATATGACTGCACCGGAAACCATGCCAGCGAAGG
>FIZM01000145.1 GCA_900019985.1 uncultured Clostridia bacterium
ATCCACACGGCCAAGATCGTTTACATCTACTATTGCTATGTCTACGCCTACTTTGTGCTTTATCTTCTTGGCAACTTCACCCGGGTCCACCGGGCCGAGGACAACATGCTTATCAAACGGAGGACACGTGCTTGCCACATCATCGATTTGGGCTAAACTGCTCCCTGCGACTCTGAAGAAATCTCCTCTTCGCCCCATAAGCCTACCTATTCCTCCGGCTGCAACCCCCAGCATCACTCTGTAGAGCCCTACCTCGTCGATTGCAAGCTGCATAGCAGGAGGGGTAGCCAGGTTCCCGCCTTTTGAAGGAAGCTTGCACAGCACCCGTGCAAAAACACTGGGACGGACAGAATCAGGCAGAACTGCTCTGCCTTGTGTTATGGAGACGACTGTTTCGGCAACAACAACAACATCGCCCGGTTTTGCAATGCCTCCGACATATCTTCTGATAACCTCAACCAGGTCCTCGTCTTCACCTATCAAGTGGGTCCTAATGGGAAGCGTTGCGATCTCGGCAGGATGAGCCCTTAGTTTAGTCAGAACGTCACTGTGGTTGTTTCCTCTCCCGCGGCCAAAGAGGAAATACCTTTTAAGCCCTGTAGCCAACGCCTCAGCAGCCCGCTGCCGAATTGTAGGGCTGCGGAACTGTGCTTCATCCAGCCAGTTGCTTATTGTGGCAACCTCAACAACCACATATGGGATTTCAAAGCCCGGAGGGATTCTAAGAGGATTCTTGGCTATTCCTCTATCCGCCAGTTGAAGCTTCTCGATTAATGAGGCCTGGATACACTCGGCGAGGAATTTGCTCTCTTTCTCCGTTTCCTTGCTGTAGAGAGTTCTGGAACCTGATATCTTACGGTTTTTTGATGAAAACGCATGGATACTGATGAGTACGTCGGCACACTCAGACTTTGCATGAGCAAATCTTCCGGCTGAAGGCACATCTTCGTCAGATGTGCGGGTCATTATAACCTCTGCCCCTTCGCGCTTAAGAACACCTGCAAGGAGGCGTCCTATTTCCAGGGCAACCTTTTTCTCAACCAGGCTTACAGGGCCTCGTCCCCCTGTGTCCCTCCCTCCGTGCCCGGGATCAATGGCAACCAGCTTTCCCCGAAACACATCCCTGATAGGTTTGCGATCGAGGTCTATTACAAGCCTTGCCGGACCGGGTCCTGAAGGTGCTTCCTGCACTTCGCTGACAGTCCAGGAGGATGCATGGTCCAGCCTTACGATAACACGAGGGCAAGGCAGCTGATGTACAACTGTTACTTTGGATACGAGGCCATCGTTGACCTGTAGCGTGTCAGGGGCCATGACAAGCATGCTGTTGGGAAGGTCAATCTGTAATCCGCTGTCAGCTACACTTCGAACACGATAACCCGGCAAAGAAGTGGCTTCAATGACTAACCTGGAGGAGCTGTTGCCTGTCACCGGATCAAAGAATCTTGTAGCCCAGACGTTAGTAATCGCAGGAAGCCCCATAAAAATCAACCCCGCCCGGCATATTTACAAGTTTCTCTCCTCGGAGAACCACAACTCATAATATGCTGAGGCAGGGCATTATGTAACTTGCCTTACTCTTGGCCCACTGAATACCTCCCTAGCCGCCTGAAACCGGCGGAAGCACCGTGATTATCCAGCCATCGGAAACCTCCTCATCTACCCTGCAAATCCTCTCACCGTTAAGGAGGATCCCCCAGGAACCTTCGGGCAAGCCGACAGCAGCCAGGGCATCTTTAACCTTTGCACCTTCTTTAAGGCTCACTTCGATTTCTTCATCCAGGCGTTCATAGAGTTCACGTATTCCACGGGCGAGCTTTAATGTGACTTTCATTTAATCCTCCCCATCCTCCGGAGCTCTGTTGCGACATCTTCAAGTCCGAGCTTTGTCAGAGTATCCGCGGTTGGCCTTCCATCGGCGTCCCAGCCTCTTATCTCGTAGTACTCATCAAGTAGGACGTTGAGGTCGTCTTCTGTGATATGCATCCCTTCTACAGGTCCGTCAGGTACAGGCTCCTCATAGAACCTTCTCGGAGGCCAATCATCAGCCCGTCCGAAATCCTCCTTTTCTCTCACGGCAAAGGCACGCGTCAGGTTCCAAATCCTTTCAGATTTTCGCAACAAGTCTTCCCAGGAATCCTTTCGTCCTGTTACCACAGGATACAGCTTAGCGTAATGCTCAAGGGGAAGGCCTAATTCAACCCATTGCAACCTGCACACACCGAAGCAATCAAACAAGGGCCTGACATGTTGAAACTCTATTACCTTGGCAGCTTTTCCTTCAATGATGTTGCGTCCTACAGCAATGTCATGTGTAACTGACCAAGCACGGTTGTGGTGTGCGCCTATATCACAGGTCATGTAAGCCAACATCATGGAAGGGGCGCCTCTCGATTCGTATCCGCTCCATTCCAGCCCCTTTACGTGGATTGCTATGCGCTTGCTTTCATCGCCCCATACTGAAGACGCACCTCGTACACCTTCAGCCAGGAGGTCTCCCACGCCTTCCCTGGCCGCTATCTTATGTACAAGGTCTGAAAACGCATCAAGGCTTCCGAACCTTGCTTCTATGCCGCCCAGGTCTTCCTTGGTGATTATGCCTTTTTCAAGGCATTCCATGGCAAATCCCACAACATTGCCTGCGGAGATAGTATCAAGGCCCAGTTCGTCACAGAGGTAATTGGCAAATGCCACTTCCTCTATGGAACGCAGCGCGCAATTACTTCCGATAAGGGCTGTAGTCTCATACTCCGGGCCTTCCACAAGAACGGTCTTCCCACGAAAACTCGCTTTGCATATTTTCCCTGTAGCCATGGGACAGGCAAAACACGCCTTGTCACGCACGACAATAGTCTCTTTCATCAGTTCGCCGCTTAACCCGTCTACATCCTCATAGAAGTTTTCCCTGAAGTTGCGGGTAGGTAGGGCTGCGATGGAGTTGGCCCATGTAGTCACCTGGGCAAGCCCAAGGTCTTGCCATATTTTGAGGCCCGGATTTGAAAGAAGCTCTTGGAACATATCATTTGCTACTTTCCTCAAACCTTCGATATCTGCCACAGGCACGCCTCGAGTTCCTCTCACAGCGATAGCCTTGAGGTTCTTGGAACCCATGACAGCTCCCATACCGCACCTTCCTGCCTGGCGGCCGAAATCATGGTTCACGCATGCAAACACAACCCCGGTTTCACCTGCAGGGCCTATCGTTGCAATCTGGAAGTCGTCGCCTAACTCTTCTTTCAGGATCTCTTCTGTCTTTATCGCACCTTTCCCCCAGATGTGGCCGGCAGGCCTGATCTCTACCCTGTCGTCATCGATGAAGAGATAGCACGGGGAGTTTGCCCTGCCTCTGATGACAATTGCATCCCATCCTGCGTATTTCATCTCCCCTGCCAGGTGGCCTCCGACATTGCTGTCACCGTAAATCCCTGTGGCAGGGCTCTTCGCAGAGATGCTTGTCTTTGACCCGGCAGGCAAAAGCAACCCCGCAAAAGGGCCTGACGCGAAAACCAGGATGTTGCCGGGCCCGTATGGATCAGCACCTTGCGGGACTTCTTTGTATACATAGTAGGCACCGAATCCACGGCCTCCTATGTATTTATCAACCAGCTCTTCAGTGAGGGGCTCAATGGCAATGTTTTCAGAAGATAAATCCACTCGGAGAATATTGCCTGCGTATCCGTACATTTAACCCGCCACCTTCCCTTCATCGGCTGCTTCCAGGCTGCCAAGGATCCCTCTGGGGCAAAGCTTCGCACACTCGCCGCACAGGATGCATTTTATCGGGTGATCTACTTCTCCATGGGTAAACATGGCATCCTTGGGACATGCATCCACGCAGATTCCGCAGTTGGTGCATAACTCGGGATCAATGGTTACAACTCCTTCAACTAAACTGATGGCTTCAAAAGGACATGCGTCTATGCATTCACCACACTGGTCGCAGACGACAACTTCGTATCTGGCTTCTGTAAACAACTTAGATACTATCCTTATCGCTGCTTTCTTCGGGTTGTTCTCTCCGAAGTTTGCCACAGAGCAAACTATCTGACAAAGCTTACATCCTGTGCATCGCAATGCGTCTATAGCCAAACTCATACGAATACCCTCCCCTGCCTGCCGCAATAATCGTAAAACCTGACGTCCTCATACCACTGATGGCTCAATAACCAGTTCTCCCCGTTCAAATCTTCCCAGGTCAAGTCCGTAAATATCGATGGAAGGCTCTTCATCACATACGATTTCACTGATAAGCTTACCTGTCACAGGTGCCAGCATAAACCCGTGTCCGGAGAACCCGCATGCCAGGTAGAACCCTTCACATGGCGTGCTCCCGAGGATCGGGTGGGCATCAGGCGTCATGTCGTACAGGCCTGCCCACTGCCTTACCACTGACAGCGCTTTCAGCGGAGGCAGCACCTTTGTAATCTCTGCTGCCATTTCAACCAGGAATTCCCAAGTTGCAGAGATGGAAAAGCCCGGTTTCTCTTTGGGATCTGCCATACCCATGATAAAACTCCCGTGAGGGGTTTGCTGACAGTAAAATCTCCGGGAAAAGGACATCACCATAGGGCCTAACACCGGTTCCACAGGTTCTGTCACAAGGATCTGGTGCCTCTCAGGATAGAACGGGATATCAAGGCCTACCATTTTTGCAACTACTCCTGAGTAAGGCCCTGCGGCATTAATCACTACCCTGGTGTTGAT
>FIZM01000146.1 GCA_900019985.1 uncultured Clostridia bacterium
CGGGCTCAGAGGATCGCCCGCGGCACTTACTCCGACTTGATAGCTGTCAGCGAGGCGTATCCCCAGGGAGCAATAGCAGCCCTCGACAGAGGCGACCTCATTGCCTACGAGCAAAACGGCAAAATCGCACATTTTGCGGTAGTCGTCGGTGCTGATTCAGGCTCCTACCTTTTGGTGAACTCCCATACAGCTGACCGTTATCATGTGCCCTGGGATCTGGGATGGGATTCCCGCACGATATTTTGGCTGCTGAGAATCGTTATGTGAGCCTCCTGACAAACAGATAACCTCAGACAGATATATTCAGACACATATCCTCAGACACATATCCCTGAACAGATATCCGCAAATAGACATCCGCAAACAGATATCCTAAATGCTATTCCCAAATGCCATCTCGCTAGTAGCCTTCATTTGACACTTCAGATTTCAAAGTATCCCACGAGCTTACCTGTGACCCGCAAACCGGACAGCATTCCGTTCCTTCCAGCGACATATCACTGACGCTAATCATGCCTCCGCATTGCTTACACTTTACGCTTGGTTCCGCATTATCAGGCATTTCCGGGGTATTTCCGCATTCACGGGCCTTTCCGCATTCACTCTTTTTCATGACAGTCCTCCTTCACACATACTCGTACCTCTTCGCATCTACCGTACCGATCTTTTGCGACGCTCTATAGCTACACTTCTATTGTTACCCTTATCAAAGGTTTCTACGACTCGAGATTCCTCAAGAACTCCTACTCCCAGAGCAGAGCAGTCAAAAGCGAGCAGGGCAATTAAAGCCGTTCCTGCGGCCTTGTTCACAAAGAATCCCCAGGCAGATTCCACTATTTACTCAAAAAGGAACGACAGATTTAGGTAAAGGATTTGCGGATAAGATAACGAAGAATATTTGGTGCCCATGAGAATACATATACATGCAAATTAATGGAATTTTGGGCAAAAGGAGGGTACATTATGAGCTCCATTAGAATCGTAACCGACAGCACAGCCGCTTTGCCCGATGACTGGCTTAAAGACCATAAGGTGGCCGTTGTGCCTTTGCTTGTGAACATAGAATCTGAGGTTTACAAAGAAAGTGTTGAAATAACCAATCGTGAGTTCTATGCCAGGTTAAGAAAGGTCCAAGAGTTGCCCACCACGTCACAGCCGTCATCAGGCGACTTCCTTGAGACTTACAAGCGCCTCGTGGAAGAAGGCGCCAAGACCATCATCTCCATTCACATTTCAGGCGGTATCAGCGGAACTGTAAACTCTGCTCTCACCGCAACCAAAATGATAGAAGACAAAGATGCTGACATAGTCGTCATCGACTCAAAGCAAACCGGGCCTGCCCTTGGGTTTATTGTGAAAGAATCCGTGGCTTTGGCTGAGGCAGGCGCGAATAAGGAAGAAATCCTAAAGCGCATTGAACAGATGATAGGTTCCATGAGAGCCCTTTTTGTCGTCAACGACCTTATGTATCTCCACAAAGGAGGCCGTCTCTCAGGCGCCAAAACGGTAATAGGGTCCCTCTTGCAGATCAAACCCATCCTTCACTTCATTGACGGACGGATTGAAGCGCTTGAACAGGTGCGGACCGAAAAACGCGCTTTGAAGAGGATCACTGACCTCATGATAGCCGAAGGAGGCGGAGACAGGCTTCCGACGAACATTGCCATAGCGTACGCAGACAACCCGGACAAAGCCGAAGAAGTGGCAAAATCGCTTGAAGAGCAATTCCCCGGCATAAAAACACAACCGGTAGAAATAGGGCCGATAATCGGCACCCATGTCGGGCCCGGACTTATTGGATTCCAGTTCTATTATTGTTAAGATCTAAATACGGACCTATAAGCTAAACACGAACCCGACTCTATCAAAAAGGGCTTAACTGCATCAAAAAGAACGTGTTACACTCCTGAAGTCAGCTTCTAAGATGCTTTGACAATCCGTATCAAACAAAGACCTGCATCGTACAATTACAGGCCGTCTTTTCAGACGGCCTGCTCCTTATGCTTCACTGCCTCGTATATTTATGGTTTATACAGGCTGGATGGGTTGCTTATAGCTTGTCTGCCCCGCTCCGTAGCCGGTCTGAGCGAAGGGCTGGGTGCCGCTTTGCTGAGTGAGGCCGGCCTGGAAGCCTGCCTTGACTCCGGCCATTGTACCCTCTATCAGCGACCGCTGGGCAGCCTCTATCATCCTGCGAACCATCTGTCCGCCGACTGCACCACACTGAGCTGAAGGCAAATTGCCCCAGTATCCCGTGTTTATGACATTGCTAGGCAGGTTCAGTTCGTTTGCAATCTCGTACTTAAACCTATCGAGCGCCGCAAGGGCTTCAGGGACAACCGGGCGATTCCTTCTGCGTGAGCCGCGTGCCATTACATTTCACCACCCTCCACGCTTTTCTGGTTATAGTGTCACACAAATAGATGGACGTATGCTAGGAAACCTATGGAGCGTATCGGTCATAATTAGTATATCTGGTCTTCTTTATTTGCCGTCGATTGCCTAAGATCATACCTGAATAGCCGAGCCAGGCCCCCTAAACGCTTTTATCGGATTTGTAAATATTATCTAACAGATCATCAATCCTACTCTTTAGGAATTTGCCGTTGTTTTGAATGCTGACCAATGAGAGCGTGCCTGTAGCGAGAAGGCACCGACAATGAGAGAGCACCTATAGTGAGAGAGTACATATAATGAGAGAGTATCAATAATCAAAAGGTATCCAGAATGAACCGGCACCCATAATAAACCGGCACCTATCTGGAATGAAAGAGTATCTATAATGCAACAGGACACAGACTTAAGGTTCTGTGCCCTGCAATTGGATGCTTTACAATTCAAAAGACATTACCAGGCAGATCTCTACCGATCAGGTAGAGATCTACCGATTATTACTCTATGATTCAGGAGGCGTCTTGAGGTCATCGTCTAAAGGGAGCCCTAAACCTTGTCGAAACCCTTCCAAGGCTTGAGCTGCCACTTCCGCAGCAAGGGTTTTTCGAGCAGCTTCTATCATTTTTTTGACCATTTGACCGCCTACTGCTCCACACTCTCTGGAAGACAAGTTCCCCCAGTCACCCTTCTCAAAGACTTCTTTTGGAAGGTTAAGTTCCCTGGCAACTTCGTATTTCAGCGAATCCAGTGGGCGTTTAGCCTTAGCTTTAGCAGGTCTTTTCTTCCTGGCCGGCATTGAAAGTCCCCTCCTTATTCGCTTGCTGCTCTTTATGTTTCCCCATAATGCGTCAGCATATGTGACAGAGCTACAAGCCGGGGATCAGCATCATTCCTCCCCACAAGGCAATTCCAAGCAATGCCGCCACAAAAATGCAAATTATCGGATGGATTTTCATCTTTAGTATTGCAAACAGCACCAGTCCCAGAATCACTACATCCTGCACATCACCAAGGCATGCTTTGGCCGTTGAAAAGGTTGCGCTGGCTATCATTGCAGTGACTGCAGCCCTAAGGCCTCCAGACATTGCCTTCACAGACGGGGTATCTTTATATCGTAGAAACAGGGAAGCCAAAGAAATGACGATCACAAATGAAGGCAGGACTACGCCTATCGTAGAAAAGGCTGCTCCCAACACCCCGGCCATTCTGTACCCCACATAAGTGGCTGAGTTGACGGCAACAGGACCGGGGGTCACTTCCGCAATGGCGATAATATCTACAAACTCCTTCATTGACAGCCATTTGTTCCCCTGTACAACCTCTCTTTCCAAAAGAGGGATCATGGCATATCCGCCGCCGAACGTAAAAAGCCCGATTTTAGAAAAAGTGAATAATAGCTTGAATAACATGCTTGTCATCGTTTAGTCAGTCCTTACTTAAGTCCTGTTGCTCGCAGTCAATCTCATTGCTGAGAGTAGAGGTTTCGTCTTCCCTGAAAAACACATAACCCAGCACAGCACTGCCCAAAATCACCGGTATCGGATGTATTCCTGCAACTGCGATAGCAATAAAAGCGAGGATACTGATACCTACCCCCTTCAGATCGCACAGAGCCATCCTGCCGATATTAATGGCTGCACTTGCTATGAGGGCAACCACTGCAGGCCTAATCCCGGAGAAAGCCGCATTTACTACGGCAGAATCAGTAATCCTTACAAAATAGATGGCAATAACAAGAATCACCATGTAAGACGGGAGTATCGTCCCTAGCAAAGCCCAGATGGCGCCTGGGATACCTGCAAGTTTATATCCTACAAAAACTGATGTATTAGCAGCTACAGGGCCGGGAGCAGTTTGCGCCAAAGCCAGGATGTCTATGAAGTCCTCTGCCTTAATCCATCCTTTTGCATCTACAACCTCTTTCTGGATAAGAGGCACCATGGCATGGCCGCCTCCAAAAGTGAAAGCGCCTATCTTAAAAAACGACAAAAAAAGCTCCCAAAAAAAACGTATGTTCACCGACGATACACCCTTCCCGATTTGCACGCCTCCCGCCTCTCACCTCTGAAACAGCACCTAGCCTCCGGCAAAAGGTACAAAACTAACTGGAGACAACCTATTACTACGCGATTTGCCAAGATCGCCCCACAGCCAGTAGACTACACTTGTATTATTATACACGATAACAGGTCCGTTGCTCCACAGGATACTACGGCTCCCCGTCCTTCGAGACCGGGCTGCCCCAAGCCATATGCCCATCACATGGCGTAATTCTAGCATAGTAGTAAGTCTTGCCGGGTAATGCAGAGATGTCTTCGTAGTCAAGAAAGATCTAATCACCGAAGGAGTTGTAAGCAGAGAAAAGAACTGTTCCGTTCCGGATGGTTTCAACATTGAAGCCCAATCAAACGCCTAGAGCGCCTATGAATACAAAAACGAGATGCGGTTATAATAGACTCGAGCTGCCGATAAAATGCGGCAGCGATCTGGCCTCGGCCAACCCGCAAGCGAAATCGTTTCAACGGACGCTTTGCGAAAGCCCGGTTGGTCGATGAAGATAGGAAGCAGGGAAAACTATTCTCCCTGCTTCCGCACATATTGACCTCTACCTTGTTTCGTGTTCGCAGGCTTCCTTCACAATCTTGACACCTGCACTTGCACCGATCCTATTTGCTCCGGCTTCTAACATTTGACGGGTAGATTCGTAGTCTCTAATTCCTCCTGCCGCCTTTACACCCATCTCCGTGCCGACTACCTTTCGCATGAGCCTGACATCTGGAGTGGTAGCTCCCCCCGGCCCGAAGCCGGTGGACGTCTTTACAAAGTCAGCTCCGGCCAGTTTTGCCAGGAGGCAGCCTTTTACCTTCTCTTCGTCTGTAAGGACGGCAGTTTCCAGGATCACTTTGACTAAAGCTTTACCGCAAGCTGCGTCCACTACAGCCTCGATATCTCTCTTTACGAGGTCGTAGTCACCTGATTTCAGAGCACCGACATTAATAACCATATCTATTTCAGTTGCGCCATTTGCAATCGCGTCTCTGGTTTCAACTGCCTTAGTCAAAGAGGTATTCGCCCCCAGGGGAAACCCTACTACCGTGCAGACCCTCACCTGTGTGCCTCTGAGAAGGCTCGAGGCTAAGCTTACATTTGCCGGGTTCACGCAGACCGAAGCGAAGCGGTATTCTTTTGCTTCCTCACAGAGTTTGGCTATCTGCTCACAGGTAGCATCAGGCTTAAGCAAGGTATGGTCAATGAACCGCGCTATATCCCGCGAACCGCAGCCGGCAAGTGCCTGCGATGCGTCGGAAGACTGCGAATCGTCGTGGCCCTGCAGCTTACAGGAATGCTTTACCGGCTCAGAATCCTTGGACCCCATAAGCTCTGCTTTAGCCTTTTCGATAAGAAGATCGAGTTCCATAAGCCAGACCCCACCTCGTTAAAGGTGCAGCACTAATTGCAGCACTTCGGAGCGTCCCCACAACACTTCCGGGCATCAGGATTAGGCGTCTTTATTACAAGGACGCTAAATCCGCTGTCGTCGTTCGCTATTAGACCGTGAGGCATCATCTTCGGGCTGGGAACGATATCTCCGGCAGCAGCTTCAATTCTCTCATCACCGATAACGACATAACCTGAACCTGAGTGGACGTAGAACAGCACATCAACAGGGGTCTTGTGAGACGGCAACACCTGGCCGGGTTCGAGAACCACGTTAGCAACTGCAACATCATCGCTGGAATACACTTTTCGGACCTTCGGGCCTCTTGGCGACGTCATCAACGGGAGTTCTTCAAGTCTTATCCTTTTCATTGATATCCCCCCAGTAATATATTTTGCCTCTCGTTTAAATCCAAACCTTGCGGCTTGCCATGGGACTCTGTTCGTAACGTTTGTACCCACGGATTTCTTTCAGATCATAGTCTGTACCGCATGTAACCCTGAGGAGAGAGGGATCCCGATCCAATAATAACATATAATACTATGTAAGCAACTTATATTTCTTTCATTTGACTTCGCTCTTGGTATCTACCCTCATTACCTCCATGTTATCCTGCGCATCTTCCGGAACCCCCGGCCTCTTAGAAGGATTCTCCATCTATGCGGAGAACCTTTCATATGTACAGTTCACCGGAGAGTCTTTGTTAGCAACGGGTTGTCAGCGTTATCGGCGCAAACTTGATGATAAAGCCGATAGGTGACATAATATGTTAGAGGTATCAGGTAAATGCTAATTTGGAGAAAAATACAGACGAAATGGAGGAATGGGAATGGAACTTAAGGGAACGAGAACTGAAGCCAATCTAAAAGCTGCTTTCGCAGGTGAATCTGAGGTTCGGAACAAGTATACATACTTTGCGTCTGTAGCGCGCAAAGAAGGTTATGAACAGATCGCTGCCATATTCCTTGAGACAGCAGACAATGAGAAAGAGCACGCAAAGCTGTGGGCGGCGGCTCTCGGCATGATCTCGGATACTGCCGCTAACCTTGAAGATGCAATCAAAGGCGAAAACTATGAATGGAGCACAATGTACAAGGAATTCGCCGAAATCGCACGGGAAGAAGGCTTTGACGACATAGGGTACGCTTTTGAAGAGGTAGCAGAAGTCGAAGAAGAACACGAAAAGCGGTTCAAGGCCCTGTTGGCAAGGCTTCAGGACGGCACAACCTTCCGCAGAGACAAACCGATTAAGTGGCACTGCCGCAACTGCGGATACGTGCATTTCGGAACTGAAGCGCCGGAAGAATGCCCTGCTTGCAAACATCCAAGAGCTCACTACCAGCCCCTTTGTGAAAACTACTAATCCCTGCAAGGCACTTATGACACATCACCGGGCTAGCGGCACCTTGCAGCCTGCCCGGTTAGGTCTGCCTGATTAAGCAGGCTTCTTAACATCACGTTTAGGAAGAGGCGAAATATCAGTGAGACTCATAGACATAATCAGAGAACGTAGAAGCGTGAGAGCGTACAAGGATCAGCCGGTGCCTGAGGATGCACTGGCAAGAATCCTTGAAGCAGCCAGGCTTGCTCCTTCGGCTCGCAACAGGCAACAGTGGAAGTTCGTGGTCGTACGGGATCCTGAGAAAAGGCGGAAACTCGCCGAGGCAGCCGGGTCCCAGGAATTCGTAGCAGAAGCGCCTGTGCTCATAGTAGCTGTAGCACTTGATCCTGAGCGGGTTATGACTTGCGGACTGCCTACTTACACTGTTGACCTTTCGATTGCATTAACGCACATTATTCTCGCAGCCTGGGATGAAGGCCTGGGCACTTGCTGGACAGGATCATTCCAGCCAGAAGGGGTAAAGAGGGTTCTGGGGATCCCGGATAAGTATAAAGTCGTAACTGTGATGCCTTTAGGTTATGCTGCGGATTCACCCCAGCCGAAAGAGCGCAAGCCATTGGAAGAAATCGTGTGTTATGAGGAGTTTTCAGAATAGGTCTCGGTGCAATTGCGTTTCTTGTGCGTAAAGCAAAAATCGCGGGGGAGCGGGAACATCCCGGCTCCTCCGCTCTAGTGTACCTCTAAGATTTCTTAATCCGCACTGCCTGCCATTTGTTTCTGCACGCTTCGCATTCCATCCAGTAGGTATAGAGCAAGCCTTGCCGGCTCACCGTGATTCCTATGGTATACTCCCTGCCTTCCTCCTTACCGCATTTAGGACATTTTCTTAGCACACAAAGCCCACCTTTTGTTTTCATAGTTTATTATTGAAGCAGCTGCCTTCCGGGAACAAAAAAGAGGCTTTCGGTGATTATCCTATGTCAAGCCTCTTTGGTTTGGTGCGTAACTTTTCTAGCTTTTCAAGGATTTTGATCTATCTCCTTAATATCTCATTCTTGAAGCTCATCCCGGCAAGGTCCGCAGGGATCTCCAGTAAATCCGCAACTGTAGAACCGAGATCCGCAAAAGAACCGCGCGTTCCGAGAAAGACTCCTTGTTTTACAGGCCTGCCATACACAATAAGCGGGACGTACTCCCTGGAATGGTCAGTGCTGGGGGTAGTGGGATCGCAACCGTGATCCGCTGTTATCACTACAACATCCCCATCTTTTAAGCTCACTTCGAGGCCTTTTAGCCATTGGTCAAATTCCTCTAAAGCACGGGCATACCCGTGGGGATCATTCCTATGGCCGAAGCGCATATCGAAGCAAATGAAGTTAGCAATTATCAGTCCCCTGCCGGCTTCTTTCACAAATCCGGCAACGGATTTCATTGTGGCTGGGTTGTTGCCTGTGTGATCCGAGTGGGTTAACCCCTGGAACGCGAATATGTCCTCGATCTTGCCTATCGCGATCACATCCATGCCTGCTTCCTTCACGTAATCCAGAAGGGTCTTGCGGAAAGGCTTTATGGAGAAATCTTTGCGACGCTCGGTTCTCTTGAAAGCCCCTTTAACACCTATGAAAGGACGGGCAATCACTCGTCCTACACCGTGTTCGCCGGTTAGAATCTCCCTGGCAATTGTACACATCTCATAGAGCCTGGGAACAGGGATTATCTCTTCATGGGATGCAATCTGAAAGACGCTGTCAGCGGAGGTATACACTATGGGGTAACCTGTCCTCATGTGTTCTTCACCGAGCTCGTTGATGATTGCAGTACCTGAAGCAGGCTTGTTGCCAAGGATCTTCGTTCCGATTGCCTCTTCGAACCTTTCGATTATTTCCGGTGGAAATCCGTTGGGGTAGACTGGGAAAGGCCTGTCCAAGACAAGCCCTGCGATCTCCCAGTGGCCTGTGGTTGTGTCCTTCCCCGGCGATTTCGGAGCCATCCTGCCGTAAGCCGCCATAGGCCGAGGAGTCGGCTCGACTCCAAGAAGAGGCTCTCCAAAAGCAGCTGCCAGGTTCCCAAGACCCAGCTTGCCAAGGTACGGCGCTCTTAAGCCTCCTGCAGCTTTTGCAGTATTACGCAGGGTATCACTGCCTTCATCCCCGTAAAGATGAGCATCAGGCGCTTCGCCGATTCCAACACTGTCTAAGATCAGCAGAATGACTCTTTCCACGTTGCTGTATGTCATAAGCAGATCGCCTCATTCGATTGGAGTTTTATTTCTTTGAAAGACGCGCCAGTTGACGCCTGATCCTTGCTTCGACGCTTTCAGGCAAGCGTTTTACAGGCAGCTTGACAACCTCATCTGAGGCCTCTTGGCAGAAAGCATCATAGCCATGGGATTTGCCGCCATCGCTATCAGATGCCGACGGATAACGCGGCACTTTCACAGGCTTTGGAATGTATGGTTCTTTCCCGAGCAAGCTGTGGAGAAGGATAAGGGCAGCCTCCTTATCCGGGATGCGCCCTCTCGGGGAAAGATCCGGATCATTCTGGACGAAAGGAGGCACCGGCGCTCCTACGCAAGATGGACAACCGTCTTCACACTCGCAAGCCAGCACTAGCTGCAAGCATGCCTCCAGAACATCCTCAAGCACCCTGTAAGTCTTCTCGGCAAATCCTATGCCTCCCGGATATCTGTCGTAGACAAACAATGTAGGCGACCCTGTATTCATGGAATCCACCACTGCACCTATGTCCCTCGGGTCACACATTGCAAAAAGCGGCACAACTTCAGTGATGACATTCCCGATTCCGTATAACCCTTCGGAAGGATCCCGCCCCCACTTTCTTACCAGGTTCAAGTCGGAAAGAGGTGGAATCAGCCAGAGAGCTGCCGTATCCATGACCTGAGGAGGAAGGTTGATCTTGCCGAATCCTATGCTGTCCCTTGAGTGGAACTTTATCTTTTTGAACATGAAGACAAGGGATGTCACTGTAACGTCTCCAAAGACGGCATTAGCCTCATTAAGTTTCCTCTTCTCCTCTTCGCTCTCAATCTTAACCCGGGTTTCCGATATTGATTGCGTGAAATAGTCTACGTCCGCTTTTTCCACGTATGCAACTTTCTTGTCTATCTGGAGGTCGGAAACGAAATACGTCTCGCCGTCGTGTAGGTAAATCGCTTCCGGATGGATCTGTTCAAAAGCGGAGAGTTCGTCCATTGTACCGATAACACGATTCTTGGATAAGTCTTCGTGAGCCTTATCATATCCTACAGGCAGCTCGGTAGTGTCGATAATTGTATAGGTATTATCGGATACGCTGCGGAGCTTTACATCGTTTGACGGATATCCTGAAGTCGTCCAGAACCACTGATTCCCTCGACGCGTGATCTCCCTCCGCTCCTCGAAGATCTCTAGGATGGCCGGCATCCACTCGCCGAACCTTTCCAGATCGTTCACGGTGATGGGAAGCTCAAACGCAGCACACCTCAAGTGTTTCGCAAGGACGTAGGGGTTCAAAGGATCGATTACCGCGTTCTCTGTAGTCCGCTCGAAGAAGTATTCAGGGTGGTTCATGAGATACTGGTCTATGGGAGTGCTCTGACCTATCAGAATCACAAGGGATTCGTCCCTGCCTCGCCCGGCACGTCCTGCTTGCTGCCACGTGCTTGCCACAGTTCCGGGGTACCCGGTTAGTATTGCAGCATCGAGGCTGCCGATATCTATACCGAGCTCCAGGGCGTTTGTAGATGTGACCCCGAGGAGCTCACCAGAGAACAAGCGTTTTTCAATTTCACGTCTTTCTTCAGGCAGATATCCGCCTCTATAAGGTTTTATAGAGTTCGCCAGTGACGGACTAATTTTCTGCAGCCTTTCCTGGGTAAACCTGTAGATAAGTTCAGCCACTACCCGAGCTCTGACAAAAGTGATGGTCTGTACCCTGTCCTGAATCAACTTGGTAAGGAGCTGCTCTGCTTCAAAGCTGGAGCTCCTCCTCTCTGTGCGGGTGGCGTCTATGAAAGGAGGGTTCCAGAACACAAACTTCTTAGGCCCGCGAGGTGCGCCGTCATCATCAACAAGGGTTACAGGCCTGTCTGTAAGCTTCTCAGCGAGCTCTGCCGGGTTCGCGATAGTGGCGGAACAGCACACAAACTGCGGCCTTCCTCCGTAATGCTGACAGATCCTGCTGAGCCTCCTGATCACGCAACCTACGTTAGAGCCGAAAACACCTCTATAAGTGTGCATCTCATCGATAACCACGTATGCCAGGTTTCTGAAAAACTGTCCCCATGAAGGATGCCTCGGGAGAATTCCCTGATGGAGCATATCCGGATTGGTTAAAATGACGTTACCTTCATCCCTGAGCTTGCGCCTGGCGTTAGGAGGGGTATCACCGTCGTACGTGCCCGGGACTAAGGGAAGCGAAGGATCCAGTTCCAGATAGCGCATGAGTCCTCTCAGCTGATCCTGGGCTAAGGCCTTGGTAGGAAAAAGATAAAGGGCTTTTGTATCAGGATCAGCAACCAACCGCTCCAGGACAGGCACGTTGTAACAGAGGGTCTTGCCGCTGGCAGTTGATGTCACAATTGCTACATCTTCACCGCTTCTGATAGCGTCAATAGCTTGAACCTGGTGGGTGTATAAACGTTCTATCCCTGAATCTTTCAGGAGTTTTGCCACCTTTGGATGCAAAGGAGACTTGAGCTCCCCGTATCTTGCTTCCCGCTCAGGAATCTCCTCAACATGCACTATTTGGCCGCGATATCCCGGTTCCAGCGTGAGTCTTTCAATAAATCTCGATACATCAAGCTTTGCCAGCTCCAACCGCCCTCCTTTTAACCGGTTTCTATCTTGCAAGCCGTTTTATTCGAACAAAACAAGTGAGTACCAGTTCTCTTTACAGCTTTCGTCAGCCAGGGTCTCTATGGGAAGCCCCTGGCCTCTTGCCGTGGCGAAGACATCTATCCCCATTGCCTGCATGGCAGGCCTTGCCATCCCGGGGAAGCGGCACGGTCCCCCGTCAGGCAATGTGCACTCAGGACAAAGGCCGCAGTCGCTCATACTGAAAGCAAAATAGTACCCGTCAACGTAAGCCTTGCTTTCTATTTCAAAGGATATTCTCTGCGATATGTCCTTGTCATGGGTATGGATAAGCAAGCCCTTCTTGTAGTGGGAGAGCACTTCCTTGGCTTCCCAGGGCTTCAGTGCCCCCGGAGCTGACGGGCATGTCCAGTTTTTCCCCCAGGTGGAACAACATCCCTTCCTTTTCCGGTCCATTCCTTCTCCTGTCTTGAGTATAGCACGCATCCCAACAGCTTAGCTAACAATAGCTAAGAAAAGGAGATGATTAACACACATGATTCTACACAAAAATCCTGCTCTCCTTTATAAACAGCCCCATGAACTCCTCTATCGCCTGCAGGTGATCCCCTTCCACTACCAGGTGGTGATTGCCCAGGGGGCTTAGCAGTAGATGATTTACATGTGCCTTATCTGATAACTCCACTGTTATCTGGGTTCTGCACATGTCGTCACTAAGATCAGACTCGATCACGCGCCCTCTGGCAACGAAGATTTCGTTAAGGCCCCTTCCGCCGATTCGCGCCATTGTCACCGGGCCGGGCTTTACATCCCCTTCTATTGCAGTTCCGATCCCTGATTCGAAGTGTGAGCGTATCCTGTATGCAGTTGTCATAGTCCTTGGAATCGTGCAGTGAGCAAGCAGTAGCCTGCCTAATTTTGTATCGATCTGAGCAGGATTTGCCATGAAACTTGGCTGAGAAGTCAGTTCATGGATGAAAAGCATTCCGAGGCAAGAAAGAACGTCAGCTTCGCAAGCAGCAGGAACACCTTCTTCACTGAGGCGAGCCAAGGCATAGCAACCTGTATTCTGACACGGTTGTAACAGGTCAAAACACTTCACTGTTACCGCATCCAGGCGATACTCTTGGACAAATCTCTTCAAGGCCAGATAAACCCCGGCTGAACCTTCTAAAATCTCCTCTCCCGGTTCAAAGATACATGTCGCTCCCTTTGCGAACTCAAAGGCTACGTCTTTCGCCTCTTCGGGATCTATCTCCCGGACAGCGTCTATGAGCTCATCCACCTCAAACCGGACGAGGCGCGGGCCCCATACCTCTCTTACTTTCTTGGTTAATCTCCAAGGCTGCATAACCTCTATCTCTCTGCCGCCGAACACACCGATCCTTGCGCTTTTCATCCGAATCCTGGTGCAAAACATATTCAACATGCGAGAGAGCTCATCTTGCCATCCTGGCGTAGCTTGGATGAGACGAGCAACATGCCCATCAGCAGCCAGAAGAGGCAACACCTCGAGAGCAGCTGCAGGAGCATTATCTGAAGGATGAGCAAGGATAAGGGTGGGTCCGTCTTGCAGGGCCAGGAACTCAAGGACTTCAAGCTCTGTCCCTCCGCTCAGCACGAGCGGCAGGGTTATGTCGGTATCTTGATGCTCGCAATGACTATCCTGCAAGAGACTTTGATGACCAAGAGGTGATAGGAAGAACTTAAAGCCTTGAATCTTCCGCAGCTCCTCCATGTATTCGATAATACGCCCCTGGATTTCTTTGTCATCTCGCAGCACGGACACGAAAGGAACGACATTTACC
This sequence comes from uncultured Clostridia bacterium, assembly GCA_900019985.1. GTDB lineage: Bacteria > Bacillota > SHA-98 > UBA4971 > UBA4971 > UBA4971. The sequence continues at coordinate 13,798 of FIZM01000146.1, forward strand.
CGAACCGGACTTGGCAACTTCAATCTATCCATAATCATTCCGCGCCTTTCTCCCTGAACTCTTTTAGGAAGAAGCCGCTCCTCCCCTCCTCCCAAAAAGTGATAAACCGTGGTTTAAAGGGTCTCCCCGGGCAGCATGGGCAAGTCAAATACGGACCGTCTCCAAGGAATATTTGGCAAATGAACCTCCTAATCCTCCTCGCAGCTCGTCCATTCACAAGGGAAAAACAAAATCCGGCCACAGGCTTGGGCTCTGTCTTTATCGCTCACCGGGAATCTCAAAGACAGGCACCCATCTATGGGCCGGATTTTGGGAGGATGAACTTCCTTACCGATTATGCAGCTCTTTTATTTGCAGCCATTACGGAATGACCAACGTGTCCCCCACCATTATCCTATTGGGATCCTGAATATTGTTTGCCTGTACTATCGCATCCACAGTGGTTCCGTATCTCTGGGCTATTTGGAACAGAGTATCTCCTATCTGGACTACATGCACTCTGCCTCCTGAGCTTGACGGGTCCTGGGTAATCGAACTGACGGGAGGCCCAGGCAACTCCCCTCCGGCTTCATGGGACCGAATGTCGACTACCGTCGGAACAGTGTCGATGTTTGTCGCCATTCCCCAGCCCCTCAACGTTACCCTGACATTTGCAACTCTCGGTTGAACCGGCACAGCAACTACCCTGACAACTGAGACTTCCGCCACTCCACAGCAGGCAGGATGTGCCCCGGCTATGCGCAATGTCAATGTGAACGGCACAGTTTGTACATGAGCAAACACTTTCTGGCTGGGAAGTTCAGAAAAGAGCAGGGTAATCCTGAGCGTCCCTTGGACTAACACAACACCGTCACGCACTAAGGTCTTGGTGACTTTAGGCTGAGCGAAGGACTGTATTACCCTTCCTATACCCGGGTGCGTAGCAGGAACTACGATTTGCACTGTAATCGTGGAATCGTCCTGCACCTGACCGATGATCTCCTCTACTAAGAAGTCCTGGGTGACAGGCACAAGTGTAGGCGGAAGAGCCCCGATGCCGGTTACGAGGGAAAGCTCTCGCTCCACTGTAACAACTACCGAAACTTTCACAACTGCCCTTATGCGCAAGGTACGAGGATTTACGATCGTTGCGTCCACTGACTCGATTTGCACAGCTGCAAATGCAAACATTCCCACTTCTACACCGGGAAGGTCTACGATTACGCTGAAAGTGATGGAACCGTCCACTGAGAATACAGGTTGTTGAGGGCTAAGTCCTACATAAAGAGTGCGCGTAGACACAACCCCATCCACGATGACTTTGCCTCTCTGCACATTAGCCCGGGTAACGGAGCCTGCAGCGCTGGTTCGAATAATACTGGATACACCGGGCTTATCAGGCGGAATAGATACAGTGCCTACTGCAATCGTCTGAGCTTCCCCTTGCAGCACCGCACGTTCTACAGTGACAACTCTGCGTTTGACGACAGGCACGACAGGTTTAGTCACTGTAGGCACAACAATCTTTTTCGGGACGTCGCTGATTATCGGAAGGACCTGTTCCCTAAGGACTTTCACCCTTATCGTAACTAGGACATTAACCTCAACTGTCCTGGGATCTATGAGACGCGATGTGGCAAAAACATTCGTTACTACGACTTCAGGAGTCATCCCAGGGAAAATCCCTGGCACATCAGCACTCCCAAACAGGGACAAGGTCCCTTCGAAAAAGTGGACCGGCTGGGAAGGCGCGGTGGAAACATACGTGATATCCACTGAAACGTTTCCCTGGATTACGACTTTTCCGGAGACAACGGATACACGAGTGATCGTAACCTGGGCCTGTGTATCCAGAATCGAAGCTATGTCCGGCTTCGGAGGCGGGACAGTAAGCTGGCCGCTTGCAACAATGGACGCGCTGACATCAGCAGCTATTACCTCGACTTTTACCTTCTTGTGGTGAATACCGGAGATGGTCAAATCGCCTGACATCTCCCTCCCTCCCTCTCTGCTAACACATCTGCCAGAATATGATATGCCTGACTAAGAAGGTGTGTCACTTATAACCATTTGCTTAGGTGGCCGATGCTTGCAACGAAGGGTGCAAAAATCCGGCCATCTGCTTGCGGGCCGGATTTTTCCCAAGGCGCCTCTGCCGGAGGCGCAGTCCCTGAGTGCAGCATCAGCCACCTAGCCGGCTTTACGGGTCGCGAAAGCCTTGAGGAACGATCACATCGATGACTACGTGCTTCTGGACTGTCTTCGTTACCTTTACAAATACCTCGATAATAGCATCAACCACAAGACTTCTTGTGCCTACATCAGGAGGAGGAGTCACTCCCACAGGCAAGAACTGGACAGTGACAAATTCTACTCTCGGCCTCACCAGGACATTCATCCCCGGATAAGC
>FIZM01000147.1 GCA_900019985.1 uncultured Clostridia bacterium
CTCGAGCTTCCCCGCGAAGCCAACTTCTCTGACCTCATATCAGCCGTATTAGCAGAACTTGTCAATCGCCAAAGCAGATTTGTCCATGGTAGCCTAGCTGCTCACAGAAAGGTTATAAACCTCCTTCTGCAAGGAGGAAGTCTACACGAGATATCGGGCGCAGCAGCAGACCTTCTCCAGGCAGTCGTATCTATAGATGACTCCTTAAACCTGAGACGTTCAGTCTCAGGCATGTGCTGGGGGCCTTCTAACGAGGGTGTGATAGGCGACTTGCTCGATAGGCCTACCGAACACCTTGAACCTGAGACTTTTACTGATCGTGTGGAAGGCTCTGTGCTTTGGTTCAAGCGCAGCCAGGTTGAGACAGAAGGCTTTAAAGCTGAAATAATCCGTGCCCCGGTTACCGCTGCAAACGAGCAGTTAGGGGCCCTTACCGCGGTTAAGTTCTTCGGGGAGTTTACTGTGACCGACTTATACAGCCTTGAGAGACTTTGCCCGCTTATTGCCCTTGACATAATACGGTTTCACGACGTGGCTCAGGTAGAGCAGAAATACCGGACAGAGTTTCTGGATCAACTATTTTCTTCAGACAATCCCATAGAAGAAGGGTTCCTTGAACGAGCCAAAACGTTCGGATGGGATTTGAGTCTCGACTACGTAACCATCCTCTTAGATGTCCTGCCATCAAAGGAAATCGCTAATATCACGGAGTATGAGAAAGCATGTCAACTGGCAAAAACGCAGGCTACAACCGTTATTTCAGAGTTTTGCAGGAGAAATCGCCTCAGGCATATTCTCACCCGGCATGCCAGTGGAATCCTCCTGTTTGTACATCCGGAGGAAGTGGAATTAGATGATACTCCCGCTTGGACTGAGCGTTTGCTCAAGAAAGCCCGTAGTAACCTTGGAAGGTGGACTGTAAGTTCAGGCATAAGCCGGCGTGTACGGGGTGTAGCGGGAATAAAGAAAGGTTTCAGAGAGGCTAAAGTAGCCTTGGACCTCGGTAAAGTCATTTTCGGAAAAGGCATGGATATCCACTATGAGATGCTGGGTATATACGGCCTTCTACTGGGTCAGGCAGATGTTAACGAGCAAAGGCGATTTGCCGATGAAATCGTAGGAAAGCTTCGCGAATATGACGCGTCTAAGGGAGGGGAACTCCTAAAGACTCTTGAGGCGTACTTCAGCACTAACGGCAACGCCCGACAGACTGCTGAGTTGATGTATGCTCACTACAACACGATCCTTTACCGTCTGCGAAAGATCAAAGAGCTTACAGGCCTCGATCCCAATCATGCCGACCAACGTCTTTCCCTTCAGACCGCTCTCCGCTTGTCCAGGATCTTCGATATGGGACACCACCTCAACTGATTCGCTATTCCACGTAGTATCCGAGTCCTCATAGTCCCTTTGCTGCCTGGTTTTTCCTAATAAACTGATACTTTTTAACATAATAAACGGCTAAACTTTATAGTCATTTCATAAAGGTTTACAACACTGCAGTTTGGAATAATGACACTGACATGGAAATGTACGAACAATCGTTTTATCTGGCTGCAGTCAATCACGGTAGGGAATTTGAACTTATCTTTAAGCACCGGGATACATTTAGGGTGCACAGCGTGTTTACTCATGCAATCAACCTTGTAGCCGGATCAGAGTTCTTGACTGTTCTTCCGTTGGCACGAGGATGCGGACGCGACGCTGCTACAGTAGCTGTATCAGGAGATTTCTCGTTTCTCACCTTAGGTGTATCTATTGACGACACAGTAATTGCGCCTACCTCCTCCAGCCTGCGGCTTGGGAAAAAGGCTGTCATAGATTTCAGTGACAGCCGGAGGTGGAGCAGTCCCCTTGAGGCGGTTAATTGTCTGCACCTAATAAAGGAAGAGAACTTGGCAGTCCTGGAACAGGCCCTGACTTCAAAACATCGTGACCTGGCTTTCCATGTGTCAGGCGGGATCATTGAAGAAATCAGAACGTCTCTGCTTGAGAACGACGCTAAAGGTTTGGATTCGGCTTTGGCCGGAATAATCGGGTTCGGACCCGGTCTTACTCCCAGCGGCGATGATCTGG
>FIZM01000148.1 GCA_900019985.1 uncultured Clostridia bacterium
CTAGCAGCTTGTGTGAATAACAAATTGTGAGACATCAAGTTAAGCTTTTTCAAGCCTTCTAACTGTATGTCACATTAATTGGCCCAAAATGAGGGTCTACTTGGCCCACGACAACCGGTATACCTTCATGAAATTGACCACTGCACATGTAAATCGCCAATAGTTTCGCACCTTATCTAAGCCCCGGTGGAGAAACTGGCGCAATTTAAGCTGCTCTTTAATAAATCCAAATACTGGTTCTACAGACGTTTGCCTGAGTCGATAGCGGGCGCGGCCATGTTTAGTCCTAAGTTTTCTGCGCATTAAGTATCTTCGGTTGGCATTTTTAGGAATACGTCCGCGTGGCGGCTTTGCTTCCCGCCATTCACTGTGTTTAACCTTATCGGGTGGGATGAATGCCTCTATTTTGGCTTCTTCCAGAAATATCAGGTTATCTTCGCTATAGTAACCGGCATCAGCACTAAGTTCCTTGATCTTTCTTCCTGTGTTTGCTATCGCTTGACTGACTACTGGTGGTAGATGAGTTACATCAGCCGCTTGGTTACTGATGTCAGAGGCAACGATTACATGGGTTTCAGCGTCTACGGCAATCTGACAATTGTAACCCTGGATGAATGCCTTATCTGAATTGCGCATAATTCGAGATTCCATATCCGTGAAATTTCGCTGGGATTTGTCCTTGGGAACCGACGCCTTGGCTGTTTTGCGCGGCCTGTGCTGTTTGCCCTTTTTCTCAGCCTTCTCTTTTTGGGCTATTTGTTCTTTCTCAGCTTTTTCACGTGCTTCTGCTTCGAGTTCAGCCATAGCCTTGCGGATGGCTTCCCGCCGCTTTTCGGCAGTGGAGAGTTCTTCCGGTAACGACCATCCGTTACCTTGGCCATAACGGGCATCTTCCTCCTGATCGATGCGGTCGGCTTCTTTCAGGTAGTCATTGATGTATTTGGTCAAACGGTCTTCTTCTTTTTTCATTCGAGCATAACTCATGGCGCTGTGTTTGGAGGCGCTTGCCTTGATCTTGGTTCCATCGACAGCAATCTGGTTCAACCTAACCAGACCAGCTTTATCGGCCAGTACAACACTTTGCACGAATAGGTCTCCTAAAGCTTTGAGGTGTCGCCTCCGGAACTCTGAGATAGTCCAGTGGTCTGGTTGCTGATTGGCTGAAAGATATCGAAAACCGATGTCATCGTGTAGTGCCTTTTCAATTTTCCTGGAGGAATGTATGCCTTTTGATACCGCGTAAAACAGGACTTTCACCATCATAACCGGTGAGTATGGCGGATACCCTTTCGACTCAGTATAGCTTTCATAAATGGCCGAAAGATCGAGGGTCCCCACAACCTCGTCAATGAATTTGGCCGGATGATCATCGGGTATCCAGTCATGCATAGAAGGTGGAAAAAGCATTATCTGATGTTGGTCGTACTCTCTAAATTTCTTCATATTGGATAATTCGCTATTTGAAGGGATATTCCTTCTTGTAAAAGTATTTTTATGCATGGTTATTCACACAAGCTGCTAG
>FIZM01000149.1 GCA_900019985.1 uncultured Clostridia bacterium
ATTCGCCTAATTGGAGCCTTACTTATGGAAATTGACGACAAGTGGATAAGCGGCAAAAAATATCTGGATATGAGTGAATACCTTCAGTGGCAAGAAGAGCACAAACAAACCAATGATCAAAGCAATATTGCGTATATCAGATAAGCTTATTGATAACTGAGGAATTTACACACTAATCTGGACTTGATCCGAACGAATATGAGAGCTGCTATTTTGCGTTTGAATTGTTCAAAGTCGTAAAGTGAATAGCAAATTGTTATCACGATCACGGCAATAAGACCCCAATGGTTTTGCAAGAATTCCAACATACTATCTATTACCTCCTTTTCAGAAAAAATTAAAAACGCTTTTGACGGCGTCTATCCAACAATTTCTTTAATTTTGTTCAGTTTATCATTCAGGAGTGTGTTTTCTGTTTTTAGAGCCTTAATCTCCTGTTCAAGTTTATCTATTCTTAATAGTAGCTCTTCTTTTTCTGCCTTTTCTTTTGCATCGCTAGGGATTTTTATTTTCTGTCCAGGATAAATCAAGCTCGGATTCGCAATGTTGTTGTATTCTGCCAAGACCTGCCACGTGGTTCCGTATTTCTCAGCGATTTTGCTCAGAGAATCCCCCTTTTGGACAACGTAAATTATTTCACCTTTACCCTGATCAGGCATGGATTGTTCACCTCCTACCTGTTCTAACCGTCTTTTCACTTCTGCCCTAAACATGTCCATCGTTTTGTTAAACCGTTTGAACCAGTGTTGCGGGTCAGAATGATTTGAGGCTATGCCTCGCTGATAGCCTTCGTAATGCCCTATGATGTTCTCTGTTTTGATACTCGGGAAAAGTTGGCAAAGATACACGCAAAGTTGTATTGCCGCTTCGTACACTTCTTCGAAATATTGCCGATCGGTCAGGTCGTCTTCGCAAATTTCGAACCCAATATGCGTGTCGTTCGCCTTGCTGCCCGCATGCCAACCCCGGTGGTCCCAAGGTAGGGTTTGATAAATTCGAACTTTCCCGTTTTTATCTTTGCCGATGAAAGCATGAACACAAACACTTCTTCCATCGGGTTTTGGTTGGTTCCAGTGGTTATTGTATTTATTGTATCCAATTTCATCGTTCCCGGGCAGGTATCGCCATAAGTAGGGATTGTTCGCTCCTGTACTATGGACCATAACTATAGATCGTAAAATAGAATTGACCCTAGAACGTCAAACAAAACTGACCCACCTGTGATAAGATCTCCCCTGAAAAGGAGGGGAGAAAAGAGGTGGTCAGCATGTACAAATGGCAACGCATTAAGGCACTGCATGCTCAAGGGGTCAGCATCAGGCAAATAGCCGCAACGGTAGGAGTATCAAGAAATACAGTCAGAAAATACTTGAGGGAAGCCGGTCCTCCGCAATTTAAGGCCAGGGAGTATGTCAAAGAATTGGACAACTATAAAGAAGCAATTAAGGACATGCTAGCCAAGGGGTTTATCGGCACAAGGATTTTTAATGAACTAACAGATATGGGCTACAAAGGCTCCCTATCCAGTGTCCACCGTTATCTTAGAAGTTTAAAAGAAGAGGAAAGGAACGCCAAGTTAGCCACCACAAGGGTAGAAACAAAGCCCGGGCAGCAGATGCAATACGATTGGAAAGAGTGGATGCTGCCGGTGGCCGGCAAACCAGTAAAAATATATCTTCACGAAGTGGTTTTATCCTACAGCCGTATGAAATTCTACACCTTCTCCTTGCGCATCACCACCGCTGATGTGATCCGGGCCTTGGCTGAAGCCATTGCCTTCTTCGGCGGTTATGCCTTGGAGCTGGTGATGGATAATGGTAAGCAAATGGTTATCATCCACCGGAAGGACGGTGTTGTTCGGTATAATGAAGAGTTTTTACGTTTCTGCGGCCTATACGGCATTGAGCCTTCCCCTTGCGCAAACTACCGTGCCCAGACCAAGGGAAAGGTGGAACGTCCATTTTACTACGTTCAGGAGCACTTGCTAAAGGGTCTGGAAGTGAAAGAGCTAGACGAATTTGCTGTCAGGCTTTCCAGCTTTCAAGATACATACAACCAAAGGCCCCACAGCACTTTAGGCCGACCGCCGCTAGAGATATTTGCCGAAGAGAAAGACTTCCTTTCTCCAATACCTCTAGTCGAACCGGCTCTGCTCTATCAGAAAGAGCCCCGGAAGGTAAGCAATGACGGGTATGTATCCTATGGCGGTAACCTCTACCCCGTGCCCATGGGCTGTGCTTTAAGGCAAGTGTGGGTGGAAAACATCTACGGTCGGCGCTTGAGAGTATATGACGAGGCAGGAGGCCTTTTGGCGGAGTTTGACCTTGAAATCAAAAAGCAAACGGGTCGTCTCCCCCATCCCGAACACGAAACCATCAACCGCCATTACCAAGAAAAGAAACTGAAAGCTCGTTCAGCTCTGGTACAAGAGTTTACCGTTGCCTTTGGCGAGGACGGGCAAAGGTATCTGGAAGGATTACGTACAGAATGCGGCGCCAACCTGTACTGGCATCTGGCGGAAATCTTAAGCTATCTGAAGCTATATACTCCAGCAGATATCACAGCAGCCATCAGAGAATGCCTTGAAATTGGTTCTTTCCATAAAAACAGCATAAAGAGGCTGCTGGAATTGAAGGAAGTTGCCCCCTTTCTTCCGGTGGATGAACAGTTAAATTTAAATCTGCCTCAGGTTAGGATTAAACGGGACCTTTCCTGTTACGCCTTCAAGGAAAGTGAGGTGGGGGCAGCACCATGAGTAAGGAACTTACCGGCTACTTGGAAAGCCAGCTAAAAGCCTTAAAACTAAAAGGGGTGCTGGCCCATTACCAAGAGATAACCCAGAAGGCAGCTCAAAGCAACCTTTCCTACATCGAGTACCTCTCCCTGCTTTTGGAAGAGGAGATAAGGAGGAAAAATGAAGCCACGGTCAAAACCAAAGTTGCCAAAGCCCGTTTTCCTTTCATCAAAACTCTGGAGGAATTTGACTTTAGCTTCCAGCCTTCCATCCGGGAGAGGGAGATTATTTCTTTGGGCGCCCTGGATTTCGTGGAAAAAAAGGAAAATATCATCTTCTTGGGTCCCCCCGGGGTAGGAAAGACCCACCTGTCAATAGCCTTAGGTATCAAGGCTTGCATGGCCAAATACCGGGTGGGGTTTGTTACCGTCCAGAAGCTATTGGAGGAACTGCTGTTAAGCGCCAAAGACGGCAGTTTGCTGGACAAGCTGTTGGGTTATTCCCGGCTTAATCTCCTAATCATCGACGAACTCGGCTACATGCCGGTCACTAAAGAACAGGCTAACCTTCTCTTTCGCCTGGTCTCCATGCGTTATGAAAAGGGAAGCATCATCCTAACCAGTAATTACAACTTTGACGAATGGGGGGAGATATTTTCCGATCATGTGGTAGCTGCGGCCATAATTGATCGTCTGGTGCACCATGCCCATATTTTTTACATCAACGGTACCAGCTACCGGCTCAAGGGAAAATTGAGAGCTTCAACAGAAACTCGGTGACAAGGCTAAAGTTTTATCCTTTTTTACATCACTACAAGCTCGCAATTATTACTCTCAGGTGGGTCAATTTTATTTGCATATGGCGGATCAATTCTATTGACTATCAACATCCAATCCAAAGTTACCAAGTAATCTGCACAACCGGCTTCAGCTCCAGCTAAAACGTGACGATCATTTAGGTCAGCCACTATAGTAGTATACTTTTTCATTTCCTCGTCTGAAACATCGACCACTTCTAGGGGTCGCACTAATTCATCGAATTTTCTTTGGAGCTCTGGGTGATATTTTAGTTTCCAGTTGCATTCGTAAAGAACTCTTTGTGAAACGATGCCCAACATGTTACCTTCTTTGCATCGCTGCAATAGTATGGCTGAATCAGAATGCTCATGGCAAACAGCGGTTAACAAAACGCTTGAATCCAGAAAAACCCTCTCTCTTGTACGCTCAGCAACATTGCTCCTGAGTTTTTCTCTTTCTTCCATCATCTTACCGCCACCTCGATGGTTTCACGGAAGTTTAGCTTCCCTTTTCAACTTAACGGAAAACAGCCCAAGCGGATAAGCTGTTCCTTAATAGGTTTTACTTTGTCTGGTGGTAAACTTTGGGAAATGCCGTTGAAAAGCTCTTTGAGTTCGTGACAATGATAAAAGGGATGGGTCTCCCCTGACAGGAGGTGAACCAGCAATCTGGCTGTATCCCTTGGGTACTTTTCAGCGAATT
>FIZM01000150.1 GCA_900019985.1 uncultured Clostridia bacterium
AGGATCGAAGACCCGATCTCGTCCCTTTGACGAGCCAAAATGTCACATCTGTTATGATTAGAACTTGAATACTGCGTTGGACATGCGCCGCAGCAATGGAGCCCAACCCTTAGAGCCACTGGAAAAGGAAGGGATGTTGCCTAGAGTCTCGAAACTCGAACCAACAGCCTTGGAAATCGAGGCCATGGCGTTCTGGGGAATATGCTGGGAGACATACTCCTTCCTTTTCTGACCGCTTTGCTCTAGGTAAAACTGGGACAGTTTTACTCCATTCTCACGATGGACTCTTAAGTGAGCCATCTGATTGGCCCCTAAGTAGGACCAGCCCATTGGCCGGCTGCTCAATCTTGCTGACAATACATGGCTCACGTGGCCTTCGGCACTGCAGCCAACCAAGAGTTTTCCATACTTTCGCCTAGCCCTAATTCCACGCCTTTGGTTGTTGAGATACGTCTGAACATCGGATATGGTCTTTTTGCGAGATTCCGTTTCGGCCTCTTTGAGGAATGCGCTTAGAAGGTTGTTCATTTCTGCCCAACGGCCGTTGAATACCGCCTCAGACAGCTTCTTCCTTTTCTCCTCGTCGGCACCTGCTGCCCTGAAAATGGCTCTGCGCAAATGAAACCCGTCAAGCACATATCGTGCATCCTCTATGTACTCAGCACCAGCCTGAATCCAGGATACTCCATCGCCGGAAATGAAGATGTATTCCGTCTGTTCGAGATCGTATGTGACGTCAAGATAGCGCCAAATGGTGTCCCATATCACATGTGAAGGAGTGCCAGGCGGAAAAGTGAAATACTTCTTCCCGATCAACTCATACCGGTCCTTGCCCACTTTAACTCGTCCTTCGTGGACGTAGACCAGACGTTGCTCAAAAGCACTCACGCCTTTCTCCCGGTGCGGAACATGGTCTTCGTCAGCCTCGATGTACAAGATGCGAACTGCCTTTTTGACCTTAGGTTCTTCTTTGAGTTCTATCTTTTCGGGCTGCAGCTTGCGAACAATGTTCAAAACCGTCTGCCCCGATACTCTAATACCTGTCTGGTCTTCAACGCTTTTCCCTGCCTTACTATACGACTTATCCACCGCTTCCTCCAACAAGTCTGCTTCTAACAGGGTGTCGAGGCGTTGGTGAGAGGTGTATCCTACGAACCTATCAGCTAAATACGCATATTCATCCGTTTTCTTGTTCTGGAAAAGCGTGCGTGCATAGCGGACCTCACCAAAGGGAGAAAGGATAGTTTTCGGATCGTTGCGTCTCTCAACGACCCAGCCTTTTCTCATCGATAGATTCTCTCGCAGCTGATCATCAACAGCCTCCATTACCCGCTGCTGAATTGTACAACAGATTTTGTTAAGCCCGCTTCGCAGCGCCTGCTGAAAGGCCGGCATCCCATTTCCGTCCATAATCTCCAAAACCGCTTGCTTGACAACCTCCTGAAAGGAAAACACTAAACCTTCGTCGAATATTGCTTGCATAGAAGATCTCACCTCTGAGTACTGGGTACTCGTCTCCTGCAGGGACGGTGGGATCTTCTTCTATTTTCAAAACACTAAACCTTCGTCGAATATTGCTTGCATAGAAGATCTCACCTCTGAGTACTGGGTATACTCGTCTCCTGCAGGGACGGTGGGATCTTCTTCTATTTTCTGGAGACAAACTCCTGTCCT
>FIZM01000151.1 GCA_900019985.1 uncultured Clostridia bacterium
GGTTGAGGTGGCTCCATATCCGTTTGCCACTGCTTTTCCCGTGGCAGGGATGATGGAATATGAAGACATCTTGATTCAGCTGGTAGACTTGCCTCCCATAACCGAAGGCGAGTTTGTGCCCGGGCTTGCAGGTGCCATAAGAAATGCAGATGCACTTTTGATTACCATTGATGCCTCAAGCGATGATTGCCTTGACCAGTTTGACGGGACTCTCTCGCAATTAAAGGAAAGGAAGATCCTGAGAGACGACATCGTAGAAGGTCTGCACTACCATACTAAAGATACCTGTCTCATCGTTGCTACGAAAATGGATATTGAGGGCGCCGAGGACAATCTTGAGCTTATCAATGAATATGCCCCTCCCGGATTTCGCCTTATCAGCGCGTCAGTTGAGCTAAAGGAGACCCTTGAGCTTCTGAGGAAAGAGATTTTTGACCTTCTTGGCATTATGCGGATTTACAGCAAGAAGCCGGGACACGATCCTGACATGAATCAGCCGTTCATTCTCAAAAAGGGAGCCACAGTCGTGGATATGGCAGAGGCTGTCCACCGCGACTTTCCGTCCAAGCTGAAAAGCGCACGCGTGTGGGGGTCTGCAAGATTCCCCGGCCAGGCTGTGCCCAGAGATTATGTTCTTGAAGACAAAGATATTGTGGAGCTCCGTGTGTAGGGTTCCGTTCTCGTAGTGCTTTCAACCGGTGTAGGACCGGTCAACACGTATTCTACTAAAGCCGGTTAAAGTCGGTTAGTGCCAGTTAAGTCGGTTAAAGCCGGTTAGAGCCCGTTCTCGCTGGTTTGCTGAATCCTTAATCCTCGCTTCATTCGGTGTTTCCAGCCTTTGTACTACTGCTTTCATTCTCTCCCTTTGGTCCTTTCACTTCTTAAGGCCTCACATAACACTTGGAGGAATTTATAGCTTTACGTGGAATGTTACTTCCCGGAGGTGGTATTTGATGAAAGATGCTATAAGAATGGTTGCGGATCTGATGTGTATCGCCGCGAGGACCGCTCCTAAAGCAGCCGGAAGAGATTATGTAGTAACCGGTGTTGTGGATGGAGATGATCTTTTAAAGCTTGCTGAAGCTATGAATGAATATGGGAAGGCTTCGGGCAAGATAAATTTTGATCGTGATGGTGCCAATGTTGCCGCAAGTTCCGCTTGTGTCCTGATCGGTTTGAAGAATGCGGATGTTTGTGGTCTTAACTGTGGCGCATGTGGACATGATAAGTGCGTGGATTTGTCGAGCTTACGTGATGGCTCTGAATTTTCCGGTCCTGTGTGTGCTTGGAGGAGCGTCGACCTTGGTATTGCCCTTGGCTCGGCAGTGAAGGTTGCATCCATCCACAACATCGATAACAGGATCATGTATCGTATAGGTGTAGTTGCCAAGAAGATGGGCTTCATCGATGCTGATATCGTAGCCGGCATTCCGTTGTCAGTTACAGGTAAGAACATCTACTTCGGCAGAAGCTAGGCTGAAAACCCATATACCGAAGGTCCGTACAGAGATAAGCTCGGCATACCACAAAAACCCAAAATCCGCACAAAACAGGCTGAAAAGAGGGGTTTTATGGTATCTGAGCTGAGAAGAGATCCTACATCAGGAGCATGGGTAGCTATTGCGTCTGCCAGAAGCAGACGCCCTTCCGACTTTAAGATCGTTCACGGCGAGCAAAAAACCGGCACATGTCCGTTTTGTCCCGGAAATGAGCATATGACGCCTCCTGAGGTGCTTGCGCTGGGCAGGGAGGGCCAAGAGCCTGATGTTGAGGGCTGGCAGGTAAGGATCGTGCCGAATAAGTTCCCTGCTTTCTCCTTGGATTACGAGGATTCAACGGACACAGACATCCCGGCTGACGGTGAGTACGGGCTCTACGTAAGCACTCCTGCAGTAGGGATCCATGAGGTCGTTGTTGAGTCGCCGGAACATGATTCCACACTCGGAGAACATTCCCAGAAACAGATGGAGGACATACTCTTTGCCATAATCAGCCGTTTCCGTTCTCTCAGAGAAGATGACCGGCTGAGGTATCTTCAGGCTTTCAAAAACTGGGGGCGTGAAGGAGGGGCATCCCTTTCACATACCCATTGCCAGTTGATTGCCATTCCCATCGTGCCTAAGGTAATTCAGGTGGAATTGGACTATGCAAAGCAGTATAAGGACAGGACAGGGAAGTGCCTCTACTGCGACACAGTTGAGAAAGAGATCGAGATAGGTGAGAGAGTGCTGGAAGAATCCCAGCACTTCCTTGCATTTTGCCCCTATGCATCCAAGTTCCCCTATGAAGCCTGGATTGTCCCGAAACGACACAATCAAGCCTTTGAAGAGATCTCCCGGGATGAATTGGCTGATCTTGCCACAATGCTCCATAACGTGGCTCGCATGCTCGAACTGGCATTTGATGACGTCCCGTACAACATTGTGTGGCATACTGCCCCATGGAAAGGAGATTTTAGCGCATACTATCACTGGCACCTCGAGCTGATTCCGCGCCTTGCAAGAATCGCAGGGTTCGAACTGGGCACGGGGTACTACATAAATCCGACAGCCCCAGAAGTAGCTGCAGCAGCTTTGCGTGAAAGTGTCTCTTGACACGCAAAGGGCCGCAAAGGGCCGGACGATGCTGAGTCAGTTGCACCCTGGGCCTGGAGGAACAGGAAGGGGTATCCAGTGAATGAATATCCAAGAGCTTGATGAAACCTACAGAATACTCATTGCTTCTCCTGAAGTTGCGCCGTTCGCGAAGACAGGAGGCCTCGCAGATGTGGCAGGCTCCCTCCCGAAAGCCTTGGCTGTAATGGGAAATGATGTCCGGGTGGTAATGCCGAAATACCGGGGAATCACTGACTATAAAACATTAGGCGATTTTCCGGTACAGGTAGGCCAGAGAAAAGCCACTGCTATCCTCAGGGAAGGCGTAATTCGGGCAAGGCTCAATGGAATGGAAAGGCTCGTCCCCGTCTATTTCATCGATAACTACCATTACTTCGACAGGGATAACATGTACATGTATTTTGATGAGGCCGAGCGATTCGCATTCTTCTCCAAGGCAATCCTGGAGATGATAAAGCGCTTAGGCTGGGCGCCTCATGTAATACATTGCAATGACTGGCAAACCGGAATTGTGCCTCTTCTTCTCCGTGAAAAATACCGCCATGACCCGCTATACCAGGGAATAGCCACTTTGTTTACCATCCATAACCTGAAGTACCAAGGGAACTACCCTCGAGAGGTGTTGTCTCTGATCGGTTTGGGAGACGAGTACTTCACTCCTGAGCGCATTGAGTTCTACGGGAACGTAAGCTTTATGAAAGCGGGAATCGTGTACGCCGATGTGATAAACACAGTCAGCAAAACCTATGCCAAGGAGATCCAAACACCTGTCTACGGCCAGCTTATGGACGGGGTTCTAAGGTCCAGAGCACAGGACATATACGGCATTGTTAACGGTTTGAATTACCATGAATTCAACCCTGAGACAGATGCGCGCATCTACCGTAATTACGGCATAGGCAACTTACACGACAAGATGGAGAACAAGTATGCCTTGCAGCGGGAATTGGACTTGCCGCCCGGGGATGTGCCTCTCATGGGTGTTGTGTCCAGGCTCGTAGACCAGAAAGGCTTAGACCTCATCGCAGAGATTATTCCTGACCTCATGAGGGAAGACGTCCAGTTCGTTCTTCTCGGGACAGGAGACCCGTATTATGAAGAGCTGTTCCGCTCTTTCCACCAGGAATATCCAAACAAGATAGCCGTTGAAATCGGGTTTAACGTTGCTTTGGCCCAGCGCATTTATGCTGGGTGTGACATGTTCCTGATGCCAAGCCGCTTTGAACCGTGCGGATTGGGGCAGCTTATCAGTATACGCTACGGCACGATTCCCATTGTAAGGAGCACAGGCGGGCTTGCGGACACTGTCACCAATTACGAACCTGAAAGACGGGCAGGGAACGGATTCACTTTCGCCGAGTATTCAGCTGATGCGCTTAAGGATGCGGTGTTGCGCGCGATCGCGGTCTACCGGGACAGGAGGATATGGATGTCTTTGGTGGAGAACGCAATGCGCCATGACTTTTCCTGGAACCGTTCAGCAGCTGAGTATATGAGCGTCTACGGTGTAGCCAGAAACAAACTGGAAGCCCTGGCCTATCCGGCATAACTTAGTTGAAACTTCCTCCAACCTTACGGCTTGTTTAAGCACGGCCTGTTTAAGTGGGACAGAAAGGTATGTTATGATATTATACAGGCTGTAATAAGCATGCCTTGTAAGGCTGGAGGAATGTTAGTTTGAAATACCGCCGCAATCTGATTGCCTTATGTATAGGTTGTGCTCTTATCCAGGCAGGAGACATGATCATTGTGTCGTTCTTGCCTATCCTTCTTTCTGAGCTTGAGACAGCGGCCAATGTTTCGTTCTGGTCAGGTGCGGTTTTCGCTGTGGGTGCCCTGGCTTCGGCTATAATGGCACCTTTGTGGGGCTCATTAGCAGACAGGTACGGTAAGCGTCCGATGCTTGTTCGTGCAGGTTCAGTCCTTGTGATCGGATACGCCCTTATCGGTTTTGCCACGAACCACTTGCACATCTTCTGGCTTAAAGCCTTTATCGGAGCGCTTTCAGGATATATCCCCGCTGCAACCATGCTGGTTGCAAGTACCACGCCCAATGACGAGCTTGGCTTCGCAATGGGCTTGTTGCAGACGACTATAGCAATTGGGACAGTGTCAGGCCCGCTTTTAGGCGCAGCTTTTGTAAGTGCCTTCGGCCTTAGCGGTGCTTTCATAGCGTGTGCAGCACTGCCTGTTGTAGCTACGTTGATAGCTGTCTTCATCGTGAAAGAGGAAACAATCCGCACTACGGAGCGAACCGGTATTATCAAAGGTATGAAAAATGCGATCTCCCTGCCTATCTTGCAGATTCTGTTTGCCGTTCTAGTTCTTATGCAGGCAGGAACAGCATGTACCCGTCCCACCTTACCCCTGTTGATCAAAGAGCTTTCCCCTGACAGTGCAGCGTTTGCCACCAGTGTGATCGCAGCGCTGTTCGGTCTAGCCACAGCGGTTGCGGCGCCTGTTGTAGGTAGGTACTGGAGAGGAAACTACATAGCTATGCTGAGAGACAGCCTGCTGGCTCTAGTGGTCTTTATGATACTGCAAGGTTTTTCCGGATCCGTGTACAGCTTAGGTGTTTTCCGGTTTCTTTCAGGCATACCCAGCGTAGCCATGACTGTGGCAATCAACGTCCTTGTGGCCCATGCAGCGACACCTGAGGTTCGCGGCACAGTCTTCGGGGTTATGAACTCCATGTCGTCTGCCGGGTTTGTCCTCGGGCCGCTCCTCGGAGGATACCTGGGCAGCGCCTTCGGGGTCGCAAGTTCATTCATGGGAGCATCTGTCCTGTACGGATGTTCCGGCGTGATCGTGGTTTCCTCATACAAATTCCTCATGGACACTTTGGC
>FIZM01000152.1 GCA_900019985.1 uncultured Clostridia bacterium
GAACCCACAGGGCTCTGTCTGACATAGCTTGCGATAGCCAGCCCGTGGTCAATACCGAGGCGGTAGTCACGGGCAATCGAGGGAGTGATAACCCACACCTGAGTGATCCCGATCCACGGACGCCTTACTTTTCCAAATTCCACAAGCTCTTTGGCTATTTGCTTCGCAGTGTTGCTAGGGATGGCAAACCCGATTCCCTGGGCTTCAGCATAGATGGCAGTATTGATCCCAATCACAGTGCCACGGGCATCAGCAAGTGCGCCTCCGCTGTTGCCAGGATTAATAGGGGCATCTGTCTGGATTAGATTCTCAAGGTAAATCCCTTGTTCTACATCCAGAGGCACTGACCGCCCCAATGCGCTGACTACGCCTGCAGTGACTGTATTGTCAAATCCGAACGGATTACCTATGGCAACTGCAGCCTCACCTACTTGCACAAGGTCTGAATCACCTAATACAGCGTAAGGCAAGTTCTCTCCGTCTATTTTCAGGACTGCCAGATCAGTGTAATAGTCGCCTCCGACGACAGTAGCTACAAACTCCCGCCCGTCGGAGAGGACTACTCCGATTTCCTTGGCATCCTCAATAACATGATAATTCGTAAGTACATATCCCCTTCTATCGAATATGACGCCTGATCCTAACCCTTCTTCCTCCTGGACCATGCGCCCAAAGAAGAAAGTATAGTAGACCCGCTCTTTCAGAGTGGAAATCTTGACTATAGCAGGACCGACTTCTTTGGCTATGTCTGCCACACCGAGAACCGGACCTGGCGGAGAAGAGTAATCTCGCTCTACAACATTAATCCGTGCAGGTTCCCCTAAATCAGGCACGCTTTTCGGTATGTCAGCAATACGCTTATCTACTTCTTCCAAGAAGAAGGCTCCGACAATAAGGCCTCCTATAACAGCACCCAGAAGGCCTACCAGCAAATAACTTATGAATGACGGACGCCTGCTTCGATAGTATCCGGGGAAGTTCATAACAGCCCTCCCAAGCAAAATAAGAGTCTAGTACTCAATCCCCCTGCGAGCC
>FIZM01000153.1 GCA_900019985.1 uncultured Clostridia bacterium
GCAGGAAGGGGTTCTGCTGCAGATTCAGCAGTAGTCTATTGCCTTTTCATAACTGATGTAGACCCTATTCAGCGGGGGCTGATCTTTGAGAGGTTTTTAAGCCTTGAACGGGCGCAAAAGCCTGATATTGATGTGGATTTTGATGCCCGAAGAAGGGATGAAGTAAAGCGTTATGTCAGGCGCAAATACGGCACGGAGCATGTAGCGACTGTATGCACATTTAATACTTTTAAGGCCAGATCCGCTGTCCGTGACGTAGGGAAGGTTATGGGCATCTCAGAAATCGACTTAGACAGGCTCGCAAAACGCTTGCCGCACGTATATGCCGATGAGATTAAAACTGCTATAAAGAAATACCCTGAACTTTATAACGGAGATATTTCATTTAATGAGTATTTACGGCTTTTTGAGATATGTCACGATTTAGCAGGTTTGCCACGGCATATAGGCACCCATTTGGGTGGGTTGGTTGTAAGCAGGATCCCTCTTGCGGAAGTTGCCCCTCTGCAAGTATCTGCAAGAGGCGATGTCATCATCCAGCTGGACAAGGATGATGTGGAAGAGATCGGCCTTATTAAGTTGGATTTACTGTCTTTGCGCATGCTTTCCGCTATAGAGGATTCCACATCTTCCATTGGAATCGATCTTGGAAAAATACCGCTGGATGACGATGCTACGTACAAGATGATCAACGAAGGTGAGACAATCGGTGTCTTTCAGCTGGAAAGCCCTGCGCAAAGAGCTCTCCAGGGACGCCTGGGCGCAAGCGATATGGAGGATATAATTGCAAGTATCGCCCTTATACGTCCAGGGCCTATCCAAGGGAATATGGTGGAGCCTTTTATCGCAAGGAGACGGGGATTGGAAGAGGTGACTTATATTCACCCTGCCCTTGAAAAGATCCTTGAAAAAACCTACGGGGTAGTGCTTTATCAGGAGCAAGTAATAGAGATTGCAAGTGTAATTGCAGGCTTTACCCCTGGAGAAGCTGACCGGTTGAGGAAGGTCATGACCCGCCATCGTTCCAGGGCGGAAATGGATGAGATAGGAAAAGAGTTTGTAAAAAAAGCTATCCAAAACGGAGTAGCGCCGGACGTAGCGGAAACAATTTTATCCTATATAGTAGGTTATGCAGGCTATGGGTTTTGCCAGGCACATGCCGCTGCATTTGCTGACACTTCTTATAAAACTGCCTACCTCTTAAAGCATTTCCCTGCTGAGTTTTACGCAGCTATACTCAACAATCAGCCTATGGGGTTTTATCCTCCCAATACAATATGCCTTGCAGCGAGGCTGCGCGGAGTTAGGATCCTTCCTGTGGACATAAACAGGAGCCTATATGAATTCATAGTTGAAGATGGGGCTATACGGATAGGGCTCAGGCAAGTCCGCGGTATGGAGGAAGATCTTGCCCGGGAGATAATCAGGTCTCGCGGGCAAGCAGGGTATGACTCTCTTTTTGACTTTATACGACGTGTATCTATACCACGGGATCTTCTTGAGAATTTGATACTTTGCGGGGCATTTGATAATATCCATAGTAATCGCAAGGCAATGCTGTGGGCGATTCCAAAAGCCTTACGGGGTTCTATGAATCTTCCACAGATAGAAGACTTTTCGGAGAGAGAGAAATTCAAGTGGGAATTCCGTACACTCGGGCTGCATCCCGCTTTACATCCAATGGAATTGCTGCGCGTCCAGTTGAATAAAGATGATATAGCCAGTACATCCTGTGCTAAAAAGCTGCCTATCGGGACATTTGTCAAAGTGGCAGGGCTTGTAATAAGGCCGCACAGGCCTCCGACAAAAAGCGGTAAGGTTGTGGTCTTCTTTTCCCTTGAAGATGAAACCGGACTTCTTGATGTTACTGTCTTTGAGGATACATATAAACAGTGTAAAGGTGTAATGTTTACTGCACCTATAGTAACAGTTGAAGGGCGTTTAGATTACAGAGGCAGTATCCCGAGTATAGTGGCGAGTTCAGTACATGGCGATATCCCGGGTTTTTACAGGTAGAGAACCTTTAGAATTTGGCTCTGATTCAGCGAGACATGCCATATTAGGCTTACGAAAAAGAAGGAATTTCGCATATCATGTGGAAATGTATGATGTGCCTTGCAAAGCTAACCCTTTATGGGTATTCTTAAGTATAATCAAAGCAAGAAAAGCACAACCATTCGGTTAGAATTATGCAAGTACCCAGCAAGGGGGTGGTGCTTAACCCCAAACGAGTAGTCTAGCGTGGAAGAGTATTAGATTTTATTGGTCTCAAGCCAATATAATTTGAAGGAGGTAGAATCGTGAAGGTGAGAAGATTCCTGTTGCCTGTTGCCATTTGCTTGATCCTGGCAATGACGTACGGAAGCATCACTGCCGGACAGGCCAGATGGGAACCCTACGGACCGTATGTAGACCAGATTATCATGCCGATTATTAAAGACTCTGAGGCGCAGCTTATTGCGTTCAACCGTGGAGACGTGGACGTACTCCCCGGCCTGACAAGGCCTGCTGACATCAATATTATTAAGGATAACCCCAACGCAGAGATTACAATGAACTATGGTTTCCATATGTTCTATCTCTGCTACAACATGAGGCGCGAGCCGCTTGCTGATGACGTTCTCCGTCAGGCAATCGCACATGTTGTAGACCGTGACAACATAATCCAGACACTGTTTGAAGGCTACATGTTGCCATTGGCTGCTTTCTTGCCGCCGTCCAGTGCATACTACAACGACGAGGTGCCGACCTATCCGTATAATCCGGAAGAGGCCAAGAGGCTTCTGGACGAAGCAGGGTACACTGTAGACCCGGCTACCGGGATCAGGATTGACCCCAAAACCGGACAGCCAATGCGTAAGATGACTATCTATACACCTACATACGAAGTTGCTCCTACCTCAGCAGAGCTTGGCAAAATCATTGCCGAAGCATGCCAGGCAATAAATCTGCCTGTAGAGCCGGAGCCAATGGACTTCCCGGTTATGCTGGATAAAATCGATTACCATGACTTCGACATGTATATGCTGGCGTGGAGCCTAAGCCGTATACCCACGTCACTATGGAACTTCTTCCATTCATCAAACGACGTTGAAGCCGGATACAACAACCCTGGTATCCGCGATCCTGAACTGGACAAAGTCCTGGAGCTACTATACGATGCACCCAATGAAGAAGTCGCAAAGCAGGCTGCAGACGAGGCTCAGCTGATCCTTGCCAGGAGACAGCCGTACACAGTCCTGTACTCCAGGCCGTACATGGATGCCTTCCGTAAGGACAGGTTCGAAGGTTATGTCCCGATGCACGGCTATGGCGCGGCTAACTATACAAACAAGTGGACAACTCTTAACATCAAACCGGTCAGGGGCAAAGGCGGAACAGTCCGCTGGCTGCTTCCTGAAGAGCCGAAGGTCCTTAACCCGTGCACCGGAAGCAGTGCTTACGAGTGGGAAGTCATGGGTAGGCTCTACGACGGTATGATGGAAGTCGATCCTGAGACAATGCAGGACATTCCGTGGCTGGCTAAGAGCTGGGATATTGAAACCTGGGAGCCTGCGCCTGGTCAGGAGGGTACTGTTATAACATGGCATCTGGAGGAAGGTGTCAAGTGGCACGACGGTACTCCGTTCACATCCAAGGATGTCAAGTTCACCGTCGAATACTTGAAGGAGAACCAGGTTCCGAGGTACCTCGACAATGTGCAGAAGGTTGTCAAAGTGGAATGCCCTGACGACTACACTGTAAAGGTCTACTTTGAAACCGTAAGCTACTGGCACCTCTACAGGGCAGACCTGAACTTCCTGCCTGATTGGATCTGGAAGGATGTAGAAGACTACAACACCTTTGAGCCGTGGCTTGAGGCACATCCTGAGGTTTCCGGCCTCACCAAGCTCATTGGACATGGTCCGTTCATCCTCGATCAGTACAAGGTAGGCGAGTATGTCAGGCTGAAGAAGAACCCCATCTACTGGAGGCTTCCGGCAAACTAAATAAATGCCTCCGGTAGGGGTTAATGCGAGTGTAGAGTGATACCTGAACTATGTCCGCCGCCCCGGAGCATCTGGGGCGGCGGAATTAGGTAGGGGCTGGCGAGTGCTAAGGTGACACGCCAGGTTAGGTTAGTGAGGTGAGGCCGCTTGGGCTATTCAAGGTATCTATTGCGAAGACTGGGCTATGCGTTGATAGTGTTGTTTGTTATAATATCGTTCAACTTCGCTATCTTCCGTCTGATGCCCGGTGATGCTACAAAAATGATAATAGACCCTATGTTTACTCCCGAAGCTAAAGCCGAACTTAGGAGACAGTTCGGCCTTGATGATCCTCCGCTTGTACAATACGTAAAGTACATCGGCAGTCTCGCCAAGTTCGATTTGGGGCTTTCGTTTTCTACCAGAAGGCCTGTGATTAATGAGCTGAAGGAACGGCTCCCCAACACTATGGTGTTGTTCTTGAGCAGTTTTGTTTTAACTACTATGATCGGGATTTCAGTAGGGGTCTATACTGCGTCGAAAAGAGGAACGTTCGCTGACAGCTTTGTAACAGGAGCCGGCCTCTTTGCTTATGCTGTGCCGTCCTTTTGGATACAGTTGCTCTTGTTAATGCTATTTGGCTACTATATACCGATTTTGCCGATACACGGCACTATGAGTGCGCCTCCGCCTGACGGATTCTTCCTGCAGCTCTTGGACAGAATTCACCACTTGATCCTACCTGCAGGCAGTAACGTAGTCATAGCTTTCGGATCCTGGGCGCTTTATACACGGAATACGATGCTTGAGGCACTTGGGCAGGATTATATAGTTACTGCGAGGGCAAAGGGCCTGCATGAAAAAACAGTATTGCGCCACCATGCGTTAAGGAGTGTCCTGCCTCCCATTGTTACGCTGATATTCAGCGCTCTTCCGGGAATGGTGGCAGGAGCTGTTATTACAGAGACTATCTTCTCCTGGCACGGAGTAGGTAAGTATTTGCTGGACGCAGTTATGCAACAGGATTACCCGGCGGCGCAGGGAGCTTTCTACCTTATTGCCTTAGCAGTGGTGACTTGCAATCTTGCAGCTGACGTAGTGTATGGAATCGTAGATCCAAGGATCCGGGTAGGGGAAGGTGGAGCAAAATGAGCAAGAACAAGACGCAAACGAAGATAGGTGCGCCGACGTTTTGGGAGCAGTACAGGAGAAAACCTTTAGGAATGGTCGGGCTTGCCATAGTCAGTCTTTATGTTTTTGTTGCGATCTTTGCTCCGTATTTAACCCCTTACACCCCTAAGGAGATCCTTTTGGCAGACAGGATCGCTGCACCGGCTTGGTTCAGATCCATTCTTCCGAAGTTTGCTGACGCTCCTTCAAGTGTAAGGATATCTCTGGGTTCCCAAGAGTGGACAGTAAGCGAGGCAGTAGGAGGAGGCCTCGCACCTGCAGAGTCGGATGACTCTCCGTTAAGTGTTATTCAATTTGAACCTTTTGTGAGAGATGAGGTTGTCTCTGAAGAGGAGATCGATGTTCTCGAGGTTGAAGAGTATCCGAAAGAGCCGGAGCAGGGCGTGGTTACGCTTTCATATACTCTTCCGTACAACTACAGTGCTCCAAAGACTTTCGGATTGACTTTCAATTATTGGATAGAAGCGCCTTCCGATTCCAAGACGGAATTGGAATTTGTAATAGAAACACCCGAAGGGAAACGATACAGCTTATGGGGTAAATCAGCATCAGGACAGCTGGCAAATCAACCTGCAAGGATAGACTCGAGAGATTTAAGTCTGAAGCAGAGATTGGGAATGACGATTTTTGATGACCCCGCTCCAAGAATCTTCTCGTCAAGAGGAGATTACTCGTTATTGCTGATAGCGCGGACCATTCCCGGAGAAGAACCGACGCGCGTGTATATCAGTGATCCGGAATTCTACATTCCCGGCACTGTCCACGGATTGCTAGGCGCTGACCATATGGGTGCAGACCTGTGGACTCAGCTGGTGTACGGTACAAGAATCTCACTTTCCATCGGCCTTTCAGCCGCTGCCATTTCAGTGGCTGTAGGGACTGCGGTGGGGATTATAAGCGGTTATCTAGGCGGCGTAGTCGATGAGTTCATAATGAGGATTGTCGATGTTCTTATGGCTATTCCGGATCTGCCAATCCTCATAATCCTCGGTGCGCTACTTGGGAAGAGCGTTTGGAACATAGTACTTCTGATTTCAGCATTCGCATGGATGGGAACAGCTAGGTTGGTTCGCTCGCAGACTCTGTCCTTGAGAGAGCGCGTTTTTGTGGAAGCAGCCAAAGCATCAGGCGCATCCGATGCTTACGTGATGATTATCCATATACTTCCTAACGTACTGCCTCTTGTATTTGCTGGCATGGTACTTCGTATTCCGTCAGCAATATTGACAGAAGCCGCCCTTAGCTTCCTGGGGCTTGGTGACCCAAGGGTCGCTACCTGGGGACGTATGTTACACAATGCGAGAGGATTCGGCGCATTCACCACGCTTGCATGGTGGTGGCTGGTGCCGCCGGGGCTGGCTATAACATTCTTGAGCCTTGCCTTCGTGTTCATTGGCAATACAGTCAATGAGATCCTCAATCCAAGATACAGGGAGAGATCATAACCATGGCTCTACTTGAAGTACGAGATCTCAAGATGTACTACAAGACTCTTCGCGGCTATGTTAAGGCAGTAGATTCAGTGAGCTTTGATATTGAGAGAGGGAAAGCCTTAGGTATAGCAGGTGAGTCCGGATGCGGAAAGACAAGCATGGCTTCTACAGTCCTAAGGTTGCTTCCCAGTAACGGCGAGATCCTCGGTGGTTCAGTCAATCTTGACGGTGTAAACATCACCAAGCTGGGTGACGAAGAGTTCAGGACATCCATCCGTTGGAAGAAGATATCCATGGTGTTCCAAGGTGCGATGAACGCCCTCAACCCGGTGCACCGAGTAGGTGACCAGATTGTAGAGGCGATACTGGCTCATGAGAATGTCCCCCGTGAAGAGGCGGCGGAACGAGCGAGGGAGCTCCTGAATATGGTGGGTATCAACCCAAAGAGGTATAAAGAGTTCCCCCATGAATTCAGCGGCGGTATGAAGCAGAGGGTTGTAATAGCTATGGCCCTTGCCTGCAATCCGGATATCATCATCGCTGATGAGCCCACTACTGCATTGGATGTGATGGTCCAGTCGCAGGTTTTGCAGGCTATGGAAGATCTTAGAAAACGGCTGGATCTTTCCATGATGCTCATCACCCATGACCTGTCAGTGATTGCCCAGACATGTGATGACATCGCCATTATGTACGCAGGAAAGATTGTCGAGTATGGCAGTGTTTTTGATGTTTTTGATCATCCTACGCATCCTTATGGCATGGGGCTTGTAAAAGCATTCCCCAATATTAAAGCCGAGAGGAGTCGCGTGCGATCATTACCGGGATTTCCACCGAATTTGTTAGCACCCCCCACAGGCTGCAGATTCCATCCCAGATGTCCGCTGGCTATAGACATCTGTAAGGAAGAGGAGCCTGAATTACTGGAGATTGGGTCAAATAGTCACAAAGTTGCCTGCCACAGGGTAGATATGCTTGAGAGGGGGGTCGACATATGGGCGCAGTAACCGCACTTGAACCCGAGAGAAGCGCGGAGCTTGGCGAAGTCATTCTTAAGGTAGAGGACCTTGTAAAGTATTTTCCGGTGCGTCGAGGCTTAGTCGAGATCGTACGGAGGGAGCCTGAGCGGGCTGTAAAGGCTGTTGACGGAGTCAGCTTTGATATAAAGAAAGGCGAGCTCTTCGGCGTTGTCGGCGAGTCCGGTTGTGGAAAGACGACCATGGGCAGGACGATACTGAGGTTGCTTGAGCCGACTGCAGGTAAAGTTACCTTTGAAGGTATAGATGTGACTGCTCTGAGCGCCGAAGAGATGAAGATGCTCAGACAAAGAATGCA
This sequence comes from uncultured Clostridia bacterium, assembly GCA_900019985.1. Classification (GTDB taxonomy): domain Bacteria; phylum Bacillota; class SHA-98; order UBA4971; family UBA4971; genus UBA4971. The sequence goes on from FIZM01000153.1 coordinate 7,928, forward strand.
GATCATATTCCAGGACCCGTATGAGTCAATGAACCCACGCCTGGATGTTTTCAGGATCATATCAGAGCCTCTGAAGATACAGGGGATCGTCAAGAATTCACATGACGCCTTGCGTTATGTTGAAAAGGTTCTTGAGGATGTGGAAATGACACCTCCTGAAGAGTACATTTACAGATACCCGCACGAGCTTTCAGGCGGACAGAGACAGAGAATTGCAGCAGCAAGGGCTCTTGTATTGGACCCTGAATTCATAGTCGCTGATGAGCCTGTGTCAATGCTCGACGTATCCATCCGAGGAGAGATTCTCAACTTGATGTTGAGTCTGTCTCGGGAAAGAGGAGTTACGTTCCTCTACATTACTCACGACTTAGCTACTGCGCGTCATATTTGCGATCGGATAGCCGTAATGTACTTAGGGAAAATCGTTGAAAAGGGTCCCACCGACAGCTTGATTAAGCATCCTCTGCACCCGTACACCCAGGCTCTCATAGGTGCCGTGTTTGTTCCGGATCCGAAGAAAAAAGGCTTCGGAAGAGTCTTGAAAGGCGAAGTCCCGAGCCCGGTTGATCCTCCGAGTGGGTGCAGGCTTCATCCTAGATGTCCTATTGCACAGGATATCTGCAAGGAAGTAGAGCCTGAACTGGTTCCTGCTGAGGACAACCACTTAGTGGCATGTCATTTCGCTATTGGGTGATTATCGGTTGGAGAGGCTTGTTTTATCTGCTGATTGCGGTATAGGTGTGAGCAGATCTAGGATATCCCCCTATGAGATCACAGGTTCGGTCCTGAACAGGGGGTTCTGTGAGAATGAATAGTAGAGGGCACGCTCGTGGGGACAGGATTGTTCTCATTATTATGGTTGTCTTGGCTGTCTGCGGGGTGGCACTAACATGGGCGACTGCTAAGAACTATCTCGGAGCTGCGACGGCGGCAGCCGGATTTCAGACTACAGTGTCAGGAGTAACATTAAGACAGGAAGGCTCCGGGTATACGATTGAGATAAACGTAAGTTTCGAGAACCTGAGTGAATGGGATTTACCTATTACAGCTGTGCGATCCATAGTGTACCTTGACGGACAGTATATATGGGGACGCAACTACGAATGGTGGGCCAGGCCTTTAGAGTTGCCGGGAGGCAGCAAGAGAGAAGTGGTTCTTGAGATAGACGTGCCTGATACCAAGACAGAGCTTGTTGCTGGGGGCAAAGAGGCTTGGTCTATAAGGATATCAGGTCTTCTTGACATGCCGCGCCTGGGCACCAAGGTTTTTGTTACAAATGCTGTAGTGCCGCTGGATAGAGGTAATGAGGCATGAGTAGGAAAAGGATAGTCGCCGGTGTTATTCTCATGGGAATATTCATGTGCGGACTCTTTACCTGCCAGGCCTTTCCTCTTCTGTCACCTATTGAAGCTGCCCAGGATTACATCACCGCTTTAGTGTTTGCTGGGGCATTGATTACAGGGTTTCTCCTGGGTATGTTGACCTCTTCGATAGCCGGTGGGATATTTGCCGGGTTTTTCAGTATTATGCTTGGCCTTGTGCTGGCCGGATTCATGATGACTTTGCCGGCATTACTGGGCGTATCCGGTCAGCTGGGAATGCTCTCAGGGGCAGCCGTTGGACGTGCCCTGATACTGGGAGCCATACTTACACCTATTGCTGCCGTAGGCACATTCATAGGTGTCTTGGCACGGAACCGCATTATCTAGCACCTAGGTAAGTGCCTATGGAGCTCACTCGGCCATGGAGTGGCTCACGCGCTGATCCAATATGGGCATTGTGAAAGCTTTAACCGAGTGGAACGGCTCCCGCCATGAGCCGTTCTTATGTATCTAGGCGCTTTTTGGGGCCATGTTGGCTCTTCCCATGAGCCAATGTTGTCCGCTTTCACGACTCTTAGGCGAAGATTGGCTTATCTTGTGAGCCAACAATACCTGGCTTCACGGCTTTTAGCTACAGATCGGCTTATCTCGTGAGCCAACTTTCTCTGGCCCGCATGCCTTTTTCCGATGATCGGCTCACCGCTTAAGCCGATCACGGGGTTTTCGGGGCTTTAGCGCCCGGAAGTGGTTCACGCGATGAGCCAATAGGTGTGACCGGACGCTATTTCAGCGCTCGAGTGGCGCTCCTGGAGAGCCATTCACAGTGATTCGAGGTTCTTTAGGCTCCTGATTGGCTTTGCCGGTGAGCCATTCCTGGCCATTCTGAGCACTCTCGGCTCCTAATTGGCTCTTGTCTTGAGCCAGTTAGGCTTGTCTTGCACGCTTCCACCGGATGAACGGCTTTTCTCACGAGCCAAGTCGGCTGCTTTTAGGCTGTCTCAAAGACGGAACGGCTCTCATCGTGAGCCAACTACGACGTTCTTGAGGTTTCAGCGAGCGAGACTGGCTCAAGTGTTAAGCCATTGCAACTGATTTAAAGGACTTTTGATACTTGATTGGCTGACTAGATGAGCCAATCACGTTTGATCGGGCCTACTTACGCTTATGAACGGCTCTCCAGTAGAGCCAATCAGCCTCCTTTAGGCTCCTTTTGACCGGCAAACGGCTCTTCCCGAAAACCATTTATACCCCTTTGAGGTATTCCCGGCCAATATTCGGCTCATGGTGAGCGCCAATCCAACAGGCCTGGAAACCTAAGTGCCCTAGGTGCATGACTAACAGTCATTTGCCTGTATCGAGCTACGCTGAGCGGCAGGTGCCTGCAGTGAGGACTGTAATGCTTTTCGTTCAGCGTCATACGTTTACTCTCAGCAGGGTGGCCGATGCTTGCAACGAGGGGTGTCAAAATCCGGCCACTAGCCTTCGGGCCGGATTTTGTTCAAGGCGCCTCCGCCAGAGGCGCCGTCCCCGAGTGCAACATCGGCCACATAGTAATGTGCGAGTACGTTTCTTATTCGGGCAGCAGATAACTGCAATAAAGGTTGCAACATCGGCCACCTTCCCAAAACCATGTGCAACCCCGTAACAAAGTCAACAGAGGAGAACAGAGGAGAACAGAAGAGAACAGACGAGCACAGAGGAGCTTTCAGAAAATCCGGCTATCTACATCCTGTCGTTGAGCATACTACCTGTAGAACAGTGGGACCTGAAGAAGTCTCACCGGGACCTGCAGAAGTCTCACCTAGAACAGTGAGATCGAAAGACATGACTAGGATTCGAGGTGTGTGCCGATGACTGATAATCGCAGGAAAACCTTAACGTGGATTGGCATAGGAATCGTTGCCGTGATAGTCATAGCCTTCGGTATTTCAAGGTCAAGACAAACTGCGCTGGGGAAGGAGCCTACCATCAGGTTGTATATTGATACCGAAAACAAAGTCCTTGAGCTGCCCATGGAGGAATACGTCGCCGCAGTGGTAGCCGGAGAGATGAAGAACCACTGGCCGCACGAAGCTCTTGCTGCCCAGGCTATAGTGGCAAGGACATTTGCCTTGAAGGCACTGGAGGAAAGCGGAGGAAAAGGTCCTATGGGTTCAGATATCCAGGCCGGGTTCGAAAAGGCCCAGGAATATAAACCGGAAAACGTCAATGATGCAATAAGGGCAGCGGTAAAAGAAACCCGAGGGAAGGTCCTGACACAGGAAGGGAAGCTGATCAATGCGTGGTTCCACTCCAACTCCGGTGGAAAAACGGCTTTGGCCAAGGAGGGCCTGAACTTTACTGATGAAGAACCTCCCTACACCGTTGTTCGCGACAGCCCCGACGATACGGAAGACGTCCCTCTTTCAGACCGCAGGTGGAAGGCGGAATTCTCCATAGGAGAAATCGAGGCTGCCTTGGCAAAAGCCG
>FIZM01000154.1 GCA_900019985.1 uncultured Clostridia bacterium
CCGAGATCTACACTATCCTCTTCGTCGGCAGCGTCAGATGTGTATAAGAGACAGGCCCCGAGACGTGCTTCTAGCTGCGAATCCTATCCCAGGGGTTCCAGATTCAGTGGTGCGATCTGCTCACGTATCCTTGCGAGAGTCTCTTCCGGTGTTTGCTGCATCTTAAGCATGTTGTGGATTTCAGCGGTCATAATATCAACCATCTTGGCGTGGTCTACTGTCTTGGGCAGTCCCACGGAATTGTCGGCCAGCTGGAACACGGTCTTCCAGATGGGATCATCCATCTTGGCTTCCACGTGTTCTTTCAAGCCCAACAGCTTGCCCCAGCGATCCATGAGATCGTGTGCGAACCACTCCGCATTGAGCTGTTCCAAGACAAACTGCTTCGCCAGTTCAGGGTGTTCAGCGCTGGTGGGAATCATCAGGCTCATGGTGTAGGATACGGTACCGTTCTCCTCAGAACCGGGGATGGGGACAATCTGCATATTCTCCGGGCCAACCACATGGCCGATCTCGATCACCCGGGCGTGATCCTCCCACAGAATGCAGGCCAACCCGGATTGCATATCGTTGCGGGGTCCGCTGTGTTCAACTAGTGAACTGGTGGAGATGAGCCCCTCGTCAACGCCGCGCTGCCAGAATCTCAGCAGCTCCACAGCCTCGGGTGAGCTGAAGTCTAGATTTCCTTCGTCATCGTAGATGGTCCCGCGCATGGCTTGAATGCCAGAGAAGTAGGCGTAGCACATGTACTCAGGACTCCAGTTCACGGTCATGCCGTAGCGAACGGTCCGGCCGGTCTCGTCTTTGACAGTCAGTTTCTGCAGATACTCGTAGAGTTCGTCGAAATCCTTCGGTGGGATGATATAGCCATCGGCATCGGTAAGGCCTGCTTCAGCTGCGAAGTCCCTCCTGCCCACCAAGGTCATCACTTCGGCGTCGGTGGGGATGGCATAGACTTTTCCATCCATGGTGCACTGCTCCAGGAAGCCTTCCAACCAGTTCTCCTTCGCATATTTACCAACCAAGACATCTTCAAAGTCGTGCAGCAGTCCCCTGGCCTGGAAAGCAACCGCTTCTGAGGGGCTGGCCACGATGGCGATGTCGGCAACATATCTGTCCCTGGACCAGGCGAGCATCAGCGGAGCCACTTCGAAGTCGCCAGCCTTGGACCACTCAAACTCCACACCAGGATGGTCCTCCTGGAACCGCGCGGCCGCTTCTTCCAGTTTGTACTTGTTGTAGTACCAAGCCTCAGCAGTTACCTTGAGGGTCTGAGCCGAGACAGCGCTCAGAGAAGATAGCATCATCAGCAGCACACTTAACGCTACTACTACCCGTGCTCGTCTTGACATTATCGATCATTCCTCCTGCCTTATCTTTTTTGTGCCCGATGCCCAACTCTACTCAGCAGCCTGTCTGTAACGCATCACCGCCTTTCTCCAAGTCTCACAATCCGGCCTGCCGTGCATACTGCTCAAAGATGTCTCGAGCTTTCAAGTAAGATGTACTCAGATCTTCCTTGGTTTTGGCCATATCTAGACCGCCATACCCACTGTAGCCAATGATCTGCAGCGCCTCAAAAAAGTGAACCCAGTCTATTGTCCCTTCGCCAGGAACCAGGTGATCATTGCGCGTTCCATCATTGTCTGAAAGGTGCAGATAGAAGAGACGGTCCTTCAGCTTGGCTATGCTCAGAGGCAGAATCTCCTTCTGGGCATACTGATGGCCCGTATCGAGAATGGCTCCCAGATTCGGTTCATCCACAGCGTCCAGCAAACGCAGCATGGCATCGGTGTTGCTCACGATCTCTCCGACCCTTGGCTCCACAATCAACTTCAAGCCCGCGGCAGCCGCCTGTCGAGCACACCATTTCACGCTGTCCACAAAGACCTCCCACTGCCTGTCCCAACTGAACTCAGGCGAGAGGCGATAGCGGTAGCGAGCTCCGTAGTTGGTAACGTTTTCTCCCTCATACTGCACGCCATCCAAGCACTCGAGGCAGGCGGGGAAACTGTCGATCTGCACAAACTCAGTGCCTAGGGTCTTAGCGATCTCCACGCCCTTGGCAAACAGTTCCCTACCATAGGCTCTTTTTTCCTCATCCAGTTCCCTTAGTTCTGGAATCACGGGAACGAAGTTGACAATCTTCAAGTCTATCTCCGTCACCAGTTTTTTGATCTCAAACCTGTGTTCGTAGACGGCCTCGATATTGGGCCCAGAGACCCCTTCCAGTTCCGCGTAATCGAAGCCCAGCTGTTTGATCTCCCTTAAGGCAGTAAGGGTGTCAGGGATACTCGGGGGGAATCCATATCTGTCGATGGCATAAAGCCAACAGCACACAAACTTCAATTGCCTCACTCCTTGCAGCTTTGTGTTTTGCCTATCCTGGTTCATCAGCGTACTGGGTGCCGTTACCCGATCATAGCCATGGGGTGGCTGAACTAGTTCTGCCCACAAGTTCGCAAGCTAGTTGCGCGGTGGACCTGTGGAGCCCCGTACAACGAGATGTGATTCCAAAACGCAGCGTTGATAGTCATCCGTGAGCTTATTGGAGGTTCGGTTCAGCAGCAAGCGCGCCGCCATCTCACCGATCCGTTCCAAAGGTCTTTCTATGGTGGTAAAGGTCCAGGGGAGAAAGGACGCCCAAGTTGGCTCACCTATGATCACCACGGAGAGTTCCTCTGGTATGCGCACCCCTAAACCGGTGAGGCCAGCCAGAACACCTTCAGCTAGGGAGTGCTGACCAATGACCAGGCCAGTAGGTTGCTCTTCTTGCCAAATTGCTTCAATGAGAAGCTTCGCTTCAGCCGCGTCCACACATTCGTAAACCCTCGTCCGCTGTCTCAAACCGTGTTCCCCACAGGCCAGCTCATAACCCTGGGCCCGTTTCCGGTGGTCGAAATCCACTTCGGACTGCTTGCTGATAAAGATGATGTCGCGGTGCCCTAGATCAACCAGATGCTTCGTAGCCTGATATCCCATACTCACGTTGTCCACGTAGACCTGGTCGCAGGGAAAGCCCTGGGTATCCCGGTCCAGAACTACAAAGGGAACACCCTCTTTCTTCAGAAACCTGAGCGCCTCAGTACTAGCATGGCTGATGATCACGCCGCGGCAGTTGGTCATGATCATCATCTCGAGATAGTGGCGTTCTTTGGCCACATTCTCATCGGAGTTGCCGATGATGATGGTCATGGACTCACCAACCAGCTCATTTTCGATGCCTCTGATCATGCGGCTAAAGACGGTGTTGCCGATATCCAAAACCAAGACACCGATGAAGTCAGCCCTGTCCTGGCGCATACCACGCGCCAGCAAGTTGGGACGGTAGTTAAGCTCCCGGGCGATTTTGACGATCTTGGCCCGAGTTTCTTCGCTAACACCGTCCTTTCCGCTCAAGGCGCGAGATACTGTGTTTACCGACACTCCTGCCCTTTTTGCAATGTCAGCGATAGTTACACGCATGATTCCGCTCCCATCTGTGGCTAGCCATTGCGCCCGCCGTCACATACATGAACGTTAACGTTAACGTTAATTATGTTTCTGCGGCGTTACCCAGATTCCTGCTTCATTCACACAATTTGTCATCGAATTTTTTACTCCGCCGCGCAATTGCTGTGTCAAAACTGTGTTTATTTGCTTACTGAAAAGCCGCGTTAGCTGTATGGTAGACATCTGTACCGAAA
>FIZM01000155.1:0-3289 GCA_900019985.1 uncultured Clostridia bacterium
GTACCGCGCAGGGCAATCAGGTACACCGTGGTGATCACCAGGAGAATCAACATCAACACTATTGACAAAGCAGAACCTATCCCGTATTTCAGGTTAGTAAAAGCCTCCCTGAGTATGAGCGTGGACGGCACTTCCGCTGCAATGCCCGGGTCACGCCCGAGCATTATGTAGAACTGGTTGAATGCATTGAAATTCCACAGTATTGACATGAGGATCTGCATTACAGATACTGTTCGAAGCTGCGGCATTGTAATCATTGTAAACTGCTGCCAGGCTGTAGCACCGTCTACGCGGGCAGCCTCGTAAAGCTCCTGCGGGATCTTCTGCAAAGCTGCAAGAAGGATAAGAGCTGCAAAAGGCCAGCCTTTCCATATGCTTGCGATCGTTACTGACCAGAGCGCAGGAGGCCCTATCAGCCAGATAGGAGGCTCCGACACAAGATTCCACTGGATAAGATAGCGGTTAAGCAGGCCTATTCTTGACTGGAAGATGAATTTCCAAACGTTATATGCTACAGAGTCAGGTGTGATGTAGGGAAGGAGGATTAGGCCTCTCATTAAGGTCCTCCCCCGGAAGTTCTGGTTAAGGAGGATTGCTACTGCAAGGCCTATTACGTAGCCTGCACCTATAGCTACGATGGAATAGACTGTAATATTGACGAGAGATCTCAACGCACGGGCACCGGTGGTTGTAGCAGGGTTCAAGCCGTCTATGAAGTTTCGGAATCCTACAAACGGAGCATTGATCCAGTTGACCATTGTGAAGATGTTGACATCATGTGCGCTGATATAGAAGCCCCAAAGCATAGGTATGTAGTGCACCAAAAGCATGGCTACTACAGCCGGCAGGATCATCCAGTAAGCTGTGGCATGCTTTCTTCTGGACCATCCTGACAAGCGTTTCATCGGATCGTCTCCCTTCCAGTCTAGTCTTCCAGTCTAGTGTAGGGATCTGACTGACTGACGCACTATCAACTCGCCTTTAAGGACCCTTCCCGGGATCTTCTGTCCTGATTCTATATAATCCACTATCATTGTTCCTGCTTGGTATCCTTGTTCGTAAAGAGGGGTCCTGATTGACGTAAGACCCGGCCATATCTCTCTGGTACTCGGGAAATCGTCACCTGCAACAAAGTCAATGTCAACGCCGGGGGTTAACCCATGCTCTCTCAATGCCCTGAGGGCTCCCATTGCCATCGGATCGCTCATACAGAGGATTCCGTCAATGTCAGGATAATCTCTTAAGAGCTGGCACGTCCGTTCATACCCTGATACTATCGAGTAGTCGCCTGCAAGTATTAAAGACCTGTCCACCGGCAAGCCGGCCTCCAGATGCGCACGGTGGTAACCCTCCTCAGCGGTGGCTTTATCCGCATGGAAAAACCCTTCCGGCTCGCGAATCAATCCGATACGCCTTGCGCCCTGGGTAATCATGTACCTGGTAGCCAGGTGAGACACGTATGATGAATCCGTTTCTACAAAGTTATAATCCTGTCCTGAATAGCACACTGAGAGCGACACATATCTAATCTTGAGCCGGTCAAATTCCTTAACCAGCGCCTCCACGCCTTCCATGGCGTACAGGATTACCCCGTCTACAGTGCGGTTCTTAGTGAGCCTGCTGAGCTCATGCAACACCAGTTCCTTGGTTTGAGGCACAGCCAAAACCAGGTCGTAACCGCGTTCGGAAAGCGCTCTGTGAGCTCCGTTTGCCTGAGCCCACATCCCTGGGTCTTGGAATACAAAGTCGCTGCCATAAGGGATAACCAGGCCTACTGATTTTCTGCGCCGCTGGCGAAGGCCTTTTGCTGCAGAATCAGGATGGAAGTCAAGTTCAGCAATGGCTGCTAAAACCTTTCTCCTGGTTCCAGGTGCAACCAGGGATGAGTTGTTTATAACTCGTGAGACCGTTTTTGCAGATACACCGGCCAGCTCCGCTACGTCGTAGATAGTACTCCTACCTCGCACCCTTCTGCCTCCTGAAGCACCAATTGCCTTTCTTCTTCACCTTATGACATCGATGTCATTAGTACATATTTGCTATTAGTTGCCGAATTCCTTCTATCCGACGGAAGATTTTTATCAAAACCTGCAATCTTGGAAAACTTACAGTCTGTTAGGTAAAACTTACAGCTTGTTAGGACTGGTATCCAGGGGATAAGTGTTGATTCATTCAAAACCTAAGTCGACCTTAGGCACTGTCGGATTCCTGCACTGTCCCCTCTTGCGTTCATTTTGACTATTTGCGCACTTAACACTCGGGCTGCCGAGTTTCATGATTCTTGGAGATAAGGCCGCTAACAGTACCCATGGTTTGTTCATTCCGGCCGACGCCATAGCGCTTTAAGCTCCACTGAAAAGCCCGGAAAGTCAGGATGCGTAAATTCACCTCCATCAAGGCCTGAGCTCCTAAGGATATAGTGACCACTCTGTAATGCATACGCCTCGATTATCTCGTCAAAGGGATCGACCACCCAGTAGTGCGGCACACCCACCCGCTCATATATACTACGTTTTCTCACGCGGTCCTTAGCTCGAGTCCACTTGGAAACGACCTCCACAACAAGATACGGGGCCCCGTCTATCCTTTCTTCCTTGATAATCTCCTTTTGCCTGCCGGGAACATAAACCAGATCCGGCTGGATGACATTGGCGTCTGACAAGGTCACATCGATAGGCGCATTAAAAACCTCGCCCTCAGGGTCTCGCTGAACAAAGTAGTCCTCAAGGAGCCGCTGCAGCCTCCTGGATACCCGCTGATGGTGGACATATGGTGCAGGCTCTTTAACAAGCACGCCATCGAGGATCTCGTAGTGGTAGCACTCCTCGTCCGGCAACTTGAGGTAGTCCTCGTAAGTGTACACCCTATCTGTAATGTATTCAGGCCTGGCTTCTCGAACTGTGGCAGCTGACCCAGCAACCGGTTGACCCGCCTGCTCGCCGCCTGGCTCCGGCGATTGATCAATGCCAAGATGGCGCAAAACCTCTTGGGGATCATATCGGTACTGCCTGTTGGACAATTGCACATAAGGAATCTCTGAGTTACGGGTATAACGCCATATGGTCTCCACCGACAACTTCAACATATCAGCAAGCTCCTTAGCAGTCGCAAGATTCCGTTCACGCACAGCGGCACCCCCTTTCAGGGAAAGTATACCATTTGACACAACTAAACACAAGAGATATCAAGTAATATTAGGCGACTTCTTTCGTCAATGTTATCATGCTAATGCTGCTGCCCCGCCAAAGAAAAGCAAACGAAAAAACCTGTCTCACACCTACTAAATCCG
>FIZM01000155.1:3331-3456 GCA_900019985.1 uncultured Clostridia bacterium
AATGCTGCTGCCCCGCCAAAGAAAAGCAAACGAAAAAACCTGTCTCACACCTACTAAATCCGCTGCTATTATTTGGGCTGCACCGGTTTATCTTATTCCGAATAATTGAGGGGCCCGATTATCGC
>FIZM01000156.1:0-183 GCA_900019985.1 uncultured Clostridia bacterium
AGGTATTTCGTCAGCTTTTTCTTGAAAACTTCAGCTTTGTTTTGATAGGCAGGCTTATTTTTTTCTTCGGCCAAATCTTTCAGTATTTGAGCAGCACCATACAACTTCAGAGTGTTCTTGAAATCTTCGTTGGGCTTAAACAGGAAAAAGACCTCATCGTCCTTCTTGTCATCCGTATAGCTC
>FIZM01000156.1:266-482 GCA_900019985.1 uncultured Clostridia bacterium
AAATTATCAACATATTCTTTCTGATCCCACTCTAAGCAATAATAAACTACATCATAAAAATAACTATTCAGACTGTCATCATCCATGATAGCCGCTCTTTGCGTGATTTTTTCGTCGTAGTCAATATCTTTTTTCAAGTCCAGATAGTATTGTCCATTATCTGCATTATGTTCAATAAACTGCCCGCTGACAGTGGTCATTATATCCTTCAGAACC
>FIZM01000156.1:511-1753 GCA_900019985.1 uncultured Clostridia bacterium
GCATTATGTTCAATAAACTGCCCGCTGACAGTGGTCATTATATCCTTCAGAACCGTTTGAATCAAAGATTGCAAAGTATCCGAGCTTTGGTCTGGCATGCCTTTTAAATATAAACAGAGGTCATCCCTTAGGTTTTCTGCAGTAAGTCCCGCACGGATACTGATATCACCAGTGGTTAATCTATGTACGCTTAAAGCATAGATAATTTGCAAGGCCAAAGGTTTATACAGACGTTTAGGAAACGAACGGTTAACGATATCCTCCAGCATGCCGCTCTTTTCAACGACTTCTTTAATATTGGCATCTGTTTTAAGGGCAAGGTTTTCCTTGATAAAGGACCAGTAGCTGTCAAATGATACAATGCCGGGAGATTCATCAGTAATTTCATCGTCAAGTATCCGCCTGATGATCTCCGAAATGTTTTTTAGTATATGACGGTTCTCAATAATGTAAATCTTGTTAAAAACTTCAATATATGAAGGATGAATAGGGAACAGGTCAACGTACTCCTCCATGCGCTCCGACATATTGGTGTATAGACTGCAAAACTTTTGCAAGTGCTCACGGATCAGCGCCTTTTGTTCAGGAGTCTTCTTCAGTATTCTTTCAGATACAACATAGGCTGTATCTTCCTTGCGAATGGTGACTTGCTCAAATCTGTCCTTTACCCGGTTTAAAGTATTGGATACAAATGAAAAGCTGGGGTTATCAAAAAGTTTTTCCTGTACTCCGAAAATAGCTCTTAAACGGGAAGTTTTAATAATTTCTCCCAGCTCACGCATGAAGCCCAGGTCGAGCTTAATCTCCTGGCTTTTACGGCCGCCAAGATAGTCGAGGAACTCATCCACCACAATCAGGTATCCTTTGTCGGGATATTTGGATGAAAACAAATCCATCATGGTCAGGAGCACATCTTTATTTGAGATAATATCCTTTTCATCAGGGAAGTCAAAGATGAGCCCACGTTCAGCAAAATCCTGCTTTACTTTTGTCAGGATGATGTTCCTGAGGGACATTTTTGACGCGCCTATTTCAATACGCAGGACTTCAAACTTCCCCGCAATGATCCTGGCAGCCTCGGCAAACTTTTTGTTTTGTACATAGTCAAGGTTTTCGGCATCATATGCTATTGAAGAAATGACCGACATAAGGTGCGATTTACCTGTACCGTAGTTACCTACCAGTAAAACACCTTTATTGTCTACCACATCTTCTAAACGAAGCTGTGAAAGCATATTATTG
>FIZM01000157.1 GCA_900019985.1 uncultured Clostridia bacterium
GCAGGTTACATGGTAGGCCGTCCGGGCTCTGTGTTTCTCTTCTCTCTTCTTCAGGGGATACTTGCACTGATGATGGGGTTTACAGGTCCGCTGGGAGCGCTGATAATCGTCTCATATGCACTTCCCGGTATAGCAGTGGAGGTTTTGTACCTGTCCCTTGGACTGGTCTGGGGCGATTGCCGTCAGGCATCTATCCCTTGCATATTGGCAGGGGCTGTGGCCAATATCTCAGGGGCTGTAGCCAATGCAATCCTTATGTTTAGCATGGGAGGGAGCCTTGTCTTAGTATTGTCTCCCATCGCAGCCGTAACAGGAGGGCTTGGCGGGTTCTTGGCTTTTGTGGCCGGCACGTATCTTGTTAGGGCTTTGGGAATTGACACGCTTTCGCAGAATGAAGCTACGTCAGAAGGAGCCGGATCTCAATGAACTTAAGGCAGAATCTGTTCCTTACCGGACCGAAACGGGTAGGCAAATCTACTGCATTGTTCTCTGCGGTTCAACAGGTGAGTCAAGGGCATCCCCTGACTCTCGGTGGGTTTCGCGTGGATAGGGTATTTGAGGGCAGGCGCTTGCGTGCCTTCCGCATTATGGACTTGGATACATCTGCATCAGCAGTCATATCTACAGCCCGCAAAGGCGGCTGGGATGTCCATCTTGAGTCATTTGACACTGTAGGCGCGGATTCTATCAGACGCGGTATCTCCGGAGCCAATCTCATTATCATGGATGAACTCGGGAGATTCGAGCTTGATGCCTACGAGTTTAGGCAAGCTGTAATGGAAGCCCTTGACAGCCCAGTGCCTGTCCTCGGGGTTCTTAAGAGAGACGACAATCCTTTCCTGAACGAAATCCGAAGCCGGGAGGATACTGAGGTATTAGAAGTTACCGAGGAGAACCGCGACGGTGTCAAGGAGTATGTACTCAGCTGGCTCAATCGCGTTCTATCTGAGAAGTAGGTGTATGTTCCTTGGGTTTTACCTGGAGTGCTGAAAAGGTCAAATGGTTTGAAAAGGCTCTTGAAACAGGTGAATATCCCCGGGTTTTTATGCCTATCCTTGAAACCATGATTGACAGGAAAAGTAGTGTGCTTGAGATTGCGGCAGGTGTCGGCCCGTTTTCCCGGATGCTGGCAAGCAGAGTGAAGAGCGTCACTGCTTTGGAACCGTCAGATCTTGCCCTTGCGGCCCTTAGAGAGGCATCTATAGAAAAAGGTATTAGTAACATCCGGTATGTTGAATCTACCTGGGAAGAATGGCCGGATGAGGTTCACGATGTTATTATTGCAGCCTATGCAGGCGGCTCAGTCACAGGTTCAGAGGAGTCCCTTATCAGGCTCAATGCCTTAGCCAGGCGCGGGGTGTTGCTGGTTGCTCCTGTCAGCAGGGAGAGGAAGAATTTTGGTGTTGATTCTCTTTATGTGAGGTTAAACCGAGAGCCCCCTCTGCGCCGAGAATGCCCTCCGGATACGGAGGCTATCCTCAAGAGCCTCGGGATCTCTTTTGAGTCTGCTATCTACACTTATGAATTCGGACAACCTTTACAATCTATTGATGAAGGTGTTAGGCTCATATCTTCTTATCATCAATTCGGCCCTGATGAAATGGAGATTGTAAGAGACTTTGTCAAGGAGAGCGTTGTCGAGACAGGCGACGGTTATTATCTTCCGAACTTACGGACAAGCCGGGTATTCTATTGGTACACATAAGGAGTTGAAGTTCTTTGGACTGGAAGCTGCTTGCACTTACTTTCGCTACTATCTTCGTGGCAGAGTTGGGGGATAAGACTCAACTTGCAGTGTTCACCCTTGTGGCGCAGCATCAAAAGATATTGCCGGTTTTCATTGGGGCGTCATTAGCCCTCACCAGTGTGAGCCTGATTGGAGCAGTTTTCGGCTGCGTTGTCGGGAAGTTCATCCCTCAGGAGTATATCCAGGTAGTTGCCGGATTGCTTTTTGTAGGGCTGGGGATTATCATGCTTGTCAGGGCCTTCAGTAATATCATGGCTTAAGTTTGCATCACTGAGCGCGGCTACAGCGCCGGGCGGCACGGCAGCACGACTGTGCGCGTCACGAGACTGCCGGAACTCTTTGTCGCTGTAATGACGGCACCTTGTGTGGCCACGCGTATAAGAGCATACCGCTAGTAAATGTTGGAGACGGGAAGGGGAGAACCTCAATATGCTTCTCGCTCTTGATATCGGCAATACCCACATTATGGTCGGCGTATATAACGAGGCAGAACTTGTGACCTGTTACCGCATCTCAACAGATAGGCACAAGACCTCTGACGAATATGCAATGGTCTTGCATGCCTTGTTATCCTATGATGACATTGAGTTTAGCGAGGTTTCCGGGATCGCGATGTCATGTGTGGTTCCGCCGCTCACCGTTATATTCGAAGAGCTTTCTAAAAGGTATTTCAAGATAGAACCCCTCATTGTGGAGCCCGGGATCAAGACAGGAATGGTCCTTCGCTACGAAAATCCCAGAGAAATCGGGGCAGACAGGATAGTCAATGCTGTTGCGGCTTATGAGAAATACCGCTCTTCCGTCATAATAGTGGATTTTGGCACAGCCACTACCTTTTGTGCAGTGTCAGAGGACGGGGAATACCTGGGGGGTGTGATATGTCCCGGGATTATGATTTCCAGTGAGGCGCTTTTTTCCAGGGCGGCACGGCTCCCCCGTGTAGAACTGGTGAGGCCTCCGACTGTTATCGGAAGAAACACAGTCAGGAGCATGCAATCAGGTCTCATCTACGGAGCGGTAGGCCAGGTCAACGAAATCGTCAGGCGAATAAAAGACGAGATGGGGACGGATCCGAAAGTCATCGCCACAGGAGGCCTGGCGCCTTTGATCGCTGAAGAAGCCGAGGAGATTGACGACATCGATGTTAACTTAACCCTTGAAGGCTTACGCATCATATACGAGAGAAACAATTCGTAAGAACATTTCCCCGGGTCTGCGGCAGATCGGCCGGCCCGGGGATTTTTCCACGATCGCATCAATAGTGCCCAAGTAAACCGCGGTCTTTGGCGATGTTTTCGCAGACAGAGAATATCACAACTCCGATAGCAAAGTACGCGGCGCCCACCAAGAGTGCTGTCAGAACGGATCCGGTTGGAAGCTCCCAAAGGCGGACTCCGTCTACCATTACATCATAGATGAGGGAGTTGCCCAGTGAGAGCGGGAGGAATTTTGCCCAGGGAAGCCTCTGCGGTACAACGAGAAACCCGATTAACACGAACTGAAACACCTGGAAGATGGCTTGCAGTCTCTTATATACAAGAGCAAGGCCGCCCAGAGCGAACCCGAATCCGTAGGCTCCCAGAATCGTAATGAGCAACAGCGGAACCAGGCTGATAAAGTCCAGATTCAGCCATTGTCCTGTGGTAGCCATCATTACGACGAGTAATAGCACAACAGGAACAAAGTTCAAGGCCAGGTTCGATATAACCGTGCAGCCGGCTACCCACTTAAACCCTGCGGGCGTGAGGTATAGTTGTTCTAACGTGCCCGCTTGCGCTTCAACTATGAGGCTCCAAGCCAGGTCTGAATAAGCGATCACAGAGAATGTCCAGACGAAAAACCCGATGACAGTGCCTTCCAGCGTTCCCTCAAGAGCTCCAATAGCAGCGTAGCTTGAGAGGCCTTTGATGCCCAAGAAGATAAAGAGAAAGATTATGTATATGGAAACCAATGACGAGACTGTGTTGACTATGTACCTCCTCATCATTGCCCAATCTCGCTGGAGAATAGCAACGAGAATGCTAACTGGATTCATGATTGTTCCGCTCCCTCCTGACAATCTCGAGAAACGCCTTCTCGAGGTCAGTCTCCTCGTTGGAGATTTCATCGATAATCGCACCTCTGTCACGCAAGATGTCCATCAGTGTGTAGATATCATCGTTTTCGAGGAGATTGACTCTGACTTCTGTCCTTCTTCCGTCCCCGGTTACAGTCGCTCCTTTAAATCTAGATGCCAGAGCTTCCTCTAGCCCTTCAGGGACCGGTTCAAGCAGAATGATCCTGTATGCTTTTGTTTTGAAGAGGCTCACCAGATCGCTGATGTGATCGTCTGCTACTATTCGTCCCTGGGACAGGATGATTACGCGCCTGCACACATCCTGTATTACGTCCATATTGTGGGAACTTACGATAATGGTGCGGTTTTCTTCGGAAGCCAGTTGCTTCAACACATGCCGGAGCTCAAGGGATGTTTCCACATCCAGGCCCAGGGTGGGCTCGTCCAGAAAGACAACGGGCGTTCGTCGTGCCAGTGTACACACGATACTGGTTTTTTGCTTCATACCCTGTGACAGTTTCCTGACTTCGACATTTCTCTTATCTTCTAGAGAGAAGAGCCGGATAAGGTTTTCAAAATGCGCCTTATCTTCACGTGATGTCACCCCGTGGAGCCGTGCAAAGAAGAGAATATTCTCCCAGACTGTTAACCGCCAATACAAATTCCTGCTACCTTCTAAGACTGCACTCATGTTCCTGAGCACGCGCGGGTAGCAGGCTTCCACGTTCTCACCGAAGACTCTGATCTCGCCTGTATCAGGGCGCATTAGGCCCAGGATGCATTTGATTGTGGTGGTCTTTCCTGCTCCGTTTGGTCCTAGAAGGCCCAACACTTCGCCCTGGTTGACCTGGAAACTGATACTATCTACCGCTTTAACGCTTTTGTTGCCTCTTTCGTGGAATACTTTGGTGAGGGATTTTACGTCCAGTGCGGTTGTTGCTGCGCCCAATTAAACTCACCCCCTGGGGACAAATTTGAAAAAGTGCCTGGCACAGACAGAACAGGCAGATTTCCGGTGCGTTCCTTGAGGGCTTATGCGGGCTGTGGACTCTGATAAGTTGGGCATAGCTTCGGAAGGATCTAATCTAACCTAATCCGGATCGGTCTTGGGATATTATCGGTGCACCGGTATACTCACATAAACCAATCGCGGCAGATCAAATGTAACAAAACAACTGTCATAAATCAACTGAGCCAAACCAAATATAGCAAAGCAACTACCATAGGCCAAATGCGGCAAATCAAACGCAACGTGTACCGTTGACGGTGTTGAGGTGTTGAAACTGAGGTGACAGAGCTCGGAAACAAATGTATGATTATCATTAAAGAACTACAGGTGTCACTGCTTCCGGTTGGCGGGAGTAGGAGACTTCCGGTGCAATGTTGGAGGTGAACGCATCCTGGAGACACCGCGCGAAAAGGCCATCGCCGTCGGACTTGAATTGCCGGGAACGCAGTGGTGGGAGACTGAGGATTCGATCAATGAGTTAGCTGAATTAGCTTCCACAGCCGGTGCTGAAGTGGTCGTAAAGGTGATCCAGCGCCGCAACAAGCCTGATCCCGCCTATTACATAGGGAAAGGCAAAGCGGAGGAGCTGGCAGTGCTCGCTATCACTCTCCATGCTGACGTAATAATTTTCGATGATGAGCTGTCTCCTGCTCAACAGCGTAACCTTGAAAACATTCTGCAAAGGAAAGTCATTGACAGGACTTGGCTTATCTTAGACATATTTGCAGCCAGAGCTGCAAGTAAAGAAGGAAAGATTCAGGTGGAGCTTGCACAGCTTTATTATTTGCTCCCCAGGCTCGTCGGTAAGGGTACTTCCCTATCAAGGCTCGGAGGAGGTATAGGGACAAGAGGCCCGGGAGAGACGAAACTCGAGGTTGACAGGAGGCGGATAAGGAAGCGCATCTCCGTCCTTAGAAAGGAACTTGAAGAAATCGCAAAGAGACGCGGCCTCCAGAGATCTACCCGGAGCAAATCAGGATTGCCTCTTGTATCGCTCGTAGGTTACACAAATGCAGGGAAATCCACGCTGTTTAATGCTTTAACAAACTCAGAGGTATTTGTTGAGGACAAGCTTTTTGCTACGCTGGATCCGACGATAAGAAGGCGTTACCTGCCTTCCGGTAAGTTCATATTGCTCGCCGATACTGTCGGGTTTATCAGAAAACTCCCGCATGAGCTCATAGCAGCGTTTCGAGCTACGCTCGAGGAAGCGGCCAATTCAGACCTCTTGATTCACGTGGTAGATGCCAGTCATCCCGGCAAGGATGAGCACTGTGAGGCAGTGGAAGAAGTCCTCAATACTCTGGGCATCTCTGATAAACCAATCATTACTTGCCTCAATAAGATAGACCTTATACCAGGAAGCATGGAGCGAGAGCGTATTAGGCTTGATCACCCAGGAGCGGTCCTTGTGTCCGCTGAAACAGGTGAGGGGCTTGATGAGCTCCTGCATGCCATTTCAAACATACTTGAAGACGGTGCCTTACCGCGAAGCAGGGAAGTATCTCGGAATGCCGAGGCCGCCAAGATCGAGAATTCCTTCGGCAAGCCGCCGGAGATGACTGACCAGGCACCGAAGATCACTGAATAGCCAATGATAAACGAACGCACAAGGACACGCGATTGAGGTGCAGATATTGAGATGACAGCAAAGAGGAGACTGCCTTTCAGCGAAACCGATCTTCCTGGCCAAGTGCTGGTTGCACTGGCTCCCATGGCAGGAGTCACTGATCAGGCGTACCGGCTGATTGTGAAAGAGATGGGTTGCCCCCTTGTTTATACTGAGATGATTTCTGACAAAGCGCTGGTATACGGAAATCAAAAAACCAAAGATATGCTTCGCATTTCTGATACAGAGCGCCCTATTGCGATACAGTTGTTCGGGAGCGAGCCCGAAATCATGGCGCAAGCAGCTAAAATAATACAAGATGTGGCCTCGCCCGAGATTATCGATATAAATATGGGCTGTCCGACCCCTAAGATTGTAAAAAACAAAGAAGGCGCAGCATTAATGCGGAATGTACCTCTGGCCGGCAAAATCGCGGAATCCATCGCATCTGCAGTGGACATCCCGGTCACAGTCAAGATGAGAGCAGGGTGGGACGAGGATCTAATAAACGCAGTTGAACTTGGCAAAACAGTTGAAGCAGCCGGTGCCTCCCTCCTGACAGTCCATGGCCGAACCCGGGAGCAGTTTTATTCAGGCACAGCTGACTGGAACATAATCAGAGACGTGAAGGAAGCCGTATCAATCCCTGTCATCGGCAATGGAGATATCCGCTCTCCGCAGGATGCCGAAAGAATGCTTGCCGCAACCGGTTGCGATGGGGTAATGATTGGCAGGGCAGCGTTGGGTAATCCCTGGCTGATCAGGGATATTGTCACATTCCTCCGTACAGGTACAGAACCTCCGCCCCCTACAAACGAAGAACGGGCTCAAATGGCTATTAGGCACTTAGACATGCTTATTGAGCTTGTAGGAGAGAAAACCGCTGTTCTCAAAATGCGGAAACATGCTGCATGGTACGTCCGAGGCATCCGAGGTGCCTCATCAGCCCGTATTAGCATTAACGAAGCTAAAACCAGAGATGAAATGGCCCGGGCTTTAAAGCTTGCATTTCTTGGGACGTATTGTTAGAATTGTGCTGTGCACAAATATGTAAACATTGATACGGGGGTAGATTGCTCTGGAGTTTGTGCGCATAGGGGATAAGCTGATAGACAAAGGGCGCTTGATGAAGACTGTCGAGAGGATTCTGGATCTCAGGTCGCGCGGGTTGTCACAGCAGGAGACCGCAGACAGAATTGGCATAGACAGGGTCTTTGTCTCACGCCTGGAGAGCCTCGGTGAGGTCCGGAAAGGCGGCAGAGTGGCGCTGGTCGGTTTCCCTGTAGGTAACAAGGACGACCTCTACAAAGTAGCCAAGGAAGAAGGCGTAGACTTTGTACTTCTCTTAGACGATGAGGAGCGGTGGAGATTTGTCCGGGATAGGTCCGGCCTTGAAGTCCTCAATGAAATAATGGCGATTATAAGTAAACTCAGAGTCTACGATGTGGTGATCTTTATTGGCTCGGATATGAGGTGCAACCTTGTGGAATCTATTCTCGGAAACCGGGTGATAAGTGTTGTCGTAGGTGCATCCCCGATTAAACAGGACGCAAAGATAGATCCGGAAGATATCCGCAGGATTATTCGGGAAGTCTCTTCTCCGGATTGAACATCAATTTGTGAGATCGTTGAATTCTCCAGGAATCGTTGTGGTTATCCGGACTTCATTTACATTATTTGCATTCCATTTTGAAACGGGGGCGGGCCATTTGAAGCACGTAGTCGGTGTGAGCCTTGGTTCCTCAACACGAGATCACAAGGCTCAAGTTACATTTCTGGGAGAGGAAATCATACTTGAGCGTCGCGGGACTAGTGGCGACGTTCAAAAAGCTATAGAACTTATTCGCAGCCTCGACGGAAAGGTCGATGCCATAGGGTTAGGCGGAACAGACAGATGGTTCTTCCTGGGGAACAAGCGGTATACTCTGTGGCAAGCTGACCGAATGGCCAGAGTGGCGAAAGTGACTCCTGTGGCTGACGGAAGCATGCTTAAGGGAGTCATTGAACGCAGAGCTGTTGAGTATATCCGCGATGAGGAAGGGATGCCTCTTCAAGGCAAGAACGCATTTATCACTTCTGCCATGGACAGATATGGCATGGCTTCTGCGCTCTATGAGTCCGGGTGCAAATTGAAAATCGGCGACTTGGCGTTTGCTCTGGGAATCCCCATTTTCTTTGGGAGTCTCTCCACGTTGAAGGTGCTTGCTGCTGTGTTGATGCCTGTCCTCAGTCACTTGCCCATCCAGGTGCTCTATCCTACCGGCAAGAGCCAGGAACAAGTCGTTCCAAAGTTTCCCTCCATATACCAATGGGCGGATATCATCGGAGGCGATTGCCATTTCATCAAGAGGCACATGCCAGACGATCTTTCGGGGAAAATTATCATAACAAATACTGTGACTGAAAACGATGTTGAAGCTTTCAGGGCGCGCGGAGTGAAGACTCTTGTCGTCTCCACCCCTGAATTCAATGGGAGATCTTTTGCAACTAATGTAATAGATGCAATGCTTGTAGCCATTACAGGACGCAACCCCGAGGATTTCACACCCTCTGATTACCTGGATATTTTAACAAAACTGGACTTCCGCCCCAGGATCGAAGAGTTGCGGTAGTTGCACATAATAACGAGACCTTCCGGTTGGATTCCGGCTGACTCTGAATTCAAGCTGAGTCCTTGACAATGAGTAGGTCAGAAGCCATAATATTGGCATGCGATCAGGCGTCGCGCGATTAGCGTATTCCAAAGCACGGCTGTGCTTGGCTATATCGGGCGATGTCAAGATGTACAAGGAAAAGCCATTGGCTAAGGAGGAATCAGAAGTATGGCAGGGTCGCAAAAGGTAGTTTTGACTTTAGAGGGACTCAAGAAGCTTGAAAAGGAACTAGAGTACCTTAAGACTACCAGGCGGCGCGAAGTGGCTGCGAGAATCAAGGATGCCAAGGCTTTCGGCGATATCACGGACAACTCAGAATACGAAGATGCCAAGAACGAGCAGGCATTTGTTGAAGGACGGATTGCACAGCTTGAAACTATGCTGAGAAACGCCGAAGTCATTGATGAAGACGAACTGGATACAGAGACCGTTAACCTGGGTTCAAGGGTAAAGCTGAAAGATATGACTGGGGGAGAGGTCTTTGAATATATAATCGTCGGTTCAGCAGAGGCTAACCCCGCTCAGTGCCGGATATCAAACGAATCTCCCGTTGGCAAGGCGATTATGGGTAAGCCTGTAGGCACTATCGTAGACGTTGCTGCGCCTATGGGGACTCTTAAGTTCCAAGTCCTAGAGATTTCGAGGTGATAAGATGTACTCTGAAGGCAACGGAGGGAACGAGGAAGGATTACACGAGTTAACTCAGGATAGCGAACACGTTCGAGTTCGGTTGAAAAAGCTGGAAACCCTCCGGGCTAAAGGCATCGATCCTTTCGGAGCAAGATTCGAGCGAACTCATCTCAGTAAAGAAATTATAGACGATTTTTCCAGCCTTGAGGGAAGCACCGTGAAAATAGCAGGCCGGATAATGGCAATGCGCACTCACGGTAAGGCAACTTTCGCAGATATCATGGATCTCTCCGGGCGAATCCAACTCTATGCAAAAGTTGATTCCTTAGGTGAGGACGCCTATGAGCTTTTCACATCTTTGGATATCGGCGATATTATAGGTGTCATAGGCAAGGTGTTCCGCACCAGGAGGGGAGAAGTAAGCATTGAGATAGACGAGTTTACTCTCCTTTGTAAATCCCTCCGCCCGTTGCCTGAGAAGTGGCATGGCCTCGTTGATGTGGATCTTCGATACAGGCACCGGCATCTAGACCTTATAGTCAATCCCGATGTCAGGCGGGTCTTTCTCCAGCGCACAGCTATAATCAAGGCGATCAGGGAATTCCTTGATTCCCGGGGTTACATAGAAGTTGAGACGTCTTCTTTGCACCCCATTCCCGGAGGAGCAAGTGCAAGGCCTTTCATTACACACCACAATGCCCTTGATATGGACCTCTATATGCGGATCGCTCTGGAGCTCCACCTAAAGCGTCTGATCGTAGGCGGGCTGGAGAAAGTCTACGAGATCGGCCGCGTATACAGAAATGAAGGAATATCAACTAAGCACAATCCTGAATTCACCATGCTTGAGCTTTATGAAGCTTACGCGGATTATACCGATATGATGAATATTGCCGAAAACCTCATCCACCATGTAGCCGTTAAGGTGCTGGGTGCCCCTGTGGTAAAGTGCGGAGGCATGGAAATAGATCTTACGCCACCTTGGCCAAGGCTGACTATGGTCGATGCGGTTACGAAGTATACAGGTGTAGACTTTACTAAGATCGAGACTGATGAGGACGCGCTTTCTGCTGCTGATTCCTTGGGCGTTGAAATAGCAGGAAAAGACAGTTCCCGTGGGGCTGTTCTGGCGGAGATCTATGATAAGCTGGTAGAACCGAGACTCATGACGCCTACCTTTATCATCGACTATCCGATAGAGGTATCGCCCCTTGCCAGAAGAAAGAAAGATGATCCTCGTTATACTTACAGGTTCGAATTGATTATCTGCGGCCGTGAAATGGCGAACGCATTCAGCGAGCTAAATGACCCGATCGATCAGCGGAAACGCTTCGCGGCCCAGGTTTCGCTGCGCGATAAAGGCGATGAAGAAGCCCATATGATGGATGAGGACTTCTTGTTTGCCCTTGAACACGGTATGCCGCCGACAGGAGGCATGGGGATTGGGATTGACAGATTGGTGATGCTCATTACCAATCAGGAATCAATCAGAGATGTAATCCTGTTCCCGACGATGCGTCCGCGTGCTTAGGCGGGCTGTCTAAGGCCATTCTTGGCGGCCGTCTTTGGCGTGCCTATGCCAGGTAGGCGCCGAATGTGGCCGGACAGGTCGTTGGCGTGGCGCCCTTGACTTAGGACAAGAGGATATGCTACTATCTGAGCCAGGAAGACTAGGTGGGGACGTAGCTCAGTTGGGAGAGCGCGTGAATCGCACTCACGAGGTCGGGAGTTCGAATCTCCTCGTCTCCACCAGATTAAAACACTGTTTGACGGTTCAGTCATCCTTTATTCCTCTCCGCGTGACGGAGCGTCCGGGGACCGTCTTTCAAAAGGCACAGGCACATACTGGACAGAAGGCCTGCGCTGAGCAGGCTGCGGATAAAGCTCCATGAGCTGGTATACCTCTTCCGGCATCTCATGGCACACGGCAAGGCCCATATCCCGCAGCATTCGGCAGGTAATAGGATAATCGTGAGTCCATCTGCCTTCCGTTAAGGTCCTTGCAATCTCCTGTGCTTTATCTTCAGGGAATTTTTCCAGCAGCAAATTATAGACGCTTTCATAGACTTGCACCATGGCTTTGGCAGCCATATCCCCCAGTATGAGGGTGGTATCGTCCAGCGAGTTCTTGTCCTTTTGTTCAATAGCTTTCAAAATGGATACTGCAGGATAATTGCCAAGTTGAGGGTCTATAGGGCCTAAGACTGCATGTTCGTCCATGATGATCTCGTCTGCTGCGAGTGCCAGCAGTGTCCCGCCTGACATGGCATAGTGAGGCACAAATACTGTGACTTTAGCTTCATGGCTTGCCAATGCCCGTGCAATTTGTTCTGCAGCCAATACCAAGCCCCCCGGTGTATGGAGTATAATGTCGATAGGGACATTTTTCGGTGTGCGTCTTATGGCTCTTAGAATGTGCTCCGAGTCCTCGATATCGATATGTCGCGATATAGGGATCCCTAAGATGCTGATAGCTTCCATCCTGTGGATCATGGAAATGACCCGAGATCCCCTTTTTCGCGACATCGTATTCAGAAGCTTTACTCGGGCGAGTTCGATGCGTCTTTTCTCGAAGAGGGGCGAAAGGAAGCTGGACGCAATTAGGATCAACCACAATATGCTGAATAAGGAACTCATGATAGTAGTCCTCCTCTAGGTTGATTGCGAAATCTATTGTCCTTATGTTATCTTAAGAAAGCTTTCCCATATCCTCAGTTTATCCAGAAGGCAGGACATATTCAAGGTGATTGTGGAACTCTTTGACTTACTGCCTAATAGCAGTACAATTTGACGTAAGATTTATTGCGCGTGCGGAGTGGAGGTTTTTGTTAATGGAACCGGATTTCAATTTTGACAGGGTGATCGAACGTTACGGTACTGATTCAATTAAGTGGGATACGCAAGGTAGGGATATAATTCCTATGTGGGTTGCGGATATGGATTTTGAATCCCCCCGCGAGGTGCAGGATGCCATCATAGAGAGGGCCGGGCATGCGATTTACGGGTATACTGTTGAATCAGCCGGCCTTAAGAGAGCAGTCGTAGATTGGCTCAGCCGAAGACACAACTGGACGATAGATCAAGACTGGATAGCGTTTGCTCCGGGAGTTGTGCCCGGCATACGAGTGCTCCTTGACATCCTTACCTCACCCGGGGACAAAGTCATCGTTCAGTCCCCTGTCTATCCGCCGTTCTTCAGGGTGACTCGAGAAAGCGGCTGTACCGTCCTGAATAATCAGTTGATATACGAAAACAATCGTTACACCATGGATTTTGCAGATCTCGAAGAGAAAGCAAAGGATCCGCAGACGACAGCCCTCGTCCTCTGCAGCCCCCATAATCCGGTGGGAAGGGTTTGGACAAAGGATGAGCTTGCTACGCTGGGCAATATCTGCAGAGAGCACGGAGTTTTTATTATATCAGATGAGATCCATTCTGACCTGGTTTATAAGGATTACAAACACACTCCCCTGGCTTCGATATCCGATACACTCAGGGACATCACGTTTACCTGCATTTCTCCCAGCAAGACGTTTAACTTGGCCGGGTTGAAGACGGCATTTGTGATAATACCTGACCCTGAAGTTATGGAGAGATATGAAGCATCTCCTTTGCCGAAACAGGCCACGGTTTTCGGAGGCATTGCGGCTGAAGTTGCCTACAGCCAGGGAGAAAGGTGGCTCGGCGCACTTCTCGACTACATAGAGGGCAATCGGCAGTATTTGAAAACGTATTTGAGGGAGAATATCCCGCAGATTGTAGACGTTGAAAATGAAGGTCTTTACCTGGTTTGGTTGGATTGCAGAGAGCTTGGCCTGGATGCTGAAGGTTTGGAACGCTTTATGTTGGACAAGGCTGGGCTGTGGGTTAACCAGGGCTACACCTTCGGAAGCGGTGGAGAAGGGTTCGTCAGAATGAATCTGGGTTGTCCCCGTTCCATCCTGGAGAAGGGCCTTGCCAGGTTGCATAAGGCAGTGAACGATCTCCGGCGCGCAATGTAGCCCGTCCGCAGACCGGCTGCATGATAAGAAGGATACACTGGAACTACAATTCTTACCTTGTTTTGACACTCCCACTGTAGTACAATTGCATGGGGAAGTCTGAATTTAATGGAGGGACCGCAAAGATGGGGAACCAAGCATCAGTTGAATCAAAAAGAATGGTCGCAGAAAGATTCCGAGGCGGAGTCATCATGGATGTTACCACTCCCGAGCAGGCAAAGATAGCAGAAGATGCCGGTGCAGTTGCGGTTATGGCCCTTGAAAAAGTGCCTGCTGACATAAGAGCTCAGGGCGGAGTTGCCAGGATGTCCAGCTTGGAGACGATCATCTCCATTATGGAAGCGGTGAAGATCCCTGTCATGGCTAAATGCCGCATAGGACATTTTGTCGAAGCGCAAATACTGGAAGCTCTTGGGATTGACTTCATAGATGAAAGCGAAGTTTTAACCCCTGCTGATGAAGATTACTATATCGATAAGAACCGGTTCAAAGTGCCTTTCGTCTGCGGAGGCCGCAACTTAGGTGAAGCCCTTCGCCGTATTGCGGAAGGAGCCGCTATGATGCGCACAAAAGGCGAGCCCGGGACAGGCAATATTGTCGAAGCTGTGAGGCACATGAGACGCGTGCAGAGCGAGATCCGTCAACTGGCCGGGATGCGCGAAGACGAGCTTATGGCGGTTGCCAGCGAATGGCGTGCTCCGTACGACTTAGTTAAGTGGGTAGCCAAGGAAGGCAAACTCCCTGTAGTCAACTTCGCTGCAGGCGGTGTTGCCACTCCGGCGGATGCAGCGCTCATGATGCAGCTGGGTGCGGACGGAGTATTTGTCGGCTCAGGGATATTTAAGTCTGCTAATCCTGCGGCAAGGGCCAAGGCGATTGTTGAAGCCACTGCCAACTTTGATGATGCGGATGTCCTCGTGAAGGTATCGAAAGGCCTGGGGAAGCCGATGGAGGGGATAGCAACAGCAACCCTGACAGATGAAGGGAAGCTGCTGACCAGGGGCAGTTAACCCACTGTTTTCGTGCCCTTGGATTATAAACTCTAAGAGGAGGGCATAGTCAGTGTACGATATTGTCAGAGCCGTTGATCCGGAAGTGGCTGATGCGTTGCAGGGAGAAACGGAACGGCAGAGGAACAACATTGAGTTGATAGCCTCTGAGAACTTCACCAGCAGGGCGGTTATGGAAGCGCAGGGGTCAACTGCAACTAACAAGTATGCAGAAGGCTATCCCGGCAGACGCTATTACGGCGGATGTGAATATGTAGATATTGTGGAGAGCCTTGCCATTGAAAGAGCCAAGGCCTTGTTCGGTGCAGACCATGCCAACGTCCAGCCTCATTCAGGGGCACAAGCCAATACCGCTGTTTATTTCGCTACGCTTATGCCCGGAGATACTGTCCTCGGAATGGATCTATCCCATGGCGGACACCTTACCCATGGACACCCTATAAACTTGTCAGGTAAGTATTTCAACTTTGTTCCGTACGGAGTGACAAAAGAAGAAGAGACCATTGACTATGATGCCCTTCTGAATCTAGCAAGAGAACACAAACCCAAAATGATTGTAGCAGGTGCCAGTGCATATCCCAGAGTTATCGACTTTAAGAGGATTCGGGAGATCGCTGATGAGGTCGGCGCCCTCGTAATGGTTGATATGGCGCACATTGCAGGCCTCATAGCGGCAGGACTGCATCCCAATCCTGTTCCTTATGCTGAGTTTGTCACCACCACGACCCATAAGACCCTCCGCGGACCGAGGGGCGGATTAATCCTGTGTAAAGAGGAGTTTAAAAAGGCCATTGATTCAGCTGTCTTCCCAGGAACCCAGGGAGGCCCGCTGATGCACGTGATTGCAGCTAAGGCAGTGGCTCTTAAAGAAGCTGCTTCTCCTGAGTTTAAAGCCTATCAGGAGCAAGTAGTGAAGAACGCGAAAGTCCTCGCTGAGGCACTTGGGAATCGTGGTTTCCGAATCGTATCAGGAGGCACAGACAACCACTTGATGTTGGTGAGCGTAAGAGAACTGGGACTCACCGGGCTGCAGGCAGAAAGGCTTCTTGACAGGTGTTCGATTACTGTGAACAAGAACACGATTCCTTTTGATCCTGAGAAGCCTTTCATAACCAGCGGGCTCAGAATAGGGACTCCTGCTGTTACAACAAGAGGTATGAAAGAAGCAGAGATGCTCGAGATAGCAGAGATTATTTCAGATGTCCTGCACAATCCCGATGATGAGGATATCCTGGCAAATGCAAAGGAAAAGGTGGAAAGCCTAACTAAGCGTTTCCCTCTTTATCCTAATCTGGCATAAAAATAACTACTCGAATATCAGCAGTTTGGATTACAATACCTGATCATCCTGTATGAACAGGACGGTCAGGTATTTTTGTATCTTCAGTGAAAAAATCTTTAGTATTTAGCCTTTTGAGATTGAGACGGGGATTACGTTCTTACTCGTAGGGGACCTAAAATAAACCAAACTCCCTGAAAAAGCAAAAGGTGCATTAATATACGGGATGTGCTACAATAACTAAGGTGTATATTCCAGATATATATGTTTAAATGTGCCTTGGAATCAGTAGAAAAACACCAGGGATCAGTTAGTAAAACTTTCACACATAAGTAAGGGGGCAAGGCTATGGCAGAACTTCTAGAGATTCGTTGGCATGGAAGAGGCGGCCAAGGCGCAAAAACCGCTGCACTCCTGTTGGGAGAAGCAGTTTCGGCTTCAGGCAAGTACATTCAGGCCTTTCCTGAGTATGGTCCTGAGCGGATGGGTGCGCCTGTGCTTGCATTCAACCGCATTAGTGAGGAGCCTATTAGGCTGCATTGTCAAGTGTTGAATCCTGCGATAGTAGTGGTTCTCGACGCTACGTTGCTTGAGGCAACAGACGTGACCGCAGGAGTGCCGGAGGATGGGTTGTATATCATTAATACCAACCTGTCACCTGAAGAGATGCGTGAGCAGTTGGGTATAACAGGTGGAAAGGTTTATACCCTGGATGCAACGCAGATAGCAATTGACACTATAGGAAGGGACATTCCTAACACTCCCATGATGGGAGCGCTTATCAGGACTACCGGTCTTTTGACCATCGATGAGTTCGTAAGCAATACCAGGGAAAGGCTTGAAGCTAAATTCCGTCCTGATATAGTTGAGAAGAATATTCAAGCTATTGAAAGGGCTTACCAGGAGGTGCAAGGAGAGGAATGAGTGCCGCGGAAAAGGGATGGAAGGACGTTCCCAAAGGCGGGCTGATCCTTGATGCCGGGAACGCTATGGAGTATGAAACCGGCGACTGGAGAACTTACAAGCCGGTGTGGGATGAAGAAAAATGCATCCATTGCATGATTTGCTGGGTTTTCTGCCCGGATTCGTCAATAAAGGTTGAAGACGGAAAAATGGTGGGAATCGACTATAAGCACTGTAAGGGTTGTGGGATATGCTCTTTCGAGTGTCCCAGGAAAGCCATAGAGATGGTGCTGGAAACAGAAGAGAACGGGGAGGCTGGTGCCTGTGAGTAGAAGAGTTGCGATTACCGGTAATGAAGCGGCAGCAGAAGCTATGCGCCAGATTAATCCAGATGTTGTGGCAGCCTACCCAATTACTCCTGCGACTGAGATCGTCCAGATCTTCGCTGATTTTGTAGCCAACGGCGACGTTGATACAGAATTTGTCGCAGTAGAAAGTGAGCATTCTGCGATGAGCGCGACAATCGGCGCATCGGCTGCAGGCGCCAGGGCAATGACTGCTACAGCTTCACAGGGGCTTGCCCTTATGTGGGAGATGCTGTATATCGCTGCAGGGCTTAGGCTTCCGATAGTTGCTCCTATCGTAAACAGGGCTCTGTCAGCCCCGATTAATATCCATTGTGACCACAGTGACACAATGGGTGCGCGGGATTCCGGATGGATACAGATATACTCAGAAGATGCCCAGGAAGCTTACGATAACATTATCCAGGCTGTGCGCATTGCTGAGCATCCTGATATAAAGCTGCCTTGTATGGTGACTATGGACGGTTTCATTGTCAGCCACGGAATGGGCAATGCCGAGCTTCTTGATGATGATGTGGTGCAGAAGTTTATCGGCGAGTATAAGCCTGAGCATTATCTGCTGGATGTAGATAATCCCATCACAGTAGGGGCTCTGGACTTCTCCGACTGGTACTTTGAGCACCGTCGTCAGCTGGCAGATGCACATACCAGGGTGAAAGACGTTGTTCTTCAGATAGCCAAGGAGTTTAAGGAGATCTCAGGCAGAGAATACAAGTTGTTTGATGCATATAGATTGGACGATGCCGAGGTAGCAATCGTTGTCATCAACTCCGCAGCAGGAACTGCCAAGACAGTGGTAGATCAGCTGAGAGAAAAAGGCCTTAAAGTCGGACTTCTTAAGATTCGGCTCTTCAGGCCGTTCCCTTATGAAGAGATCAGTGAAGCTTTGGCAGGCGTGAAAGCTGTGGCAGTTCTTGACCGGGCAGACAGCTTATCTTTGATGGGAGGCCCACTGTACATCGACCTTCGTGCTGCGATGTATGATGCACCCGGTCCAAGAGTCAAAATGGTGAACTACATTTACGGTCTCGGCGGACGAGACATCAATATGGAACAAATAGCCGGGGTATACGACGACCTATTCGAGATCGCCAAGACAGGCGAGATAAAGCAAGCCGTAACATACCTCGGAGTAAGGGAATAGGAGGCGGCATATATGGCAACTCTGAAGGAACTTTCGATGAGAGAAGATCTCCTGTGCGGCGGACACCGCGCATGCGCAGGCTGCGCCGCCCCTATCGCCATCAGACAGGCGTTAATGGCGGTGGACCCGGAGTCATCAGACGTTGTGGTTGGCTGCGCTACGGGGTGTCTTGAAGTTACCACGACGATCTACCCGTATACAGCGTGGAGAGTGCCGTTTATTCACAGCGCGTTTGAAAACTCTGCAGCAACTGTCAGCGGCGTAGAGACTGCTTACAGGGCTCTGAAGAAGAAGGGTAAGATAGACAGGGACATCAAATTCATGGCCTTTGGTGGCGACGGAGGCACATACGATATCGGGCTTCAGTCCCTATCCGGTGCTATGGAGCGCGGACACAACATGCTCTATATCTGCTACGACAACCAGGCGTATATGAATACAGGAATACAGCGTTCCAGCGCAACCCCGAAGGGCGCCTCAACAACGACAAGTCCTGCAGGATCAGCAATTCCTGCCGGCAAGAAGCAGATCCGGAAGGATCTTACTCAAATAATGGTAGCGCACGGTATTCCGTATGCAGCCCAGGCTTCGCCCAGCAACTGGAGGGACTTTACCAGAAAGGTAGAGAAGGCCTTGGAGGTTGACGGTCCGGCATTCATCAACGTGCTGAGCCCGTGCAGGTTGGGATGGCGCTATGCTCCTGAGGAAACCATAGAACTGGCCCGTCTCGCAGTCAATACTTGCGCCTGGCCTCTCTACGAGGTAGAGAACGGTGTTGTGAAGATCAACTATAAGCCCAAGGACAAGC
>FIZM01000158.1 GCA_900019985.1 uncultured Clostridia bacterium
CGTAAGATAGATCCGACTTTCTACCCTGTTATCTACAGCGCAGCCGATACCGATGACTGGACAAGTGAAAAGGTATGGAGAAAGGTTAACCCGTCACTGGGCATTACAGTCGACATCGAAAAATTGAGGGTGGCTTGTGAAAATGCCAAGCAAAATCCTGCAGAGGAAAATTTATTCCGTCAGCTCCGCTTAAATCAGTGGGTGAAACAATCGGTGCGCTGGATGCCAATGGATAAGTGGGATAAGTGTACGTTTCCTGTTGATGCAGAAAAATTGCGCGGCAGAACATGTTACGGAGGACTTGACTTGTCATCTACTACCGATATTACCGCCTTTGTGCTGGTGTTTCCACCGCTTGATGAATCTGACAAATATCAGGTTCTACCTTTTTTCTGGATACCGGAGGAAAATATTGATCAGCGTGTGCGGAGAGATCATGTACCTTATGATGTCTGGGAGAGGCAGGGCTTTTTATATACCACTGAGGGTAACGTCGTGCATTATGGCTTTATCGAGACCTTTATTGAGGAACTCGGAATGAAATATAACATTAAGGAAATAGCCTTTGACCGCTGGGGAGCAATTCAGATGACGCAAAACCTCGAGGCTTTGGGTTTTACGGTTGTTTCATTCGGTCAGGGCTTCAAGGATATGTCCCCGCCTACAAAAGAGTTGATGAAGCTGACATTGGAAGAACGCATCGCTCATGGCGGTAATCCAGTACTGCGGTGGATGATGGACAATATCTATGTCAAAACCGATCCCGCCGGAAACATTAAGCCGGATAAAGAAAAATCCACCGAGAGAATAGATGGCGCGGTTGCGCTCATCATGGCGCTTGACCGCGCGTTAAGGCATGGAGGAGAAAATATCGGTTCAGTCTATGATGAGCGTGGGCTTTTAATACTCTAAATTTCTTCTATA
This sequence comes from uncultured Clostridia bacterium, assembly GCA_900019985.1. GTDB lineage: Bacteria > Bacillota > SHA-98 > UBA4971 > UBA4971 > UBA4971. The sequence goes on from FIZM01000158.1 coordinate 925, forward strand.
GTTCGAACAATCCGCATTGAAGCCGTACCGGTTTTTTCATAACAGGATGCTGAAGTAAAGTATTTAGCGGGTGTAGCCTTAGGTAAGTCTTTTTGAACGCTAGGTTCATAACCAAATGGTGCAAGAATCGACTTTACCATACGACCGATGACAGTTCTTGTGAAACCGTCCCTTAAGTCTATGGTGGGGTTATTGCTATTATCAAAAAAGCTCTCGACTTCGCTGACACAAGCTGATAATGCTGGCTTGCCTGCATTTGAAGCATCTATCATAGCAATTATGTTTTCTTCTTTCGAGAGAATGTTGAAAATAGCAATTGCATCAGGATTATTGGCAAATTTTGAGCAATTAGGATTTTCCTTGAGAAAATCATTAAAAGTAGCTTTCATTATACAAATCCCCTTTCAGGTAGTTAATTTTACATATGTAATATAACATATGTAAAATTAGATGTCAATGAGTTATTTATAAAAAGTATTATCGGAGAGTGATGCCTATGAAAATCTTTTCCCGTTTGTTCAAAGCAAGGGATAAGCCGAAAAACAGTCTGTTCGGTAATGCATATAGCTTTTTCTTCGGCGGCACATCCAGCGGAAAGACTGTCAATGAGCGGACTGCAATGCAGACAACGGCAGTGTATGCCTGTGTAAGGATACTTGCAGAAGCCATCGCCGGGCTTCCGCTTCATGT
>FIZM01000159.1 GCA_900019985.1 uncultured Clostridia bacterium
AATCTCTATTACAAGCTCAAACGTTATAACATTACCTGACAGCCATAGAGTGCAAAACAGCGCACTGTACTTGCCTCTGTGTGCAGGATTCTGCGTGTATTGTTCTGCTTCTGTGCAAGATGTTGCACTTTCATAATCAGCCTGCCTGTGAAATCCGTCTCTTAATCCCGCTATGTCGCCTTTTGAGATTGCATACTATTCGAACCTTAAGGATGGCATCAGATTTGCATATGTATCGTTACTGAAGCTGACGATACACTTCTTCTCATGCCCTCTGATTCACGCTTTCACTGACACACTTCTTCGGCCTTGCTCAACAACAAAACTGTCGGCTTCGCCCGGATCGCTTGTCCGGGTGCTATATGACGGTGTCTTAATCAAACATAAGCGGTGAGGGGGAGACCGGTATGGCAAAGTCTCTCAGAGATATTGTGGAACGGGCTAAGGCAAGAGGTGCTAAGACCTGTGCTGTTGTGGCACCTGAGGATCCTGAAGTGCTCGTTGCAGTTGATCAAGGTGTGAGCTCTGGCATTACTAAGAGCATTCTCATAGGAGACCTCTCTAGAATCGAGGAAGCCGCAAGCAGGGGAGGGATAGACTTATCCAACCATGAGCTTATAGAAGAAAAAGATCCTTCCGCTGCGGCACGTAAAGGCGTCCGGCTGGTCTCTCAAGGAGAAGCCGACTTAGTCATGAAAGGGCAAGCCAGCACACAAGATGTGTTACGGGCAGTCCTCAGCAAAGACGGGGGTCTAAGAACCGGAAGGCTCCTGTCGCACTTGTCCGTTTTTGAAATGCCCGGAAGTGACAGGCTGATGATATTCAGTGACGCTGCCATGAATATCGCGCCTTCATTAGAAGACAAAGTGGAAATAGTCGAAAACGCCATAGGAGTGGCTCACTTGTTGGGGATTAGTAATCCTCGGGTCGCGATAATCGGTGCAATAGAGTACGTAAACTTGGATATGCAAGCTACAGTTGACGCAGCGTGTATCAGTAAAATGGCAGAACGCGGCCAAATAAAAGGTGCTGTCATTGACGGGCCTCTGGCATTGGATAACGCGATTTCTCCTGAATCCGCCAAGATTAAAGGCATCAGGAGCCCTGTCGCCGGATGCGCTGATATCTTGATAATGCCTGATATAGAGGCAGGAAACGTCTTTTACAAAACCCTCATCTACATGGCAGGAATCTGTTTGGCAAGTGTTGTGGTAGGTGCAAGTGCGCCTGTTGTCCTGACGTCAAGAGCAGATTCACATGCTTCAAAATTCTATTCACTTGCACTAGGCATTGCGGTTAGCTGATAAATGAAAGATCCGGCAGTTGAGAAGGAAGGAGGCAAGGATCCAATGAGCATATTCAATGAAATGGCTAAGTACGGCTACGAGCAACTGGTATTTGCCAATGATGAAGCATCAGGGTTGCATGCAATCATCGCTATCCACGATACCACGCTTGGGCCTGCTCTCGGTGGATGCAGGATGTGGCCGTACGAGTCAGAGGAGGATGCGATCATTGATGCGTTGAGGCTTGCCCGAGGGATGACCTACAAGACTGCAGCTGCAGGCCTAGACCTTGGCGGGGGGAAGGCTGTGATTATCGGGGATCCTCGAAAAGACAAAACTGAAACATTGCTGCGTGCCTTTGGGAGATTTGTGGAGACATTGAAGGGGCGATATATAACTGCTGAAGACGTGGGGATTTGCGCAGAGGACGTAGAGATCATCCGTATGGAAACCCAACACGTAGTAGGACTTCCCCGAGGTCCGGGCGCAGGCGGGGATCCATCTCCGGTCACAGCTTATGGGGTCATCTGCGGGATGAGAGCATGCCTGGAAAGGGTGTACGGAGACGGTTCTCTTAAAGGCAGAAGTGTGGCAGTGCAAGGTGTCGGAAACGTAGGTTATTGCATCGTAAAACACCTTTCAGAGGGAGGTGCCAAAGTCTATGTCACAGATGTTTTCAAAGAGAAGATAGACAGAGTCGTGGAAGACTTTGGTGTCTTGCCTGTCTTGCCTGAGGAAATCTATGACATTGATTGTGACGTATTCTGCCCTTGCGCACTGGGAGGAGTCATAAACGCTGAGACTGTAACACGGTTAAAATGCAAGATCGTAGCAGGATCCGCCAATAACCAGCTCGCTGACGAATGCCACGGTGATGCCTTGCATGACCTGGGGATTCTCTATGCACCGGACTACATCATCAACGCAGGCGGAGCAATCAACGTATCCGAGGAAATCTGCGGTTACGACAGGGAAAAGGCAATGGGGAAAGCAGCCTGGATATACCACAGGATTAAAGCGGTTATGGATATAGCTGAGGAAGAAGGAATCCCTACGTACCAAGCAGCCTCCTTGCTTGCCGAGGAAAGGATTGCGAAGATAGGGAGAATCCGCAGGATATTCGTGCCTTAGCAACCATGGAGTCGGATGTACACCTGAACTGCCGGGAGGGAAAGGGTTATGCATAGGATTCTCGTGATTAATCCCGGTTCCACATCAACAAAGATCGCTGTGTACGAAGACGATAACCTGGTTTTCGACGAGATAATCAGATACAAGCCTGAGGAGTTGGCCGTGTTTGAGACTGTTATGGGCCAGTACAGAAAAAGAATCGAAGACATATTTGAAGTACTTGCAAGGCGGGGATGTCAAGTCTCAGACCTCACCGCTGTCATCGGCAGGGGAGGCGTGCTGAAGCCGGTAGAAAGCGGGGTTTATGAAGTCAATGCGAAGATGATTAGTGATCTCATCGGTACAGATAAGATCCCACACGCGTGCGACCTCGGTGCTCCTATGGCAAAAGAGATTGCAGACATCATCAATGTGCCTGCGTTTATCGCGGATCCTCCTGTAGTTGACGAGTTTTCGCCTGTTGC
>FIZM01000160.1 GCA_900019985.1 uncultured Clostridia bacterium
GAACTCGATGCTTTTGGATGCGAGTTTGGGCGGGCACTAGGCAAGGACGTGACGTACATGCGTGAAAGCATGACCGAACTAAAAGAGGATCTGAAAGAGCTGATAAAGACCACAAAGCAGATCGAAAAGCAGATCAATAAAGACGAGGCACTACGCACGTTAGGCATGGTCGGCCTCTCTGGGCTGGTGGCAGCGATAGTCTCAAGATTAGGGAGGTGATAGGTTGAAGGTGATCGTGATTGATCCCGGTCACGGAGGACGTGACCCCGGCGCGGTGGGGCCGGGAGGCACCAAGGAAAAGGACGTGAACCTGGTAATAGCGCATTTGGTTCATACGCGATTGCAGCAGGACTATTCGGTTTTCATGACCAGGAAGAACGATGAGACCGTTACTCTTACCGCAAGGAGCGCACTGGCTAACGCAAAGAAAGCAGACTTATTCATCAGTATCCACTGCAATGCAGCAACGAACCCGTTGGCTAATGGGACAGAAACTTACTACGCAAGCCCAACCGGAGCGAAGCTGGCTAAACACATTCACGAGAGGCTTGTGGGTTTGGGCTTGAAGGACAGAGGGATAAAGCAAGGGACATATGCAGTGCTGAGGAACACTAGGATGCCTGCCGTCTTGGTAGAGGTTGCGTTCATCAGTCATGCGGCAGAAGAGATACAGTTAGGCTCGACAAGGTTCCTGACTGACGTCGCAGATGCTATTTGCGAAGGCGTCTATGACTATTTCGGAAAGGAGGAATAGCACGTGGAACTAAATCTCGGCGTTGAACATCTAGGACTCCTATTCTTTATTACCATTGTCGTGGAGCTGCTGAAGAAGAAAGGGCTTAATGTGGACTATGCGCCATTTGTGGCTTTCCTCTTGGGATGGTTAGGGGCTATTCCTCTAATCATTTGGCAGGAAAGGGCGGTTCTTGGGTGGGGAGTATTGCTCTCAGGAGTATTCATCGAAGGCTCTCTTGTTGCGATGGTCGCTATGGGAGGGTACGACACAGTGAAAAAGTTACTAGGAGGTGATAGATAGTGAAAAAAGTAGGTGAATTCCTCAAGAAATGGGGGATTTGGCTTCTAAGCGCTTTAGGGGCGCTTTTTAGCGTACTGACCCTCATTAAAGGGAATCGTATTCGGGGCCTTGTAAACGACGCTGAAACATGCACAAAACAAGCCGGGAAATTAGCCGGCGACGCCAGAGTGGACGCCGAGAAGCAGAGGGCGCGAATTCGTGAGGCAGAAGCTAATGCGCTGAAGGCCGAGGAGTTGGACGAGCGCCTAAAGAAGATAAAGGCGAAGCGCACGTTTCCACTGATTGTTATTATCGGGTTACTCTTAATCGGGCTTATGGCGGTGCCTGTGAAAGCATCTGAACTACCTACGGACTACGACAGCCTCAAGTCTCTATATTTCGCCGCTCTGGATCAAATAGTAGAATTGAAATTGGATCTCGAAGAGGCTATCATGATAGCAGAAGGCTACAAAGACGTATACGAGACTGAGAAGCGTCTGAGGCAAGAGGCTGAGGAAGCCGTTACCAGAGGCTTGGCACGAGAACGGGAACTTCAGGAAATCGTGGCCAAGCAACATAAGATAATTATGGAGCTTGCAGGAGGCAAGCTGACTATTACAGGTGGAATCATATTGCACCCCACAAACTTAATTGCAGACTGGCTCCACGGAGAACGGGATAAAGACCCTCCGGGAGTATTCATAGCGTTGAGTTATACACTTTAGGCGTCTCCCTCTCACCCCCTCCCTGAAAGGGCCACTCCTGCTGTGCGGGTGGCCCTTCGGAAAGCCAATCCGAGCGCTTTCACGCCCAATCAGCCCCTCCCTAGATCCCAAATGTGCTTTGCATTATATAGGATTGTGGCATGATATTCACGTCTAAATAATAATAATGTAGAAGGGTATTCTACCACCTGCTATTATGTGTTTAATAATATGTAGATATACCAATAAAAAAGGCTTGACTATTATGCCACACAATGTTATTATGGTGTCGAACCGGTATAAGGAGGGTTAGTATGTTAGGCAACAACTTGAGGGAATTCAGGCAAGCAGCAGGGCTTGGAGTAACTGAACTGGCCAAGCTGGTCGGGTGTGACAAATCAATGATTTCCAAAATCGAACATCAGAAAGTCGTGCCAAGTGCGAAACTAATGGTGCGAATCGCAAATGTGTTGGGGAAGCCCGTCTGGAGAATTTTTTTTCAGCCAGATGTGGCATCAGAAGAGACTAATGGCAGGGGGTGATATTGCTACAACTGCATAGAGGTCAAGAAGCATGACAGGGAGGGAGACCCCATGAAATGCGTAGAGATATGTCCGTATCATGAGCTGAAAATAGAGTGGAATGACGATCGGATTTGTCATGAGTACATTTCCATCTGCAAGCAGACGCAGCAAGAAATGGCAAGACAGGCGTACAACGAACACGACATTAACGCCGAGTGCCCGGTTCCGCTGCACGTGGTGGCAGCAGAGGTTGCGAGACAGCAAGAGTGTCTTGCAGTTATGGCAAGGATCATAGCCTATGAAATAACAGAACAGGCAGCTGCTGAATCTGCATCGACTCCGCAAGGGGGGGTGACGTGATGTTCACTATGTCAATGGACAGATTCGCATACGGGCTTCCTGACCCACAGGAGGCCCCGGTTATCGCTGAATGTGCATGGTGTGGTCGCGAGAT
>FIZM01000161.1:0-1977 GCA_900019985.1 uncultured Clostridia bacterium
CTGTATCAAAAGTTAATCTGCCCGACTGAGAACAGCTGGCCCACTTTTGTTTCATGGGACGAATATGTATTTCTTTCGGTTCCACCCCTATCCGACGTGCCCAAGCTAACACTTCTGACTTGAACACATCTGCGGGCACTGCCTCCTCGAGAGGAACCCATCCAGGTGCGGCACTTTTTCTCAAGCTGATCTCCTCCTAAGCATTTTCATGATTCGCTCCGCAAGCTCAGCTACTTGTTCTACAGACTCAGCTACTTGTTCTGCTCCAACATCGAGTAATACTTTAAACAGGGCTATGCGCAGGCCCCTTTCCTGCTCGCTGCTACGTTCCCAATGTGGAAATTGCTTAAAGGCATTTTCGATCTGCTGCGCTGCTTTCTCAGCTTTTGCAACCCCTTCACGCTTAAGAAGCCAAAAAACAGCAAATCCTTCAGGTGACAAATCTGACTGTGCTTCAGCTTTCTTCCCTTCTATACCATCGCGCAGCAGAAGTTCTAGCTGTTTAAGAGTTTCTTTTGTTGTGAGCTGTCTTTCTTCAAAGGCTTTAGCTATTTGTTCAGCACGTTCTCCAATTGGTATCAGATAAGGAGAACGCTGGCTTTCTTGCTCAACTAACACCCGAATAGCTTTAAGCAGGTTAAATACTTTGACGGTATCCGGTTTATTGTCGTTCAATACTTTCTCCAATGTTTCTTCATCCAGTTTGTAGAATTTGGTCGTTTCCCCACTGAAAACCGCATCGGTATGTTCCTGCACAAGCCTTGCGGTCTTTCTCAAAAACTCACGGTCTATTGAGATGCCGGGTTCGTAGTTAGCTCTAAGCATCCTGTACATGCGGGCCAATTCTTCATAATCACTCATGAATGGCCGCAGGAATGGATCGGGCGATAGGATTTCATAAATGTCTTGGAGTTCTTTAAAGTACTGATAGAACTCATGACGCCTTTCTTTGTCCCTGAAATACTCAAGTACAGCTTCTGCCGCCTTATCTGCTACCTTATCTTTCACTAAAGGCAGATACTTCTCACGGCCTTCCGCCATCAAGCTTTCAAAGCGCTCTTTTAATACGTCAACGCCTTCTACTACACTTTGGACATCTTCCGAATCGAAAGCCAGGGCTTTCTCAAGGTTTCCAAATATACCCACGAAGTCCAGTATAAAGCCGGCGCGTTTACGGCGACCTTCGTCATCCTCGTAAGGCCGGTTAACCCGGGCAATGGCCTGTAATAGCACGTGATCGCGCATAGGTTTGTCCAAATACATGCAGTACAGTATAGGAGCATCATACCCTGTTAGAAGTTTTTCGGTAACTATTAGTATGTTTGGCAGTGAGTCTGGACTACGAAAAGCTTTTCTTATCTGTTCCTCTTTTTCCTCTGCAAGATGGTATTTGGCAAGCTCTGGTGGGTCATTGTAGTTCTTACTAATCACTACAGCTGAATATTCTGGTGGAAGGTATCTATCCAATGCTTCTTTGTAAAACGCACAAGCTTCACGGTCAACTGCGACTAAGAAGGCTTTATAACCCATAGGTTCTATTACTGTTTTGAAGTGATTAGCAACAAATTTGGCTATTTTGTCTATGCGTTCCCGGTTCTTCAGCATGTTCTTGAGTGTTACGGCCTTTTCAAGAACACGATCCAGCTCTTCTACATCACTGACACCTTCGGCTTCTACAAGGTTCAAAAACTCATTCTCCAGTGTTTCCCTGTCAACCATAAGTTCGTTCGGTGCTAAAGAATAGTGCAAAGGTACGGTGGTACCATCCTCAATGGATTCGCGTATAGAGTATTTGTCAAGGTACCCCTTTGGGTCATCGGTGCCGAAAACTTTGAAGGTGCCCTTACCGTGAGCAGTTTTGTCAATGGGCGTGCCTGTAAAACCTATGTATGTAGCATTTGGAAGAGCGCCCATAAGATAGTTTCCTAATTTCCCACCTGTCGTCCTGTGGGCCTCATCCACCAAAACGTATATGTT
>FIZM01000161.1:1992-2145 GCA_900019985.1 uncultured Clostridia bacterium
GCCCATAAGATAGTTTCCTAATTTCCCACCTGTCGTCCTGTGTGCCTCATCCACCAAAACGTATATGTTCTCTCTTAAGTTAACATTAGCGGGAATGTCGTCAAACTTGTGTATCATTGAAACAATAAGTCCTCTGTAGTCACTTTTCAGTAG
>FIZM01000161.1:2150-2334 GCA_900019985.1 uncultured Clostridia bacterium
ACGGCTTCCAGGTTGCCAAAAAGCTGTTGTTCCAGCTCGTTGCGATCCACAAGCATGATTACGGTCGGATTATTGAAAACAGGGTCTTCAAGAAGCCGTTTGGCGACGGTGATCATGGTATAGGTCTTGCCTGAACCCTGGGTATGCCATATCAAGCCACGCCTTTTTTCAGGGTCTCTTGCCC
>FIZM01000162.1 GCA_900019985.1 uncultured Clostridia bacterium
GTATCGGTATCATAATCACCCACCGTTTCATCAGTCAGGGTAAGGTGGTGCGGGGTCACCTCGCAGGTGACACTGATGCCGGCTGCTTTAGCCTGCTCTATTATTCGAAGAGACCCTTCCGTAGACACATGGCACACGTGAAGCCGCGCTCGGGTTATGCTGGCAAGCCTGACGTCTCTGGCTATCATAATCTCCTCTGCTGCAGCCGGGATCCCTTGCAAACCGTACAAAGTCGAGTAGTAGCCTTCATGCATTAAGCCGTTGCGGGATAAGGCCAAGTCTTCACAGTGGGAAAGGACGGGAAGATCAAGCATTCTGGCGTAATCCATGGCATGTCTCATTAGGTCCGATTTCACAACAGGTTTGCCGTCATCAGAGAAACCGACACAACCTGCTTGCGCCAGCTCTGCCATTTCACTGAGCCCTTCGCCTTCCAGATTCTTAGTGATGCTGCCGGCCGGAAGCACATTCACCAATCCTGCTTCCTTACTCTTCCGCAAGATGTACTCTGCAACGATTCCTTCATCGACAACAGGATCTGTATTAGGCATGCAGCATACAGTAGTAAACCCGCCTACTGCAGCAGCCTTCGACCCGGTTATGATATCTTCTTTGTACTCATATCCCGGATCCCTTAAATGGACGTGGATATCGATGAATCCCGGGCAGACTATCTTCCCTTCAGCATCTACTATATCCTCGTTTCCATCGGGAGACAGCTCTTTTCCGATAGCTGCTATCTTGCCATCGATAACAAGGACATCTGCTATCTCGTCAATATTGTTTGCCGGGTCTATGACACGGCCCCCCTTAACCAGCAATCTCATCTTTTCCACCTCCAAGCATCAGGTAAAGAATTGCCATCCGTACTGCGACTCCGTTTGCTACTTGTTCGTTTACGACACATCTTGAACTTTCTGCAAGTTCTGTTGATATCTCAATACCTCTGTTCATAGGTCCGGGATGGAGGACGATTGCATCGTCTGCAGCCAGAGACAAGTGTTCCGTCCTAACCATATAGAGTTCTTGGTATTCATCGATAGACGGAAAGAGCCCGCTCTGCTGGCGCTCCCTTTGGATGCGCAACACATTAATGACATCAACTCCTCGAATACCTTCCTTAAGATCGGTGTAGACTTTGACACCTAGCTTCTCGATGTTGGAAGGCATGAGTGTCGAAGGGCCTACCACTCTTAGTTCACATCCGAACTTGCTAAGACCGAAGATATTCGAACGAGCTACCCGGCTGTGCAGGATATCGCCTACTATGGCGACTTTCAGGCCTTCAAGCCTGCCTTTGCGCTCGAGGATGCTGTACATGTCCAAGAGCGCCTGGGTAGGATGCTCATTTATTCCGTCGCCTGCGTTGATAACATGCATGGACGTATTTCTCGCCACATAGTGAGGGGCTCCGCTCAACGGATGGCGCATTACCAAAACATCAGGGCCCATCATTTCAATGGTTTTGATGGTGTCTTTGAGGCTTTCGCCTTTTTGCACGCTGCTTGTGGAGACTGCTAAGTTGGGGGTATCTGCACTGAGGTACCTTCCGGCGAGGTCAAATGAGGTTCTTGTGCGAGTGCTGTTTTCATAGAAAAGGGTGATGACGCTTTTCCCTTTGAGAGTTGGGACTTTCTTTACATCACGGGTGATAATATCTTTCATCGGGACTGCGGTGCTGAGGATTGCTTCAATCTCTTCTCTTTCTATATCGCGAAGTCCAAGTAAATCCTTTCTTCTATAGATGCTCATAAGTCACTCCCCTTCACCCCGCAACTGTCCCATCATGTGCAAGCTAAAGGGGTATGGCTCCGCAACGTTCCCGGAAAACCGGTCTATTCTACGTTAGACGCTGCTTTATCCGACTCCCATATCCCTTGCCAGCCTCACGGGACTAGCTTAAAGGGGTTATTGTTGTATTTTTCTACTCGATGATTTCTTCAATAACGACTTTGTCTTCTTTGTCTATTTCCTCTACGAGAACAGAGACTATTTCTTGTCTTGACGTAGGTACGTTCTTGCCCACAAAATCCGGTTTAATCGGAAGTTCTCTGTGGCCCCTGTCAATCAGGACAGCCAACTGAATCCGCCTTGGCCTTCCGAGATCCATCAGCGCGTCCAGTGCAGCGCGAACCGTTCTGCCGGTAAAGATTACATCGTCCACTAAGACTATGGTTTTGTCAGCAACATCAAAGTCCACCTCTGTGCGGTGCACTATTGGCGCAGGGCCCAGTGTGGTAAGGTCGTCCCTGTAGAGTGTTATGTCGAGGACTCCGACCGGAGGCTTGACTCCTTCGATACTCTCGATGCGTGATGCAAGCCTGTAAGCAAGAGGCCCGCCTCTCCTTCTTATCCCGACTAACGCGACTCCGTCGACTCCCTTGTTTGCCTCACTGATCTCATGGGCAATCCGCGTTAGGGCACGCCTGATAGATTCGGCATCCATGATCACGGCCTTCTGTCGAAACTTCACCTGCTCACCCCCTTATGTACTAATATCCCTTTCTTGTACATATGAAAGCCTGCTTGCGCCCTGAGGCTAAGCAGGCCCAAATCTGTCGGTCCCGGTTGTCCCTGCCATCATCAGTACTTATCAGCCTCATAGGGCTCTTTTAGGCATCTTGGGAAATTCTACGCGACATCGGAACCGGAGTCAAGGCTTTTTTGTACTTTTTTTCGAGCTTTATCTCGGTTTTGTTTAACAAACCGCTGTGTTCAGCTGTTCTTCACTCCGTCACAACGTTTCGGCCGGACCTTGTTCACTCTCTGTTTAGGTCATGCTTGCCCTTTGCACTCCGCGCGTCAACACCTCTTACAGAATGCCCGCATAATGTAGAGTCGGCTTTAGGACGGCTTTTCGGCAGCACCCATTTCTTTATTCGCCTCTCCCAGCTTAACCCATAGCACAGGTGTGACTATAAGGTTTGCAACCAAAGGTACGATGAAGGGGGCTTTCGGGCCTAACGCGTTCCACATGATTCCGCCGATATACGGTGCAGGCAAAGAGACTAATCCTAGACTCGTTGCAAACAACCCGTAAGCAACTCCACGCCTGTTCCACGGAACAACCTTGGAAATCAGCGAGTTATATGAAGGACTCATCAATGCCCCGCCTATTCCGTAGAGCAGAGAGACTATGGCAAAGTGGATATACCTGCTTCCTAAGACGAACAGCAATCCACCCATGGCAAAGAACACATGGCCTGTGACTATCCCTGCCCGCTCCCCGGCTTTGTCAGCAAACCAGCCGCCCAGTGGCAAGAACACCATCATTGCGCCGTGGACGATGGAAGAATACGAACTTATCTCCACGTTGCTCAATCCTATGATACTGCGATGATAAAGGGGTTCAAGCCCTGAAGAGATGTGCATTGCCACGTCAAAGACTCCATCTGAAATGAATATCCAGGTAACTGCACCACCTGCAACCACTAAGGCCGCCATTTCCGCCAGACTGCGCTTGAGCGAATCCAGGCTGAATTCCTCACCTGTTGATGAACGCGGCCCCTGTCCGGCTTTCCTGGCCATCATTACGCGGATTACTGTAGCCGAGGCGTAGAGAATTCCTGCTACAAGGAACATAGCACGAAAGCCGTATTTCTGTGATACAATCCCGCCGATCGGAGGGCCGATAACACCTACTATCATGTAGATGGACTCTGCAGTAGCAAAAACCCTTGCTCGGGTCTCCTCTGTCGACTGTTCCGCAATAAAGGCTTGAAAACTCGGCGCAACGAAGCAACTTGCAAGGGATGCAATGCCCTGCGCAAGGATGAGCCACTGCCATGTGGGCGCAACAACGTAAAGAACGTACCCAACTATACCTGCAAGACTCCCGATTGCAACAGCTTTCAAGCGGCCGATAGCATCAGATACATAGCCTCCCACTATCTGAAACGCTAAAGGCACGATAGACGTGACAGTAAAGAACAACCCCACCTGCTGCACGCTTGCACCGAGAGACTCGACGTACAGGGGAATCATAGGACGATCCATACGTGATGCAATGTTCGCCAGGATCATCCCCACAAGAAACATGATTAAAGTCCGGCTAAGGAGAGGTGCGGATTTCTTCTCCGCCTCGCCGGATTTTGACAAGTCATTATTATGTAATGTCACGGGGCCTTCTCCTCTCTCTATTAAGGACCGTGTCTACCGACAGTATCCACTGTGCGTGGTCGCCGGTTCGAAAATGAACTCACGCTCAAGGTAACACTACGTATTTAGCTACCGCAGGCGGCTCGGTGATATATTTCCATTCTCCATGGATCCCGTGCGCACGGGCAGCTACCTCAAGATGAAGCATGGCAATACCGCAATCAAGTCTCCTGGCAGTCATGGGAAGCAGCTCGAACCCGGCGGCAGACACAGTTATCCCGTCCGGCTCCACCATGAACCTCCAGGGTTGTCGGTTGATCGCTGACGGCGCCAGCCGTGCAGCTTCAAGCATCTCCAGATACCCGGCGGGGAAATCCTCGACAGGAAGTCCTCGCATTATAGACTGGAGAGGTTTACGCCTGTGTATTACCCTGGGAGCTTGTACCGACTTCCCCTCCATGTCCGTCCCGGATACTTGTGCGAATCCTATGGGTGATACAGCCATAATTTTTTCAGAATCTCCTAGATTAACCCGGGCCTCTACCATCCTTCGACTGTATGTGCCGGCTACCCAGCACGTTCCTAACCCTTGGGACGTTGCATGAAGGATAATGCCCTCTCCCAGGAACCCCACAGCTACTTCGTAATTAGGATGAGAGGTTTCCCCGATCAGCACCAACAACATGTCAGCTCCGCGTATCTTGCCGAAAATGCCCCAGAATCCACAAAGGATCTCCTCCGCGCCATCCTCCAGCAACACTGCTCTAGCACCGTTGCACATGGGCGAGAATCCGTTCAAGAGGCTCTCAATCTCCTCCCGAAAGTCGCGAGGCACGGTTTTCCGCTCATACGCTCTAACGGAATAGCGAGAAAAGATTGCCTGATACCAGAGATTTGCAAGGTCTTCTCTAATCATAGGTCTACCCCCTCTGTAAAGTCGAAGCATGGGTTTGCCCGGCAAGCACGCCCTTTTCTACCGAGAAGAGACATTCCACAAGCAGGTATGGAATTCCTCTTCCTCGATAAGGCGACAGACAATAAGCTAAGCAGTGTATACGCGGTATAATCAACGTTTCATGACATCAAACGGTAGGATGCTATGAGGCCTGTGAGAGTCTTTGTGAAGCAACCATTACTTATGGTGAAAAGCCTCCGAGAACTGATAACGAGAAGCGCCCGATCAACCCAATGACTATATCCAATGCTACTTCTAATCTTCAGCCAGTGGTCGTCGTAGATAATGCCAAATTCCCCAGACGCACACAAGCTCCCATCCTTGCCGTCCGTACTCGGTTAAGATCCTTCCGGTTGTCTCGCCGAATCCAAGAATATGAACGCACTTATACTCATACTTCTTCATCCCATATCATCTCCTTTCCGTGTTTTCCATTTGTGCGAAGATGGTGTTCTGTTACACGGTATAACATGCTCGATTCTACTTACATGGTATGATGGATTCTATTCTTTTTGTATTTTTCCTTTAAGGATCACGCATTAGTCCTCAAGCGAAACGGCGCTCAAATAGCGGTAACCGCTCTTCCGCTGAGCCATTCATCTATCAAACAGCCATCAAACAGCCATCTGATCAACGCGATTGGCCCATCACCTAAGCCATTCATGCATCGATAAGTCGTCTGAACGCCCTGAATGGCGTACCAGAAGCGCCAATAACAACCTACAAGCGGGCTCAATTTAGGTGAATGATTGGTGCAATGAGCCAATCGTAAGCCGAAAGGTCGCGAAATA
>FIZM01000163.1:0-125 GCA_900019985.1 uncultured Clostridia bacterium
CCGCTTTCAAAGAGGATCGCCTGGCCTTTGATTTTTACCTGGTCTTGGCCTTGTCTGATTTCCAGGATTTCTTCAATGGTCAAGGGGGTGAGGGTAAGTGAGACGAGGCTTGCGATCCTGTCTCC
>FIZM01000163.1:180-1027 GCA_900019985.1 uncultured Clostridia bacterium
TTCGTTGTCGTAGTTAGCTTGTTTCTTGATCTGGGTAAAACTTGCGGCATCGATATTCAAGGTGTCTACGTCTACAAGGATCTCGTTATCGTAAATCTCCATGGTGTTATCCAGGCGCCAGGCAGCTTGAGGCAGCACACCTTTTGGCTCCAAAACCCTATGAACCCCGTACTTACACCCTTTCATGACAGACCCTCCCACAAGTTAAGAGTCTCAATTATATATCAATGCAAGTTCTATGCCATTTAAGATATCGTTCCGTGTGGAATCAGAGTTGCGGGAACATGCGTCGTTATGCCAGCTAATACACGAACAAGTGAGATCAGGACCCAGCCGGAAGCTTTGTGGAATGGTGCCCAAAGATAAGCAAACGCCTAAGATCAGGCGACCTCTACTCATTTGCCGGATAATCCTGCAACCGGTAACCACTCCTAACATCTTCGAGGTAAGCAGGGGTTACTGCCTGAGTGAGCAGGCTTTCGGAAAACCCGGCGCATTTCAGTCCTTCTTTGATGTATTCGTTGGAAGATGTGTGTTTCCATACAAGACTTGTGCGGTAGTTTTCTATCATTAGCAGGACGAGTCCTGCTGAGACTGCATGATGGTTCTTGGACCACCACTTTCCGTCTGCAGTAAACCCTGAGGTAAAACCGTACGTCCCCCATATCCGGCTTCCGTATCTTCTTAGCATCTCTCTTACAGCAGCCATTGAAGGATCAGGAGAAAACGGAATACAGGCAAGAGGCACATAAGGTGCGAATACCTCGTGGTAGTAGCCGGCTGACGCCCCGTATACCCGATACCCTCCGGGGCCGTCACATGCCGCGAGCCCCCAAATGCCTGTGCC
>FIZM01000163.1:1045-9126 GCA_900019985.1 uncultured Clostridia bacterium
GATGCCAGGTTTTCTTCAGGCGTAAATATGTAGTTTTCCCGCACAGGCCTGCGGATTCTGTGCCATGTTGATGCAGGCACCTGATACGTAGGTGAACCCATTGCAAGGATATACATTAGCATGCTTTCATCGAAAGAGTCCCTACGTCCTTTGTGGAAACCTGACTCCGGACTCCAGAATCCCGAAAGAGTCTCGCCGCCGTTCATCATCCACTGCCAGTTGACAGCAGAATAAAGCTCATTTGCGAGGCTATGGACGCGAGTTCCTGAGAAGTACTCACCTGCGAACAATGCACCTGCTAAGAGAATAGCTGTATCCATTGAAGATACCTTGCTCTTACCGAATCTTGCGCCTTTATTCATGTCAATAAACTGATAGAAGAACCCATTAATCTTTGGGACTTTGCCTGAACTAAGCGATATCAAGGTGGTCAGACATCTTTCATACCCTTCTTCCCTGCTTATCCACTTTCGCTCGATCCCTACAGGTATAGCGGATAATCCCAAGCCCACCGCCTTTATGCTGCAAGGTGAATCTTCAGAGTCAGAGTGCGGAATAAAGCCGTTTTCAGGGTTTGCTTCGTGCCAGAAATAATCAAAGGATTTCTTGGAGATCGTTGAGAGCAGTTCCTCGTCATCCATGAGCAGGATCTGGGATAAAGAGGTTGCTTCAGTGAGAGTAGTATCTTCAAAACCTGTTGCCGCTGAGACGGTAAAAGAAGCAAGGATAGTTATTATGAAGGCAAGTGCTGAAGACCTCCAGAGACGCCGCAAAAGACGGCCTCCACTTGCCGGATACATTTTTGAACCCTCCTAGGCAGGTCGCTATAGCGGTGTTCAGATAAGCCGGTTAAGGCAGTATTCAGACAAGCCTCTTAAGAAGGCGGTCTCTGTCTCCGCATAGAAAGTCGATTAGAGGCAGCTCTGGTAAAGTGTAGGCTCCGGGAGGCTGCTTAAGGCTTGCCCGCATGGCGCCTACCATTATTTGTCCTGTAAGCGCAGGATTGTTTATACTCATTTCAAACTTAAAGCGCTGGTTAGATGCTCCTCCTGAGACTCCGGATCTTTCAATAAGAACTCCATGTCCACTGTTTCTCAAGCTATCTATGTCGTCACTCAAGATGACTGCGGTCTCGTCGTTTGAGAAGTAAGGATCTTTCAAGACGGCTTCCTTCACTGAATCAAAGTCAGCATCTTCATCCAGCTCCACGTATACTACGCGCCTATGTAACCCTTGGCCTTTTGGATAAGTCATGGATATCGCGTCTTTTACCCCGGGAATCGCTTTTACGGCGCATGTATGCCCCATGCTCATACCGGGCCCGAAGTTTGTGTGTGTAATTCCGGAAGGGGCCATGATCTCCAGTATCACCCGGATTAATGAATCAGTTCCCGGATCCCACCCGGCTGAAATCACTGCGACACTCCCTGCTTCCCTTGCTATCGTATCAAGGCGCTTCTTAACGTTTACCAGTTCTCCATGGATATCGTAGCTATCTACCGTGTTAATGCCCAGGCTAAGGATTCTTTCGGCATGCTCCGGCACTTGGCGGGTGGGGACTGCAAGGCATGCAGCTTCGACTCCGTCCAGGCTTTCTATGGACGAGACGACCGGGATATCTCGAAGCTCAGGCGGGACGCCGCGCGAGAGGCTTTCAGGCCTTCTGACGATACCTACAAGCTCAAGATCACTTGATGCCATAATGGCTCGAGCGGCAAATGTTCCAACAGATCCACACCCTACTACCGCAACTTTGCGTTTTTTTTCATTTGCCATATCAATAGCCTTCCTTCACTCTACTTTGGATTCAAGCTCAGCTATAACGGCACGCATATCCTCAGGCATCGGCGCCTCGATATACATTTTCTCGCCTGTTACCGGGTGAGAAAACGCAAGGGAAAAAGCATGTAAAGCCTGTCCTGTCATACCGAAAGATTCTCCTTTGCGGAATCCGTATACTTTGTCACCTACGATCGGGTGGCCGATGGATTTCAAGTGGACCCTTATCTGGTGAGTCCTTCCGGTGACAGGCTGAACCTTGAGCAACGCGTAGCCACGGAACTCCTTTATCACTTTATAGAATGTCTCGGCAGCGCGAGTCTTTCCTTTTCTCGTGACAGCCATCTTTTTTCTTTGAACCGGATGGCGGCCGATAGGTGTGTCTATGCACCCTTCTTTCGCGCCGGGAATACCTGCAACTATCGCAAGGTAAGTTTTTTCAATCGTACGCTTCTCCAGGGCTTTTGCAAGGTTCATGTGTGCTACGTCGTTTTTGGCAAGGAGTATCACGCCTGACGTATCCTTGTCAAGCCTATGGACTATTCCGCGGCGTTTAGGCCCGCCGACAGTCGACAGCTTGTCCGTATAGGCAAGGAGAGCGTTCACCAGTGTTCCTGACCGGTTGCCGCAAGCAGGATGGACCACAAGGCCGCGAGGCTTGTTTACCGCGATTATGTCATCATCTTCATAGAGGATGTCCAAAGGGATGTCCTCAGGCAATACTCCGTCATCTGTTTCAACAGGAGGGATAGATACAGACAGAATATCGCCTTCTTTGACTTTCCTGCTTGCCGGCGCATTTTCCTTGTTTAGCTGGACAAGCTCGTTCTCGATTAGTTTCTGTACACGTGACCTGGAGAGGGAAAGCTTTTGCGAAACATAGACATCAAGGCGCTTACCCTCATCGGTCTCGTCAACTCTGAGTATTCTCGTATCAGGTGCGCCAACTTCCGGCGATTTCATACCTGTTACTGCTGGCCTGCAGCGCTTTGTCTCTCAACCGGTTCCGATGACAGGACGTATATTGAAGCAAATGCACCAAATACCAGTAGTATGCTTGCCAGTTGTGTTACGGATAACGGGCCGATGAGCCTCGGCACATCCCTGAAGATCTCTACGATAAACCTGCTGACAGAGTATAGCCCTACGTAGAGAAACATGAGGTACCCAGGGAATCTCTTATGATCTCGATTAGCATACAGGATTATGAAGATAACAAGGCTTAAAAGAGCCGCGTAAAGCTGGGTTGGATGTCTTAACGTGCTGTCACCTGCACGGCATGCCAAAGCCCACGGGGCATCACTGGGCAAACCGAAGCAGCAACCGTTGAGGAGGCATCCGATCCTTACTATTGCATAGCCCAGCGCTATCAGGGGAGCGATAATGTCCGCCATTACCCAGGCATTGAGCCTTGAGCGGCGGGCATATGCTATGCCCACAATGAGCGCTGCGATGAATCCTCCATGGTAAGCCAATCCTCCGTCGCGGAGGTTAAAGATCTGAACCGGATCTTTGAAATACGTCGGTATATCTAAAAGGACAAATAGCAGCCTTGCTCCGATTATTGCTGAGATACACACATACAATGCAAGGTCAAAGACCTTTTCAGGATCTATGCCCCTTCGTTTGGCTTCGCGTATCCCTAGTATTGTGCAGAGAACAAATGCTATAGCAAGAGAAAAGCCATATGAGAGGATAGGTATCCTCCCGATTTGAAACAGAATAGGCCTCATGTACTACTCCTCCCTCCAGGGTTTCCCGTGACCAAGCTATATAGCAAGACAGCCGCTCCTACACACACGGCGATGTCCGCAACATTAAATACAGGCCAGATGCTGACATCTATAAAGTCTATCACATGGCCCAGCCGGATTCTGTCGATTAAGTTTCCTGCCGCTCCGCCTACTACCATCTCTATCCCCAGCCGGGCTTTTGCATCAACGAGCTTATAGGAGCCTCGCGTGACAGCTATAAGCCACGCTATTATGACAAGACATGATACGATGATCGGAATCCTTGCTGTGGATAGGACGCCAAGTGCAGAGCCTGGATTGTAGATCCGAGTTATCTCGGCAAGTCCTCTTAAGACAGGGAGAGATGCTCCTATTGGCACTGTTTTTTCCACCAGAGCCTTGGTAACCTGATCAAGGATGACAATGGCCAGAGGCAAAATGAACAAACGCACTATAACAGGATCTCTCTCCTTGCTCTGTCATCTGTTTTTCCGAGATAAACAGCACTTAACGTCGGTATTGTACCATACATTGAAATCGACTTCAACAATGCTCATTTGATGCCGGGCCTTGTCTTTTCAGCGGTTTTCCTCCTTTACCAGGTGTTTGCATTGTCAGCGCTTGCGCCTTGTCCGGCTGCGTCCGGCACCCGGGATTACTTTGTAGTCTTTGGTGGCGATCATATCTACATCTTCTACAGGTTTCCCGACATCACCTCTACCCTTCTCATATACCTCCGCATCGTCAAGTGTACCTGCCAGGTCTTGAGGGCCGCTTGCTGACCCGTATCTCTCCAGCTCTTGCCATATGTCCTCTCCGTCAATACCGGGAGTCTTCCTGTCGCGCGTGCCGCCGCCAAACGGGATGCCCAGCACCTCCTCTTCTACAGGCCTGTCCTTTCCGGGAGGTTGAGCAATATCCATATGGCTTTGACAGCGGCTACACAGGCGGGTATAGGGAATCAGCTCAAGTCTCTCTTCCTCAATGCTTCCGCTGCAATGCTCACATATACCGTACTTGCCGCTGTTCAAAAGCTCTATGGCTTCGTCTACTCTCTTTAGCAGGATCTTTGCGTCTTCGCACAGTTTAATATCTTTTCCGCGTTCAAAGAGCTCAGACGAGACATCGGCCGGATGGTTATCGTAACTTGAAAGCTCACCTATGGAGTCTTTCATAGATTGCATTGTTCCCCCTTCTCCCTTCCCCTCCAGCGTATCTATACGTTGCTCGAGCTTTGCCTTCTCAGACATCAACCGTTTCAGATAAGTCTTGGTGGTCTCTTCATCCATGCGTTGACCTCCTATCTTAGTTTCATGTGACTGTCTACTGTTTTTACGATTTCTGCAATGAATTCACCGATTATAGGTATGTTTAGCTGAACGATTCTGGAGAGTATGATAACGAACAGAGCTGCAAGTATCGTGGCTCCGATACCTATGCCGAAGCCTCGGGCAAGTCCTCCTAAGAAATTTACAAAGATTATCCTTTTGGGATTTCGGAGGAATTCAACATATTCGGCAATGTTCATCTTATCCATAGCAAGGGACAAATCAGCTATGCGATTGATGAGGGTGTTTGCGGTTTCTCTATCAATATTTCCCTCTGTCGCCTGATGTCTTTTTGTCATGGCACTTATCCTCCCACTAGTTTGTCCAGTTAACCCTCCGTTTAACTGCGTAATAACGGTACTCATCAGGGCTTCGGAAAATACCGTGTACAATTGGTTTAATCAAAAAAGCGAGGCTATGTGAGTTCTTATCACACATAGCCTCGCTTCCTTATTCTTGCCTGCGAGTGTCGTAGTTATTGGTTTTATGTAGTCACAGCTGATTTGACTTTGACGCCTTTTATGCTTCCGAGTTTACCTGTGAGGCTGCCGATTTCATCTGTGGTTCCGTTAACAATCAAAGCTATGACTCCTGCGTTTTCCTTGATGTGAGGGACGCCGAGGCGCCCTATGATAACATCAGCGTGCAGACTTAGAATCTCGTTGACCTTTTGTGCAGTATTTGGCCTGTCTTCTACAAATATACCTACAACTGCAATTCTTGTTTCTGAATCCACGTTTGTTGAAACCTCCTTATTATGTTAGCGTTTATCGAAGAAGGCAGGTAGGGACCTATCCTTCTTTTCATCTGCTTGCTGCAGATCAATGCCTATTTCAAAATTGCTTGGAGTGAACAGGAACACACCTTCACTGACCTTCTGCATGCTGCCATTAAGTGCGTATGTAGCACCGCCGGCAAAGTCCAAGATACGCCGTGCCAGTTCCTTGTCTATGTCTGACAGCCGAACAATGACAGGACGACGCTTCTTTAGGTGATCAAGGATAACCGGAATATCATCAAATGATTCCGGCTCGGTAACTACCAGTCTTGCTCTGGGTGATTGAGGCAGTGCAACCAATTCCCTTCCCCTTTGGCCTCTCGCCGGAAGCGGGACTTCGTTACTCTGCGGTAGGATATCTTCAGCGAATTCGTCAGTTTCATCAGGCACTTCTCCGAACCCCATGAAGTCAAGGAGCCTGTCAATGAAACCTCTTCTCACGCCTCCAGCACCGCCTTCCTGTCTCGCGCAAGTATCTCGCGCGGACCAAATATTCCAGTGCCAATCCGAACCATGGTCGCCCCTTCTTCAACAGCTATCTCAAAATCATGGGTCATGCCCATGGAAAGGTGTGCCTTACCGGGGTAGAACAGGCCGGCATCGCCCATCCTTTCCCACATTTCTCTTGTCAGTCGGAAATACGGCCTTGCCTCTGAAGGATCGTCTACGATCGGGGCAATTGACATTACGCCTCTGAGCCTAATCCTGTCCAGTGCAGAGATATCGCGGGCCAGGGCTAAGGCGTTTTCAGGCTCTACCCCGATTCTTGAGGCTTTGCCTGTGACATTGATTTCAAGGAGACAATCAGCTGTTACATCCAGCCTCTCCGCGACTTTTTGAATCTCTTGTGCCAGCTTCCACGAGTCAAGGGAGTGAATCAACTGAAATATCGGAAGGGCGTGGCGAACCTTGTTTCGCTGTAGGTGGCCGACGAGATGCCAGTTTATCTCTTTTCCGTCTATTGTGTTGCCGAGGTTGCTGAATTTAGCTGCTGCTTCTTGTACTCTGTTTTCACCCAGCACGGAGACGCCTGCTCTGACTGCTTCTGCGATGCCTTCTTCATCAACATTCTTTGACACGGCAACTATGGTAATATCCTCCGGATTCCGTCCTGCTCTTTCTGCTGCTTCGTGGATTCGTTTCTTGATAAGTCTTAGCCTCTCGCCAATTGTCGTCAAGGATGCCTTTCCCTCCTGTTTACTTCCATACGGTAATGCCTAATTCGTGTACTACATAAGGATTCGTAATCACCTGTTGACCTTCTTTCAGTCCCTGGCAAATCGCGTAACTTTCATCGGTTGAAATGACTTTTACAGGTGTGGCGTTTACACCTAGGTTAGCAGGCGTGTAAACCAGATATTCATCTTTCTCTTTAACAAGAGCCTGTCTAGGGATGGCGATCCCTCTTTGAATGCCGGTAACAATCTTAGCCTTGATCTGTCGGAGATAATGTAGCTCATGAGGATAATCAGTAAGCTGTAATAACAGAGCGCCCGGTTTCGAATCGTCATCGGAACCTACCCGGGAAACGATCCTGGCAGAACAAAGACGTTCCGGTATCGGATCAAATCTGAGATTACATCTTCGCCCTACCGTCAAAACATCGCTTACTGACTGGGCAATGTCATGCTCAAGGAATACCAGGACATAAACGGAGTAGTTGTCGATCACCCGAAAGAGAGCTTGTCCTGTCTCAACGTGCATATTCGATTCTACAGTCACCGGATTTGAAATAAGCTCAGAGACCTTCTTAGCGTCAAAATCCACCCAGGAAGAAGGAGTCAGAACTCTTTCCAATCCGTCCAAGGTGAAACTGACAACTCCCGGTTTCTCGGGGTTTAACCGGATGCCTGCGTTGTCGCCTGTCCGAGTTAGGGCTTTATCAGGAACAACTTCAGCTATTACCGTATCCGCCCTCACCCTGCTGGTTTCCTGTGCCACGACCTTCAGTGTGCCGCCGGCGGGGCTCAGGTAGACCATCTCGTCCCTTATTATAACGCCTTCTGCGACAACTCCCTGTTCCACTTGGCCTTGTCTTGCAGGTACATAAACAAGGATACTGTCTTGCTCCAATATGTGAGAGTTCCGATTGAGAGACCAAGTTACCAGCGCAATGACTGTAAGCAAAAAGGATATAAGCAAGGCTCTGGATATAATCCTGCGGTACCCCATGGCATAGTTTTTCTATAACTTCTCTCAAACTCCTGCCGCGAGGAGTGAGGGTCAGGTCGCTTAGGCGTCCATAATCCTTCAACCGGTCATTGGCAGTGTCTATAAGCTAACGATGGCAGTGTCTGTAAGCTAACGATGTTTGGTTTTTGTTCCTTCAGGTGAGCGATGGCTGTTACCATGAGCCAACTATGGTGGTTTAGTCCTCGCTCAACCGCTGATCGGCGCTGGGTGTAAGCCAATCATGCTAGGTTTCTGTGCTTTCAGTTGAAAGATGGCTGTCACCATGAGCCA
>FIZM01000164.1 GCA_900019985.1 uncultured Clostridia bacterium
ATTACGTCTCATGCCAGGGTTTTATAAGCCGCCTTCGGACAAGTATTTCAGAAAGAATGATGGCGATGGCGCCTCCTGCAAGAGCGGTAACAAGCTGCGGCACTTGCATCATTTGAGCGATTTTCGGCGGGACACTGACTATGAACCTTACCGCGGTAGCAAGTACCAGGTACTTAATCACCGATGCAAGGACAACTGCAATGTACTTGTTACGCTTCTCAATCAATCCGTAGATTATCACCAAAACAGCGTTTCCCAATGCAATAAACGGAACCATGGGTCCCAAGGGAGCAGGGAGAATACCTCGCCAAAGAGCAATCACAGGGGTAACGAGCCCTATTGCTACTCCTCCCCAGATCCCCACAAATACGCCAGCAAGATACAGCATTGTATTGACTAAAGGTCCTGTGGCGTACTGTGGCATACCCATCATCTGTATTACCAAAGTGAGTGCCATCAGTATGGCAGTCCTGGTAATGAACAAAATATTCCGTTTCGTCTGTATGGAATTGATCGAGGTACTGTCCAAAACACTCACCTTCCTTCTGCGTCTGATGTTCCTTTCAGGCTCTTCTACAACTTCAAGTCAAATCCTTCCGAATTGTAGCGCAAGAAGTCGAAGTCCAGGGTCGCATCTATCAGATCCGCATCGATAGAGATATGCGTCCCCGGTCAGAATCAATATTTATCACTTTCACGCTGACTACATCCCCTACTGCCACCACATGATGCGGGCTGTGCACGAAAGAATCGCTCATCTCCGAGATATGGACGAGTCCGTCCCGCTCAACGCCGATATCAACAAATGCGCCGAAATCCACTACGTTCCGGACGGTTCCTGTAACCACCATGCCCGGCTTAAGATCCTCCATGGACAGGACATCGCTGCGGAACACAGGGCCCGGAAGCTCCTTCCTGGGGTCACGTCCGGGGCGCCTCAATGCGTCTACTATGTCTTCCAGAGTGGGAATGCCTGTGTTAAGCTCTTCCGCAAGTGACTTAATGTCAAGATCCACAAGCTTACGCCGCAGCTGGGTTACTTTCTCGCGGGAGAGAAGGTCCTCAGGCGAAAACCCGAGGCGCACAAGGACCGCTTCAGCCACATGGTAGGACTCAGGGTGAATAGGTGTAATGGCAAAGGGATCTTCAAATGACCTTATCCTTAGGAACCCGGCCGCTTGCTGAAACGTTTTCGGACCGATTCCGGGCACTGAACGCAATTCTTTCCTGGCCTTGAACGCGCCGTTTTCCTCGCGAAATGCGACGATATTCTTAGCTACGTTCTTTGAAATGCCTGCTACATATGATAAGAGAGCAGCAGATGCTGTATTAAGATCAACCCCCACGTAGTTGACACATGATTCCACTGTGTTCCCCAAGGCTTCGCCAAGCCTGGCCTGGTTGACGTCATGCTGGTACAAACCTACTCCGATAGATTTGGGATCGATCTTCACAAGCTCAGCCAAAGGGTCCTGAAGCCGGCGGGCAATTGACACAGCACCCCTTATTGATACGTCAAGATCCGGCAAATCCTCGCGCCCTGCATCAGAAGCAGAATAGACCGAAGCACCGGCTTCATCCACGATTACATATCTTAAGCTAAGACCCGAATCCTTTATAAGCTCGCTGATAAATACCTCTGTCTCGCGGGAGGCAGTTCCATTGCCGATCGCAATAACATCAACATTATGCTTCCCTACGAGATCCCTGATGATCCGCACAGCCTCGTCGCGACGCTCCTGCGGAGGGTGGGGATATATCGTTGCGGTCTCCAGCAGCTTACCTGTGGGATCCACTACCGCTATCTTCGAACCGGTCCGATAGCCCGGATCAATACCCAGCACCACTTTGCCTTCAACAGGAGACTGCAAAAGAAGATTCCTCAGGTTCTTCTCGAATACTCCTATGGCGTGCTCCTCCGCCTTCTCCGTCAGCAT
>FIZM01000165.1 GCA_900019985.1 uncultured Clostridia bacterium
ATCGTTTCGATTTCGCAAGGCATGTCGAGGCTGGTAGGGAGTATGTATGTTGAGAAGTTCTTCGTTTGGAACAGTCCTTTTTCTATGATTATATCCTCAGTCAGAGCATAGCCCATGCCCATCACGACGCCGCCTTCGGATTGGGCCTCGATTCCCTGCGGGTTTATGGCTTTGCCCGGGTCCAGGACAGATAGTGCCTGGAGGACTTCAGTTTCGCCTGTCAGGGTGTTGACTTCAACCAGTGCTATCTGAGTTGCATAGCTGTAAAGCAGGTGAGGTATGCCGATATAGCCGACGTCAGCATCAGCCACAGGCCATATGAAGTGGCCTTCGCCTTTCAACGACAATCCCTTTGATGCTGCATGGTCAGCGAGATCCCTAAATGTAAGCGTTTTGTCTTTGCAGGATCTCGCGACTACCTTGCCATACTCAAAGGAGATGTCATCTTCAGGCACGCCAAGAGCTTCGGCTGCCACAGGAGCAATGGCTTTGCGCAGCTCTTCGGCAGCGCGCTGTATAGAATTCCCACCGGTGTATATGGAACGTGATGCTGTAGATGTGCCGGAATCCGGGGTGCGAGCCGTATCTCCTACTATCACTATAACGTCGTCAATATGGCATCCGATGGCATCTGCCGCTATCTGCGTAAACGCAGTGGTGTTCCCCTGGCCGATTTCAGGACAGCTTAAACCTACTACAAACTGTCCATTAGGCAGGAGTTCTATTCTTGCCGCGCCGTAGTCGGGGAGGCCTCTTCCAAGACCGCAGCCTTGGAATGAGCAGGCAATTCCGATACCACGCTTCTTATAAGGAGCGCTGGGATTTGCCTTCAATTCCTCTCTCATCTGCCACAGGCCGGACTTCTCAGCTGCCTCCAGCGTGCGCATCAATCCTACGGAAGCTGTCATCTTATGGCCTAAAGGGCCTATATCGCCATGGCGCAAGGCATTCTTCTTTCGGATCTCCAACCTATCTATGCCGAGTTTTTCTGCGATCATATCCATTTGAGTTTCCATGGCGAATGTAACCTGGTTTGCACCGAACCCTCTGAACGCACCTGCTACACCGTTGTTTGTGTATACACAGAGGCCTTCCAGGTTCACGTTGTCTACTCTGTACGGGCCGCATGAGTGTTCTACTGCGAATCCGATGACAGGCCCGCCTAAAGATGCGTACGCACCGGTGTCAGAGACAACCCTCACCTGGTTTGCAAGAATGGTTCCGTCAGCTGCTGCTGCAGTTTTTATTTGGACTTTCATTGGATGACGTTTCATTCCGGCAACAACCGATTCTTCCCGGGACAGCACGATTTTTGCCGGGCGGCCTGTATGCAGCGTGAGAAGGGCAAGGTATATTTGGAGAGTGATCTCGTCTTTTCCGCCGAACGCCCCTCCGCTGGGTGAGTTCACTATCCGGATCTTCCTTGGGTTCATGCCCAGAGCCCGTGCGACCTGGAGCTGGTCTCTGTAAGGATGCTGTCCTCCGCAATAAATCGTAATGTTCTTATCTTCGTCTATAGTTGCAACTCCTGCTTCAGGCTCAAGGAAGGCATGCATTTGCCTGGGTGTATAGTAGGTGTTTTCAACTACAACCGCAGCTTCTTTGAACGCCTTCTCTACGTCTCCCCGCTGGATTTTTACATGGTTATGGACATTCCCTGATTCATGAATAAGGGGAGACGTATCAAGCAATGCTTCTTCGGGATCGTCAACAACAGGTAGAGGTTCATATTCAACTTCTATGAGCTCAAGGGCTTGTTCTGCGATCTCCTTTGTTTCTGCGCCTACAAGGGCAACTGCATCTCCCATGTATCGCACCTTGTCACCGCACAGGACCGGTTGATCCGGGATTGAAATGCCAAACCCGTTTAAGCCGGGGACATCTTCATGGGTTAAGACTGCTACTACTCCTTCAAGCTCCTTTGCCTGTGTGGTGTCAATCTTCTTTATTAAGGCGTGGGGATACTTGCTCCGCAACACGGCTCCGTATATCATGTTTGGAAAGGAAAGGTCTCCCATGTACTTGAGCGTGCCGCGGACTTTGTCCTCAGCGTCAATCCTTTTGACTTCCTTGCCAACCCATCTGGTTTCTGTCATCTATGTTACCCCCCTCCTCATCCAGTCAGAGCCGTATGAAGCCCGGAACCTTTCCGGAGCGCCGTCAACCGCCGCCTGTCGGGGTCATGAGGATTACCTCGGCGCCGTTTGGAATAGGCTCTTCTTCATAGACTCGCCTGCCATCAATGAGGACGACAATGTAGATTCTGTCTTCAATTTTCAGGTGGTCCAGAAGATGGGCAACAGTTGAACCGTCCTCAAGCTCCAGCTGAAATCTGTCTTTATCTGCGTATTTTTTCATTTCACCGAAGAGACTCACAGTGGTTTTCATCTCTTCCGAACCCCCTAACCCTCATGTTTGAATGTTCTTTCTTAACTCTAACCTCTGCAGGCCCTAGCCCGCCTTCGGGCATTCCATCATATTAAGCAAGCCTTCATAAAGGAGGTTGCATGCCATATCCCTGCGGTACTCCAGGGAACCTCTTACGTCTGTAATGGGCACGGAATCACGGAATGCCAGTTTTGTAACGGATTCCAGGGTTTTCGGATCCAGTTTCGTGTTGGATAGGGCATTTTCCACAGTGCGTGCCCGGACCACTGTAGGCGCCACTGCGCCCAGGGCGACTCTGACATCGCTAAAGAGACCGGGTCCCTCGCACTTTCCTGCAAATGCCACGCTTACAACTGATATTGCCAACGATTTTCGCTGTCCCAGCCTTCTGAAGAACGAAACGTACTCCTTACCCAGTTTCGGGACTTTGACCCCGAGGACTATCTCTTGAGGTGATAAGACTGATTTTTTCGGGCCTTCGAAGAACGATTCTATCGGCACTTGCCGCGTTCCGTTGGGCCCTCTGACTTCGACAGATGCTTCGAAAACATATAGAGGAGGTATTGTATCTCCTGCAGGTGACGCGGTGCAGATATTTCCCCCGATAGTGCCCCTGTTTCTTATCTGCGGAGACCCAACGAAGGCGCAAGCTTCGGCCAAGGCCGGTGCAGCCTCTTT
This sequence comes from uncultured Clostridia bacterium, assembly GCA_900019985.1. GTDB lineage: Bacteria > Bacillota > SHA-98 > UBA4971 > UBA4971 > UBA4971. The sequence goes on from FIZM01000165.1 coordinate 3,067, forward strand.
GACCATATCTGATGAGGCTATTTCACAATGGGTGGACAGAGCACCTATCCACACTTGGCCGTCTTCGGTCTCGCTTATCCCGCGCAGCTCAGGGATGCGCCCGATATCTACCAGAATTTTCGGGGATTTGACCTTGTCTTTCAGTTCGACGACAAGGTCAGTCCCGCCTGCGATTACAGCTGCGTTGCGCCCCCATTTCTCAAGCAGTCCAAGGGCTTCCTCAATGTTCTTGGGAACTGTCACACTGAATCCTGTCATACTCAACTCTCCCTTGGTATAAGAGTTATGCAGCCCTCAACAGGACATACCGTCTCACACATTCCGCAGCCTTTGCACTTGTCTTCAAGAATAATCGGGAATCTATCCTCATCAAGCTCAATTGCCTGATGTGCTCCGTCTCTGCATGCAATGTAGCAGACATCGCACTTGATGCATGTTTCGCGGTTTACATTGGATATGACTTTGTAAGCCCTGGATAGCACTGAGTGGTCGACAATGAACGGCAGCGACTTGCCGACGAGTTCCTTGACGGAGCTCATGCCCTTTTCCTCGAGGTACACAGAGAGGCCATCTATAAGGTCCTCAATAATCCTGAATCCGTGGTGCATGACTGCAGTACAGATCTGGATGTTAGTAGCGCCTACCAGCAGGAATTCCACTGCATCGCGCCATGTGCTGATCCCGCCTACTGCGGCTATGGGAATATCCACTGCTTTCGCTATCTCAGCCACACATCTTAAAGCCACAGGCTTAATGGCAGGGCCTGAGTATCCGCCGTATGTGGAAAAACCTCCGACGTTAGGATAAGGTATGAACGTATCAAGATCGACTCCTATAAGGCTTTTCAGCGTATTGATGGCGCATACTCCGTCAGCGCCTGACCGTTTTACTGCAGCGGCCGCTGCGGTAATGTCAGCAATTTGCGGGGTAAGCTTTATGACTACCGGCACTCTTGTGGCAGCTTCCTTTACCCAGCGGGCTGTGCGTTCTGTAAGCTCGGGGTCCTGTCCGATCGTGGAACCCATGCCGCGTTCAGGCATGCCGTGCGGGCAAGAGAAGCTGCACTCGATAAGGTCTACTCCTGCAGCTTCCAGGCGTCTGACTAATTCTTGCCAGTCTTCTTTCTTCGATCCCATGATGCTGGCTGCTACCACTTTGTCAGGGAACTCTTTCTTCAGGGCTTTTACGTCTTTTTCAACTTCATCTATATGCCGCTCAGAGATGAGGTCAATGTTCTGGAGTCCCATGAGTTTCTTATCTTCCAGGTCTATGCCGGACATCATTGGATACACAAGGGAGACTTCTTCCGTTTCAACTGATGTTGTTTTCAAGATCGCTCCTCCCCAGCCGGCTTCAAATGCCCTTGCCACCATTTCAGCTGAGTCGGTGGTCGGTGCTGCAGCCAGGGTAAACGGGTTAGGAAACTTCACGCCACAGAATTCTAACGACAGATCAACCATGCACGGTCCCTCCTCAAATTAGTCTCAAAAGCCCCAAGACAAAAGTCACAACTTCACAGCAGATGCTCAGTTTATTTTGAAAGGAAGTCATTAATGGACTTTGCCGCCAGTTTGCCGTCGGTAACAGCTTGAACGACAGTCTTGCCTCCGTTGACAGCGTCTCCTCCTGCAAATACCCCTTCAACTGAAGTAGCCAGAGTGTCGGGCTCCACCTTTACAGTACCGGAAGGGTTAAGTTCAATGCCGCTGAACACCTCTTTAGCTTCAGGCCACGGTGCCTGGCCGGTAGCCAGGATTGCGTAGGAGACATCAACAACATGTTCGCTCCCTGGTACAGCTTCCGGCCTTGGGCGTCCGCTTGAATCAGGCTCTCCCAGTTTGGTGGAGACGCATTCAATCCCTGCAAGCTTACCGTCTGTCTCAACAAATCTCAGAGGAGCGACAAGGTACCGGAATTCCACGCCTTCTTTCCGAGCAAACTCAATCTCCCGCTTCCATGCAGGCATTTCTTCTTCTGTGCGCCTGTAGAGGACGATGACTTTGTCTGCACCTGCCCTTATGGCGGTGCAAGCTGCGTCCATGGCTACGTTGCCGCCGCCGATGACTGCCACGTCTCCTGACAGTCGGGGCGCCTCTCCCAGTGCTGCCAAACGCAGGAATTCTCCTGCATCGAGCGCGCCTGGGAGGTCGTGTCCGGGAATATCCGCTTGAGTCCTGTAACCCAGGCCTATTCCAATGAAAACAGCGTCGTAATCCTTCTTTATCTCATCAAATGAAATGTCTTTACCGACTCTGACCCCTGTCTTCACATTGACGCCGGGGGACAGAGCATACTCGATTTCCTTGTTTACCACTTCACGGGGAAGGCGGTATCTCGGTATGCCGTAGATCATGAGTCCTCCGGGCTCATCTTCAGCTTCGTAGACTGTGACTTCATGGCCTTGTGCTGCAAGCTCATGGGCGCATGTAAGCCCTGCAGGCCCCGCCCCTATCACTGCGACCTTCTTTCCCGTAGGAGTGCCGGCTTGCCTCGGACGTATGCCCCGCTTGAGTTCTTCGTCAGTTATGAACCTGTGCAGAGCTCCAATGGCGATGGGTTCAGCCAGGTTTGTACTGGAGCACGGCCTTTCGCACTGCTCTTCCGATGGACATACTCTGGCGCATACCGCTGAGAAGACGTTAGCTTCCCTTGCAAGCCTTGCAGCGCCTATGAAGTTTCTTGTCTTGAGGCGGCGTATGAAACCGACCACATCAATTCCGGCAACGCATCCTGAAACACATGGCGCGTCGTGACAGAAAAGACATCTTGAGGCTTCAGGAAGGGCCTGGTGAAGTGCGAGCCCTTTTTCGACCTCGTCAAATCCGGATTTTCGCTCTTCATCCGAAAGCTCTTTCATTCTCGGTCGGACACTCACTTTGATATGCCTCCTTGCAACCTGTGGCAGGATTCTACAGACTGTTATTTTTCACGGCAATCATCTCGGCAACGATACTCACAGCTATTTCCTGTGCGGTTTTGGCGCCGATTGAAAGCCCGATGGGCGAATGCACCCGGTTTATATCTTCTTCAGGAATGCCTTCACTTTTCAGTTCCTCGAAAATCTTACGAACCTTTGTCTTGCTTCCAATCATGCCGATATAAGCAGGATGAGGCAGGCCTTTTCTGAGGCATCCCTCCAGAACATCTCTGTCGTGGCTGTGGCCGCGGGTGACAATGACAATGTATGTCCCGGGATCCACCTTCAAGTCTTCCACTGCAGTCTCAAAGTCCGTAATAATCACTTCGTCTGCTGCACTTTCCGCTGCCTCGGCAAACTCAGGCCTATCGTCAACCAGGGTTACCCGGAATCCTGCAATCCTTGCAATGCGGGCTGTGGCAATACCTACATGGCCAGCCCCGAATATGACAACCCTAGGGCGGGGGACAATGGGTTCAATGTAGACCTTCGCCCGGCCGCCGCAGATCATTCCCAATTTGTCTCTATCCATGGGAGTCAGGTCAACTTCCATGAACTTTGGGGTGTTTTCCACAAGGACATGGATGCTCTCTTTTATGACCTGGGCCTCAAGTGTTCCTCCGCCTACGGTTCCAATTGATGTTCCGTCGGAAAAGACCAGCATCTTAAATCCGGGCAAGCCCGGTGATGAGCCGGTAGTTGCTACTACAATTGCTAGAGCAGCAGGACGTCCTTCTTCTATTGCACGGTTTATAGCTTCGTATACAGCTAAAGAGTCGCCTTCTCCGAATGTCATGCCTTGTTCCTCCTTGTTAGTGCTTGACGATAGTCTTCCTTGGTATCCAGGTCATGCACAATGCCTGGATAATCCATCTTCACACGGATTACCCTGTCTCTGTGCTTCTCGATCACATCGCGCAACCCATTTCCGTCATAAGGCATATCCAGGATTTCTTCGGAAAGGGATGCACGAAACAGAGTAGGGTGTCCTCCTCTGCCTTCATATGCAGGGATTACTATGTCTACATGTTCCTCCCGGCTTTGAAAAACCTGAAGGATATCGCTGTAATCTTTGCTCCGCACTTCGGGCTGATCCGCCGGTGCGATGAAGAATGCTCTTACCTTTTCGTCAAGCGAGCGGATGCCCGCCTTCACTGATGTAAACATGCCCAGCTTGTAGTCGGGGTTCACAGTAATACTCAGTTTAGGACGGTGTGTCTCTTCGAGCACAGCCTTTATCCTGTCTGCTTCATGCCCGAGTACTACCACAACCCGGTCAACCTCTGGGGCCCTGCAAGCTGCATCAACTGATGCTTCAATTACGGTCCTATTTCCCCATGGTAGGAGCTGTTTCAAAGTGCCCATTCTGGTAGATTCGCCGGCCCCCAGAATAATCGCTGCTATCAACTAACCATTCACTCCTGACAACAAGAGCTCTTCCCGCACCCGGACTTTGAGGCAGCTTCGACTGCATTGATTATTTTGACATAGCCTGTGCATCTGCAGAGGTTGCCTGAAATCCCCCGGCGAATCTCATCCCTTGTCGGTTTGGGATTGGTATCTAGGACCGCTTTTGCAGACATTATCATCCCCGGTATGCAGAAACCGCATTGCACTGCACCTTCTTCAATGAATGCTTCCTGCAGCGTATGGAGTTCTCCGTTCATCTCCAATCCTTCTATAGTCGTGACTTTGCACCCGTCAACCTGGTATGCCAGTATTAAGCAGGAGTTTACGGGTTTGCCGTCAACAAGGACAGTGCAGCTTCCGCATTCTCCTTTGCCACAACCTTCTTTTGTGCCTGTGAGGCCCAGGTCTTCCCGGAGGAACTCCAGCAAAGTACGGGAAGCAGGGACCTCTTTTTTCACTTGCTCTCCATTGACTTCTAAAGACACCTCAACAAGCATATGAGTCACCTTCTCTTTAATCCGGATATCGTACCTCAAGGAGGTTAAAAACTACTTGCCTTTCAAACTACTTAATCCTGGCAGAGTACACAGCAGGGAACAGGGTATAGAACATTGCTGATTTCGTCAGATGATCTACTCGTACCTGGTCGTCAACAGAGTGTGCGTGCCTCTCTTCAGCCGGCCCGAAACCTATTGTGGGTATGCCAAGCCTGCCCATGGTAGCTATGCCGTCGGTTGAGAACACCCACTTGCTTGTCGGGGGCATGCTGCCGAACAGGACCTCGCCGCATTCCTGTCCTGCCCGGACCAGCGGATGGTCATCCTCCAGCACCCATGTGGGGAAGTACTTATCCCACTCAGGCACATATCCGGTCCAGCTGGGAGTGTCGTACTTCAGAAGGGTGACTTCAGCATCTTCTGCGCCGGGAAGAGACCTAATCTCTTCTATTGAAGACTCGGTTGTTTCGCCTACAGTCATGCGCCTGTCAATATAGATCGTGCACTCATCAGGCACGACGTTCAGAGAACCTGTCTTGCACTCGATGGATGTCACAGCGATGCTTCCAGGCCCCAGGAAGGGATCGTCTTTCAAGTTGCCCTGTAGCTTCTCAATTCCCTGTATGATCGGCATAATCTTGTAGATCGCGTTTACCCCGCGCTCTGGGGCGCTGGCATGACAGGAGACTCCTTTTGTCGTTACTTTGATCTCGCAGCGTCCTCTATGGCCGCGGTTGATCGCAAGGTTTGTGCATTCTCCCAATACCACGCAGTCAGGTTTGATCCCTTGTGTAGTGATCATCTCATAGACTGCCCATCCGTCGCAGTCTTCCTCTTGGACAATTCCTGCGATATACAATGTGACGTCTTCAGGGAGAAGATCGAGTTCTTTGATGATTTTTCCTGCGTAAACCATGCATGCAATCGCTGCTTTGTTGTCGGAAGCTCCGCGCCCGTAGATTATGCCGTCTTTATACTCGCCTTCGAACGGATCGAACTTCCATGCAGTCGGGTCAGCGATAGCTACTGTGTCAATATGGGAGTCATAGAGGATCTTCTTGGGACCGCTTCCGATTGTGCCGATGACATTGCCTATGGCGTCAATCCTGACTTCATCAAACCCGACTTTCTCCATTTCTTCCTTGATTCTCTTAATGCAGTCACCTTCTTGAGAACTGAAACTGGGTATTGCGATTAGATCCCGTAAAAATGTTACGATATCATCGGTATACTTCTCTGCAGCTTCTTTAATCTTCGCCACTTGTTCCTCGGTAAACTTCATTCGGCGTCCTCCTTCACACGTAATCGTAAAATGCCAAACCTATCAGCGTACCCTAAGGTTTTGTTTAACGACAGTCATTGTTCATACCTAACGGCCCTTTCGAAGCAACAAACCTGCCACTCCCCGGGGCTCCGAGGAATTTCCCGTTGTCGTATGCTATCTCACCTCTGAGAAAGACAGTAGACGGGTATCCCTTAACTGTCATTCCTTCGTAAGGTGAATAATCGGCCTTGGAATGATGCGAAGAAGAACTGATGGTCTTTTCAAGATCCGGGTCGAAGATAACAATATCTGCATCTGCGCCTTCGGCGATTACACCTTTCTTCGGATAAAGCCCGAACAACCTTGCCGGGCGGTACGAGAGCATCCTAACAAGCTCAGAAAGGGGCATTCCTCGCTGCACCACCCCTTCGTGATGGATAAGGGGGAGCAAGGTTTCGACACCCGGGATTCCCGGGAGCGTGTCAAAGCAGGAAGTGCCTTTAGCCTTCTGCTTGCGGGTAAAGCTGCAATGGTCAGTTGCAATGACATCAAATTCGCCCTTAAGTATCCCTTTCCAGAGGACATCTTTGTCACGAGGCCCCCGGAGTGGGGGAGTCATGATGAACTCCCGTGCGTCATCTCTCTTGTATAAGCCGGAATCCAAAACCAAGTAGTGAGGCGCTGTTTCAGCGTAGACTGTATATCCGGATCTCCTTGCCGCTTTCACCGCCCGTAGGCCCGGCTCGCTGGATACATGGACGAAATAAACAGGGATTCCTGCTTCACCAAGTATGGTAGATGTAGTTGTAATGGCTAGCTCTTCTGCGGCCGCCGGCCTTGATACGGCGTGGAAGGAAGGAGCTGTCATACCTTTTGATTTCAATTGCGCTTCAATGTTTTCGATGAGGTTATTGTCTTCAGCATGGACTGTTATGAGAATCCCTGCTCGGTGAGCTGCTTTTGCAACCCGGGCAAAGTCATCCCTTTCAAGGAGGTATCCTGCGGATCTGTATGTGGTAAAGAGCTTTACAGCACCTACGCCGAGGCCGAGGAGGTCTTCCATTTCTTTTTCGATATTGTCCGTAGCCTTTGTAACAGTCATGTGCAAGGCGAAATCTGCAAAGACATGGGGTTTCGCCTCATCGATACGCACTTGGGCTGCTTCTCGCAAAGTCATGCCTTGGAGTTGGTCTGCGAAATCGATAACGGTCGTGACCCCGCCGCATATTGCGGCTTTTGTTCCTGAAGCAAAGTCATCTGCTGTGACTGTGCCGCGGGAGCGTAGAGCGAAGTGGGTATGAGCGTCAATGACTCCTGGAAGGACGTATTTCCCTGTGGCATCCAGAGTGATCCTTTCGGCAGATTCGGGCAAATCCTTTCCTATGGCCGAGATCCGTTGATCATCAATGGATACGTCCGCTCGGACTTCG
>FIZM01000166.1 GCA_900019985.1 uncultured Clostridia bacterium
ATCCTGTAATCCCGCGGTTCCCGCCACTGTACCCGGTGAGCATCCTTTCGTTACGCCACTCATGGATGGGGAAGGCCTAAGGAAGTGCTATGAGCCGGAAGCCAGGAGACCTGCCTGTCGAGGTTTGCTTGTTACGCCTTCGGGACAAAGGGGTTTCAAGCCAAAAGTGTGTTTTGGCGAGATGCCCCGGCGAAAGGTTGGGGCATTTTCTCTTTACCGGAGCTGATTAGGGAAACTACGGCTGAGGCGGGAAGCTTAGTGTTTCCAGGGAGATAAGCGGCAGGCTTTGCCGACTGATACCGGAATAGGAGGTTGTGACGTGGACGTAGTTTCGTGTAGGCCGGTTCTTGCAGTTATTGTTGTTGTGCTCAGCGTTGCGCTGCTGGGCAGTCCTCTGGGTGCTGTAGCGCAGAGCGGACCCAGTATCATCGATGCACTGGGCAGGGAGGTCAAAGTCGAATTACCTGTTGAAAGCATTGTCTCCATTGCTCCGAGTAATACCGAGATCCTGTTTTCCTTAGGCCTTGGTGAGAAGGTAACAGGTGTAACTGAGGAGTGCAATTATCCTCCGGAAGCTAAGTTGAAGCCCAAAGTCGGTCAAGTGGAAATGAATATCGAAAAGATAGTGGAGATCTCCCCTGATCTTGTAGTTGCAGTTGCAAGCATGCAATTGCCTGTCATAGAAACCCTCTCTGATTTAGGCATACCTGTTCTGGCTCTGGATCCGAAAAGCCTCCCTGATGTTTTGGGAAGCATCATGTTAGTTGGTAAAGTCACAGGGCAAGAAGACGCTGCAACACTCCTTGTGGAAAGGCTCGATAACAGGATCCGAGACATTCGACAAAAATCAGCTGACGCCGTGGCCAAAGGCGGCAGGCCCAGGGTTTTTGTGGAGATATGGGACGATCCTCTTATGACTGTAGGGCCGGGTACTTTTATCGATGAGCTTATCCGGTACGCCGGCGGAGAAAACATTGCCCATGATGCAGGTATGGAGTGGCCTGAGTTCAGCCTGGAAGTTGTTATTGAAAGGGATCCTGATGTGATCATAACCCTATGGCAAGAACCGGAAGACGTCTATTCCAGGCCTGCCTGGAGCACGATATCTGCGTGCATGACAAAGCGCGTCCACAAAATCGACCCTGACATTCTGACTCGCCCCGGACCAAGGTTAGTTGAAGGCCTTGAAGAGCTCCTTGAGGTTATACACCCGGGTTCAGGTGACTGAAGGCTGTTCAGTATTGGCGTTTGGAGATTTGGAGACCAGGAGAGCTGAGAAAGGACAGACTATGACTTACGCAACTCGAGGGGACGCGATCCGAGGAAGCGCAACCCGGAGGGACA
>FIZM01000167.1:0-124 GCA_900019985.1 uncultured Clostridia bacterium
ATGTGGTTGCAGCCAGGCACATAAAGAGGGCAGGGTTAGAGCAAGCTGCATGCGGAAAGACCCGCAAGATCTTAATAGCCGGTGCAGGTGAAGCCGGGGTTATGGCTGCAAGGGAACTAAGGTC
>FIZM01000167.1:191-2539 GCA_900019985.1 uncultured Clostridia bacterium
GATCTCGTCGAGTCGTATAATATAGAAGAAGTCATAATAGCTATGCCTTCCGCTCCGGGAACAGTTGTGCGGGAGATAGTCCGCTCCTGCGACGGCCTGGGCGTGAAGGTCCTGACTATCCCCGGCGTATATGAGATCCTTGACGGTACGTTGGATATCAGCAGAATCCGGGCTGTAGAGATACAAGACCTTTTAAGAAGGGAAGAAGTCAAGCGGGACTTAGAGAAGATAGGCAGATATCTGTCGGGTAAGACAGTGCTTATCACAGGTGCCGGCGGATCCATCGGCAGAGAACTCTCAATAGAAGTAGCCTCGTTTAATCCCAGAAGGCTTATACTGCTCGGACATGGAGAAAACGATATATTCGAGGTTGATATAGAGCTTCATGAGACTTTTCCTGAGATACATACAATCCCGATTATTGCAGATATCAGAAACAAAGAGAGGATTGACCGGGTCTTTTCGTGGTACAAGCCTGATGTAGTATTTCACGCAGCTGCCCATAAACATGTTCCGCTCATGGAATCCAACCCTGAAGAAGCCATCCACAACAATGTCTTGGGAACATGGAATGTGGCAAGTGCTGCGGACAGGACCGGAGTTGAAAGATTCGTCCTGATCTCCACTGACAAGGCGGTCAATCCCATCAATGTTATGGGAGCAAGCAAAAGAGCAGCTGAACTCTTGATTCAGGCTTTGGCTAAGCGGAGTTCCACTAAGTTTATGGCTGTCCGGTTCGGAAACGTCCTCGGGAGTAGAGGCAGCGTCATTCCGCTGTTTGAGCGCCAAATCGAGAAGGGCGGCCCTATTACTGTGACCCACCCTGATATGGTGCGCTATTTCATGACCATTCCCGAAGCTGTCCAACTCGTGATCCAGGCTGCAGCCATGGGAAAAGGAGGCGAAGTCTTCGTCCTCGACATGGGCGAGCCTGTAAAGATTGTTGACCTTGCCCGTGACCTCGTAAGGCTTTCAGGTTTTGATCCTGATTACGACATTGAGATCGTGTTTACCGGCGTGCGTCCGGGTGAAAAGATAGTCGAGGAGCTCCTCACCGCGGAAGAAGGTACCATTGCCACAGTTCATGAAAGGATATTTGTCGCTCGAGGCGAGCCTATGCTCGACGGTAATGTGCAGGAGTTCCTTTCACAGTGTCTTGAGTTTGCATCTGACGGTAAAGACGGAGGAAAGGCTTTTGTGCGCTGGATTAGCGAACTGACCTCTCCTAAGAAAGCCTCTAAGCCTATGAGAGAGCGCAAAGCCAAAGCGCTGACGAAGGAGCAGCAGGACGTGCTCGGTCTTTCTCACATGTCGTAACGCCTGGGCGCAGGCAATGGTTGCGTTTCCACAAGCTGGGTAGTATAATATTAACGGTACTCCTACAAAATGAATATCATTAGGACAGCTCTTATCAAGAGTGGTGGAGGGGCGGGCCCAATGAAACCCGGCAACCGACAGGCTCCTTGTCAGTCTGCACGGTGCCAAGTCCTGCAGAACTTCCGTTCTGGGAGATGAGAGGCTAATTTGCTCTTCCCGATGACGGGAGGGGCTTTTTTATATGTTGTCGCTGAAAAGGGGGTTCGTGCTGTGGAAAGACAACCGTGCAAAAGTCAAGGCAAGTACAGGCGGCTGGTGACTTCAGAGTCGGTTACTGAAGGCCACCCAGACAAGCTCTGCGACAAAATAGCAGATGCGATACTGGATTCAATCATTAAAGAGGACCCTGGCGCCAGAGTGGCTTGTGAAGTTGCAGCGACTACCGGCCTTGTCTTAGTGATGGGTGAGATAACTACACCATGCTGGCACACTATGGCAAAGGTCGCTGACATAGTCCGCGAGACAGTGATGGATATCGGATATACCAGGGCGAAGTACGGGTTTGATGCTGAAACTTGCGGGGTTATCACATCCATAAACGGACAGTCAAGCGATATCGCTCAAGGTGTTAACAAGTCTCTTGAGGCACGACAGCTGGAGGCAGCAGGCGTGACCAATGAATCGGGATACAGTTGGCTCGGTGCCGGAGATCAGGGGCTTATGTACGGTTTTGCCACTTCCGAGACGCCTGAGTTTATGCCGATGCCTATAGTCCTTGCGCATAAACTCACGAAAAGGCTGGCAGATGTCCGTAAAGACGGGACCTTGGAGTATCTGAGGCCTGACGGGAAGTCTCTGGTCACCGTAGAGTACGAAGGAGACATCCCGAAAAGGATAGCAGGGGTAGTCATAGCAGCCCAGCATGATCCCGATGTCCGGTGCGAAACCCTTATGGAAGATATCCTGGAAAATGTCATTCGTCCGGTTATCCCTGAAAGCCTCATGGATGACGGAACGCATATCTACGTGAA
>FIZM01000168.1:0-362 GCA_900019985.1 uncultured Clostridia bacterium
ATTCGCGATTGCGCATTTGTGCGGTAGAGCACAGCAAAATCGCCGTATCTGGCCTGGTTTTCCCCTTCCATCATAGCCTGCTCGATCTCAGAAGCTACGAAGGAAGCTTCATCCCGCCCGTCATAGGCCTGATAACATACAGCCCGGCATCCTTTTCCGTTCTCAGTCCAAAGCTCCTTGTCTTTCCTTTCTTGATTCCTGGATATCACGCTATTGGCAATATCCAGGATGGTCTGGGTAGAACGGTAATTCTGCTCAAGCTTTATAACCGTGGCGTCGGGATAATCAGACTCAAAGTCGAGGATGTTCCTTATGTCTGCACCTCTCCATTGGTAAATGGACTGGTCCGGGTCACCGCATAC
>FIZM01000168.1:411-2159 GCA_900019985.1 uncultured Clostridia bacterium
CTCACCGTTTCTACGAGCAAGTCGTCAAAATCCAGGGCGTTGTTCTCCCTTAGAACTCTCTGATAAACAGGATAAACCTTGGCCACTTGCCTTTCCCAGAATCCGCTTGCTTTGTGTGCGTAATCCTCACAACTGATAAGCTCACTCTTGGCACTGCTTATCGCATGCAGCAGAGCATCAGGCTCAAGGTTTGTCCCTTCAAGGTTCACCATGCTCAAAGCCTTTTTCATCGCAGACTTTTGATCAGAAGAATCAAAGATGGTAAAGGTCTTTGATATGCCCAGCTTGTCGATGTCACGCCGCAGCACCCTGGCGCAGAAGGCGTGGAATGTGCTTACCCAGATAGACTTGCTCCACGGCCCGACAAGAGCTTCGACACGTTCACGCATCTCCCGTGCAGCCTTGTTCGTAAATGTGACTGCAAGGATATTGCCGGGAAATACCCCTTTTCCCCCGATGAGATACGCAATTCGATGCGTCAAGACCCTTGTCTTGCCGCTTCCTGCACCTGCAAGTATAAGCAGCGGCCCTTCGGTATGGCAGACTGCTTGCCGCTGCATAGGATTCAGTCCTCTTAATAAGATGTTGTCCATTGTAACCCTCCGGATTTCATTTTAACTGAACCTGACGGCATAGACAACTAAAGGCAGGTGAGTTATGTTAAAAGAGGTTAGAATAGGCAGGAAATTATTCATCCTCGGAGAAGTATGATTTGTGTCCTGTCTCTCTCCCGGAGACAGGGCATTCGTTGTATACTTAGGTATAGGAAGATATGGAAAGGAAGATACGATGAGAGTTCGGATGGCAAGCCCGTATCATAGCACTGAACTGGAAGAAGCTGTTATATCAGTACTTAGATCAGGCAGATTAATACAAGGCGAAAAAGTAATGGAATTCGAGAATGCCCTCGCCGAATACCTCGGATGCAAGCACGTCATAGCTGTCAGTTCCGGAACTGCAGCACTGCACCTGGCGTTTATGGCTCTAGGCGTCAGGCCCGGCGATGAGGTTATTACAACACCTTTTAGCTTCGCGTCGTCTGCCAATGCGATACTCTATTGCGGTGGTACGCCGGTATTTGTCGATATTGATCCTGAAACCTTCAATATCGATCCTGACCTCATCGAACAAAGCATAACCCCACGGACAGTGGGAATTGAACCTGTCCACCTTTACGGACAACCTGCGGAGATGGACAAGATAAAGGCTATCGCAGATAAATACGGCCTTTTTATCGTGGAAGACGCTGCCCAAGCCATTGGAGCAAAGTACAGGGGCAAGAAAATCGGAACCATCGGAGATATTGCATGTTTCAGCACGTATACTACGAAAAACCTCCATACCATGGAAGGTGGGTTCCTCACTACCTCCGATGATGACCTCGCCTTACGCTTGAGACGTCTTCGCAACATCGGCCAGGAAAGCAAATATAACCACACTCTCATCGGATACAACTACCGCATGACTGAGGTAGCAGCGGTTATAGGAATCGAACAGGTAAAACTGATAGATGAATTCTCAGAAACAAGGCGCAGTAATGCAGCCTATATCACAGACGGGCTCAGCGCTCTTAAAGATAGGGGCATTATGACACCTTACGTTGCGCCCCATATAGACCACGTATTTCATCAATACACAGTATCAATAGATGCCAATAAGGCAGGCATGACCAGAGACGACCTGGCACTGAAGCTTAGAGATTCCGGTATAGAAACAGGGATCCATTATCCTGTGCCAATCTATGACCA
>FIZM01000169.1 GCA_900019985.1 uncultured Clostridia bacterium
ATGCCGATCGCCGGATACGGTTCAAGTCGATCACCCGAAACGGTTCATGCCGATCACCAAATACGGTCTAAGCCGATCAGTTTTGGTGGGGGTATCCTCAAATATCAATTTGCCATAGGACAATTGCGTCCAAAATCTAAGTTCACAAGTAACTTAGAAGAAAGGTGGACGCAGAGGCCATGGCCACAAGGAGGATATCCGTGCGGAAGATTCGAGAAATCCTAAAGCTGAAATGGCAAGATGGACTGAGTAACCGGCAGATAGCTACAAGCTGCAATGTTTCACCTAGTACTGTAAGCGACCTAGTTCAAAGGGCTGCTCATGCAGGCCTATCGTGGCCATCGGTGCAAGAAATGACTGACAGAGCCTTAGAAGCGATGCTCTATGTTGACGTTAGTATTCGAAAACCTCCCCAAGCGATGCCGGATTGGCAGAAGGTCCATAAGGAGCTGTCCCGGCCTGGAGTAACACTTAAGCTCTTGTGGTGGGAATACAAAGAAATCCAGTCTGACGGGTTCCAGTACACACAGTTCTGTTATCACTATCGCCAGTGGGCCAAGCACCTCGATGTTGTCATGCGTCAGCATCATAAAGCCGGGGAAAAGGTTTTCGTTGACTGGGCTGGACAAACCGTCCCTATCCACAATCCCGTCACCGGTGACACTAGCGACGCCTACCTGTTTGTGGCCACCCTTGGGGCTACCAACTATGCCTTTGTACGACTGTATCCGTCAATGGACTTGAGAAACTGGATCCAAGCCCACTGCGTTGCATTTGAGTTCTTTGGTGGGATACCTGCGATCGTAGTGCCAGACAACCTTAAGACCGGCGTTACCAAGCCCAATTACTACGATCCGGACATTAACCCTACTTATGCGGACATGGCTCGGCATTATGGTGTGGTCGTTCTCCCAGCAAGGATCCGCAAGCCAAATGACAAAGCCAAGGTTGAGAGTGCGGTTCTCCATGTGGAACGGAAAATCCTAGCAGCTCTTAGAGACCACACTTTCTTCAGCATAGAAGAGGCAAACGAAGCCATAGCAGAAAAGCTGGAAGGGATGAACAATGAACCGTTTCAGAAGCTCGAAGGTTCAAGGACTTCGTGGTTCTTGGAACTGGAAAAGCCAGCTCTAAAACCACTACCTCCTAAGCGCTATGAGTTCCGTCAGTGGAAAAAAGCAACGGTTCACATGGACTACCATGTAGAGTTTGAAAAACACCTGTACAGCGTTCCTTTCAAGCTTGTGGGTAAATCTGTTGAGATTTTGGCGACCCAAACCATGGTTGAGGTCTTCTATCAAGGTATGCTGGTGGCTACGCATAAACGGCTTGGTAAATGGGAGCGTTACTCGACCAAGACAGAACACATGCCAGCTTCCCACCAGAAGTACGCTTCTCGCAGTCCAGAAACCATGGAAGCTTGGGCTGGTAAGATAGGTGATCATGTTCAAGAGTGGGCTCATCACCTTTTTGAGCGATGCCAGCACCCAGAACAGGGCTATCGCTCCGTCTTAGGTGTTATTCAGTTGTCAAGCAAATACACTGCCGAACGAGTAGACAATGCGTGTAAGAGGGCAATTTCATATGGTGCGTACTCATACCGGAGCGTCAAGTCCATCCTTGAGAAAGGCTTGGACAACCTATCACTTGATCACCCCGTGCAAGCAGCCTTGCCTGATCATGAAAATGTCAGAGGGGCTAAGTACTATGCTGCAGGAGGGGGTGAATCAGAATGGGCATTCAACAAACGCTAGAACGCCTGCGTCAGATGCGTTTACCCGGAATGGTCCAAGCATATCTACGAGATTCCCAGACTGAAGGAATAACCGAGCTGTCATTCGAAGAGCGCTTAAGCCTTATCGTGGATCATGAATGGACACTTCGGGAATCCAACAGAATTGCGAGGCTATGCAAGAAAGCACGCTTTCGAGTTGCCGCCATGCCTGAAGACATCGACTATCAGCACCCTCGGGGCCTCAAGCGAAGTCAGTTTCAGGAACTCCTGAGATGCGATTGGATCAGACAGGGACACAATGTGCTCATCGTTGGACCGACGGGCGTTGGTAAGACATTTCTTGCCTGTGCCCTTGGCAATGCCGCTTGC
>FIZM01000170.1 GCA_900019985.1 uncultured Clostridia bacterium
ATTTTGTATCTAATGTTGATCCTACTGACATTACCGAGGCTTTGAAAGAGCTTCATCCGGAGACGACCCTGTTCCTGATTTCTTCTAAAACCTTTACTACTCAAGAGACCATGATGAACTCTCACACAGCCCGCCGGTGGTTTCTCGACCAGGCAGGCGATGAAAAAGCGATAGCCAGGCATTTTGTAGCTTGCTCCACTAACCGCAAGGCAGTTGAAGCCTTCGGGATTGACAAAGATAACATGTTCATTTTTTGGGATTGGGTTGGTGGACGTTATTCTCTCTGGTCATCTATCGGGCTTTCAATCGCGCTCTACGTAGGAATGGACAACTTCGAAGCCCTTTTGACAGGCGCACACAAGGTAGATGAACATTTCAGAACCGAACCCTTCCACCGAAACATCCCTGTAATCATGGGGCTCCTGGGGATCTGGTACAACAATTTCCTGGGAGCGGAAAGCCATGCGATCCTGCCTTATGACGAGTATCTGACTTATTTCCCTGCTTACCTGCAGCAAGCTGATATGGAAAGCTGCGGCAAGCAGATCTCGAGAGAAGGCAATGCGGTAGACTACAAGACAGGTGCAATAATATGGGGACAACCTGGTACCAGAGGCCAGCACGCATTCTATCAGTTAATCCACCAGGGCACAAGATTGGTTCCCTGTGACTTCCTGGTTGCTGCGCAAAGCCACAATCCTATCGGAGACCACCACACTGTCTTAGTCGCAAACTGCCTTGCACAGACAGAGGCACTTATGAAAGGTAGGACTTCTGACGAAACACATGCAGAACTGATAGCCCAGGGCTATTCAGGAGAGACACTGGAACTGCTTACAGCTGCCAAGACTTTTGAAGGAAACAGACCCACAAACACGTTCTTATATAAGAAGCTGACCCCCGAGACATTGGGCATGCTTATCGCACTCTACGAACACAAGATCTTCACACAATGCGCGATCTGGAGTATTAATGGCTTCGACCAAATGGGCGTTGAGCTCGGCAAGCAACTTGCCAACGCCATCCTGCCTGAGTTGAGCGACGATGAACCTGTAACCGGCCATGATAGCAGCACTAATGGGTTGATCAACGCATACAAGCGAATGCGAAGTGAGGGATAGTGAGCCAGTAAGCTGACACAACAGCAGCAATGGCGGATTAATCAATGGATACAAGCGTACGCATAAGGGCGCAAGTCAGTTAGACGTATTTGTCAGCGCTATCCACCAAAAGCCTTCCTGCCAACACTTACTTTCATGGCAGACCATCGCTCAGGGTTGATCACCAACTTTTTTATGGCTGGAATCGTCCCGGTGGCTGATAATCGTCCCCCTAACGCTTGTCCGTAATCCAATTCCTGCAACCACTCCGGGAAGCGGCAGTCCTAGTGGTAGAAATCCTACCACCGCGAGGCTCTGTGATGGCAGCTTTTCTACCACAGTTTTGAGCACATGCTCGTAAATGGTAGATTTTTGCCCACCGAAAGGTTTAATGGTGGAAGGTTTTCTACCATGATCAGGCGTTAAGGTGGTAGGATATCGACCACCACGACTCCCATAATCTTACAAATCATGGTTTGGTGGTTGAAATCGATCCACCTTTTTCAAAAA
>FIZM01000171.1 GCA_900019985.1 uncultured Clostridia bacterium
CAGCAGATTAAAAGGATTTGTAGCAGAAGGGTGGCCGATTCATGGAGACCAATAAACCGACAAACCGTTTCCGCGCCCGGTTTCTGGGCAGGACTTGCCGGCAGATAGTGTTCGTCATAGCACTTGCAGCCATATGGGAGTTAATCGCATCCACAGGCTATCTGCCTCCTCTGCTCTTCCCCCGGTTCAGCCACGTAATCCAGGCGCTTATCAAGGAGAGCCTAAACGGCGAAGTGCTGGGCAGAACATGGTTTTCCCTGAATCTTGTTGCATGGGGCCTCAGCATGGCTACTGCTTCCGCAGTCTTAGCCACCGCCCTCGCCATGTGCTGGCCGGTGGCGTCAGAATGCATTGAGACTCTCATGGCTATCCTCCACCCATTGCCGGGAATAGCCATCTTACCTATTGTCATCTTGTGGCTGGGAACAGGCAGGAAATCGATTGCGACTGTTATCTGGTTTGCAGCAGTATGGCCGCTGATTGCAAATCTCCATACCGGACTACGCTCAGTGCCTATAACTCAGATAGAGGCCGGAAGAAACCTGGGGCTCCAAGGATTGCACCTGGTTAGAACAGTCCTCATTCCCGGAGCATTCCCTTATATCCTGTCCGGCCTCCGGGTAGCCTGGGCGCGCGCATGGCAAGCCTTGGTAGCATCGGAAATGGTCTTCGGGGCGTCAGGTGGCGAGGGAGGCCTTGGGTGGTTCATTTACAAAAGGCGGTTCTTTATGGAAGTGCCCGGGGTCTTCGCAGGGATGATCGTAATCGTCCTCATCGGCCTAATCGTGGAGAGGGTATGCTTTGAGCAGATCGAGATCCGCACAGTCAGGCGGTGGGGGATGACCCTGGAGTGACAGGTAGACATAACACACAGGAGGATGGAAAACAATGAAACACGTCCTTACCATATCAAAACTGACCAAACACTTCCGAGTCCACGAACGCACCCTTATTGCATTGCAGGATATCGACTTGTCTGTCAAAGAAGGTGAATTCATTACTATTATCGGCCCTTCAGGGTGCGGTAAATCCACCCTCCTCCGATGCATAGCAGGATTCGAAACATTAACTCAAGGATCAGTTCGTGTAGAAGGACAAGAAGCAAACCGCCCCGGCATAGACAGAATGATGGTGTTCCAAGGACTTGACCAGCTATTCCCCTGGCTTACTGTCCTGGAAAACGTAGCCTTTGCCCTCCGCGTCACCCGCACTGCAGGCACCAAAAAGAAAAGCCGGACTCTTGCAGAGAGCTACATAAACCTTGTAGGCCTCAGAGGATATGAAGACTTCTATCCCCACCAGCTATCCGGAGGGATGAAACAGCGTGTAGCAATCGCCAGGGCTCTCTCCGTCCAACCGAAGATCCTACTTATGGATGAACCTTTTGGAAGCCTTGACACTTTCACGAGAAAAGCATTGCAGGAAGAACTTGCTTCTATCTGGCAAAAGACCAAGGTAACGGTGTTATTTGTAACCCACAATATCGAAGAAGCGATCATCCAAGGGGACCGGATCATAGCCATGTCGTCGCAACCGGGAAGAATCCTGACTGTAATCGATAACCCTATATCAAGGCCGCGCACTCCGGACTCACCAGGGTTTGCTGATATCTGGGATGATCTTCATCGTCTTCTCGGTGTGCAGAAAGGTTCTGTCGGAGGAAGCCTAAGGCAGCAACAGAGGATTGTTTCCTATGAAGAGATGGAAACCCGGCGTCTGGTAGCGACATAAAGAAATGGCGGAGGAGGTGGGATTCGAACCCACGAGGGCCGCGAAGACCCTGGCGATTTTCAAGACCGCTCCCTTCATCCACTCGGGCACTCCTCCGCACTCGGCCGGGTCGCACAGCTCAGGATCCAGTTGAGGACTCCATACGAACCCAGCATCGTAATTATAGCATCTACCTGTTCAGCAGGCAAGCAGCCTCGGCAACTCCTTTTAGGGAAGCATTATTATGCCTCGATACGCTCGAGGCCTCCCATGTACGGCCTCAGCGCCTCAGGGATGACTACCGATCCGTCTGCTTCCTGGTAATTCTCGAGGATCGCTGCAACTGTACGGCCTATCGCAACACCTGATCCGTTCAGTGTATGGACATACTCAGGCTTTGCTCCTGGCCGGGGCCTATAGCGAATGTTGGCTCGCCGAGCCTGAAAGTCCTCAAAGTTGCTGCATGAAGATATCTCAACATACTTGCCGTAGCTTGGCATCCATACCTCAGGGTCATACTTCTTCGCTGCAGTAAAGCCTACATCGCCTGTGCACATCATGACGACCCGGTAAGGGAGCCCAAGGCGCTTTAGAACCTCTTCAGCATTATTCACCAGCTTCTCCAGCTCGTCATAGGACGTTTCAGGCTTTACGAACTTTACCAGTTCCACCTTATCAAATTGGTGCTGCCTGATAAGCCCCCTTGTATCTCTCCCTGCAGAACCTGCTTCTGCCCGGAAGCAAGGGGTGTATGCCACATGGTATATGGGAAGATCATCATGGCTTAAGATCTCATCCCTGTAAAGATTCGTAACAGGCACCTCAGCAGTGGGAGCCAGGTAATAGTCAGTGCCTTCGCACTTGAACATATCCTCGGCAAACTTCGGCAATTGGCCTGTGCCTATCATGCTCTCTGTATTAACGAGAACCGGTGGATATACCTCGGTATACCCGTGCTCCGAGGTGTGAAGGTCTATCATAAAGGCAATAAGTGCCCTGCAAAGCCGGGCGCCTGCGCCTCGAAAAACAGTAAACCTGGCACCTGATATCTTGGCAGCTCTCTCAAAATCTAAGATTCCGAGATTCGCCCCGATCTCCCAGTGCGGCTTCGGCTCAAAGTCGAAGGACTCAGGCTCTTCCCACCGCCTAACCTCTACGTTTTCGGATTCATCTTTACCGTAGGGGACAGATTCATGGGGAATGTTCGGGATCGAAAGGAGAATATCATTTACTTTCCTTTCTATCTGCCGGATAGCGTTATCCATCTCTTTTATCCGCTCTCCGACTTGACGCATCTCGAGGATGGCGCCTTTGGTGTCCTGGCCTTTCCTTTTCATTTCTGCGATTTCATTTGATACCTCGTTGCGCCGCTGCTTGAGTTTTTCCACCTCATATACGAGCCTTCTTCGCTCTTCGTCATGGAGAATCAAAGTATCGACTATACCGGTATCTTCGCCACGCCTGGTCAGGCTATCTTTAACGAGTTCGGGATTCTCTCTTATCTTCTTGATATCCAGCATGTATACCCCTCCACTACTCTCAGGATTACCCGTAGGCATTAAGTATAACCCTATAAAAGAGCCTCCCGTCCTTTAGTTACCAGGACGAGAGGCTAACCTCCCGCGTTGCCACCTTGGTTTGATCTAAGCGGTGCTGCTCCGGACATCCCTTCCTGCCTTGCTCCTTCCTACCTTCACCGTGATTATCCCACGGACGGTATCCGGAAAACTCAGAGAAGGCCCGAGAACATAACATGAGCAAGCATAAACCTTAGACCCACTCAAGTGTACGTTAACGGGTACAACCGGCCAGGCTTACCAGGCATGAGTGCTGCCTTTCGGCCCGCAGCTCAAAGGTGGATTCAGCTAGGTCAGGGTGCCGGTTCCCACCTTACCCGGCTCTCTCTTACCCTGAAACCTTAGCTTACTAGTCCTTGTCATCGCAAATAAGCATCAGTCGATTTAAGTTTGCGCGAATTATACCATCAGACGAATCTCAAGTCAACACTTAAGGAGACG
>FIZM01000172.1:0-120 GCA_900019985.1 uncultured Clostridia bacterium
TCCATGGAGAATACGGTCGATGTCTCAATGGTAAAGACGGCAGACGACTCCGTGGTAGGGACGGCAGGTGCTTCTGTGGTGATCGGCGTGGATGTGGGGGGCACAAAGGTCGCTACAGGC
>FIZM01000172.1:151-3684 GCA_900019985.1 uncultured Clostridia bacterium
GATCCGGAGATCACCATCTTACAAGTGGTAAGACACATACGGACAATATGCGCTGAGGCGGGTTTGGAGAAAATCCCTCCAATTGGCGTTGGTATCCCTGCCGTGGTATCGCGGGAAGACGGAGTGGTTATCTGGACGCCGAACATCCCCGCCTGGAGAGACTTGCCTCTTTGCAGCAGGCTTTCCAGGCATCTCGGCACAACCGATATCTCCATAGATTTTGACGGTAATACGGCGGTTTTGGCAGAGGCGTGGATCGGAGCAGGCAGAGGCAAGAAGAACGTGGTGTGCCTCATTATCGGAACCGGAGTCGGATCAGGGTACGTCCTTGAAGGGCGGTTATATAGAGGCAGCTCCTATATACCGGGAGCGGTGGGGTGGTGGGCTCTGGATCCTGAGCTTGTACCTGAGGCCATGTCAAGGAGGATTCCAAGCTTTGAAAGCCTGTGCTCAGGCCCGTCTTTGATCCGTATTGCGAATGAACGGGCGGACCGCGTGAAGGGGGCAAAGCGGTATCCTGACACTTATGCTTTGTTTGCCGGCTACGATGAGGGAGAACCAGGTGCGGTGGAGGTTTTGAACCGCGCAATAAGCTATGTTGGGATGGGTTGCGCGAATCTTGTGACCGCTTTCAACCCGGACGTTCTGGTGATCGGCGGAGGGATCGGCCTTGAGTATTGCAGGAGACCTAAGCTCTACGGCGAGATTTGTAAAACAGTCAATAACATATCCCAACCGATCGCTGCGCAACATGTGAAGATAGTGCCAGCTGAGCTGGGACGGGTTGCGGGTATGGTAGGTGCTGCAAAACTGGCGTTTGATGATTTCGGATATCAGTAAAGAGATGGAAATAAGCCAATGAACGGGAGCGAGCTAATGGATAGGAATAAGCCAATGGATAGGAGGACCGAAGAGGATGAGTGAAGTTCTTTACATGAAAAAAGCTCGGGAGCTGCTGGATAGGATCGAGTCTACCCAAAGCGGCAACATCCAAAAAGCTGCGGAGCTCATGGCAGATTCAATTGCAGACGGAGGGCTTGTCCACGTATTCGGAAGCGGGCACTCAGTAATACCGGTGCTTGATATCTTCCCCAGATACGGAAGCTTTGTAGGCTTTCATCCGTTAATGGATCCGCGGTTAATGTGGACTGATGTCTTAGGCGGCGGAGGAGCTCGGGGACTCCTTTGGCTGGAACGCCGGGAAGGTTATATAGAGAGTTTCCTTGAGAGTTTTTCCTTCAAAGAGAAGGACGTTATGATGGTATACTCCCACGGAGGCTTAAACGCTGCTCCTGTAGAGGCAGCTATTTATGCAAAGGAGAGAGGCCTGTCTGTAGTTGCCGTGACTTCCCTTGAGAATCACAAGAAAGCGAAACCGACGCACTCCAGCGGCAAGAAGCTGGGTGACCTTGCAGATGTCCTTATCGATAACTGCGTCCCGCTGGAAGATGCCATGGTGTACCTGGACGGGCAGCCCGAACCTGTGGGAGCAGGCTCGACCCTTGCGGTGATTGCCATCACAATGTCGCTCTTGGTCGAAGTTGCAAGGAATCTCCGGGATAGGGGACATGAGCTGATTACCTTTGTGTCACCCAACGTCACAGCCGTAGATCCCGGTCATAATGAAATGGTCTTTAAAGAGTACGCAAAAGCTTTACGGAGGCATTGTGAATAGGCCTTGACTTTCCGATCCTGAATCAGCGACCTGAGTGGGCGAAAAACGACCACCGTAAGGCCTTTCGGTGGAAGGTTTTCTACCACAGTTTTGGGCGTACGCTCTTAAATGGTTGATTCTCGCTCACCTTAAGGCTGAAGTGTGGCACATTTTCTACCACGATCAGGCGTTAAGGTGGTAGAATTTGGACCACCTTAACGGAAGAAACGCCGTAATTTGCGCTCTGGTGGTCGAAAACCGCCCACATTTTCTGAAAATGTGGGCGAAAAACTGCCACCTTTTCCAAAAAAGTGGTAGAGAATCTACCACCTAAGCCCCAAAAAGCTCCCAAAACGGGGCTGCAACCTGAAAATGTGGTCGATTCTCTACCACCTTAGGCGGTTTTGGTGGTTCAAACTCTTCCATTTATGGGCGTTTGCTCGAAAAAACCGAAAAGTGTGGGCGAAATTGAACCATCTCTTTGAGGAAAGGTGGTTGAAAACAAACCATTTATGAGCGTTTGCTCATAAAAATCCGGAAGGGATCCTCATTGGCCAGGTCTAGTGATTCCCTTAGTTCAGCTAGTTCAGCTGGTTTAGCTAGGTCGCCGTGTCTAGCTGGTTCAGCTTGCTCGCCTAGTTCAGCTCATCTAGCTCATTCAGCATGTTCAGATGCTCCAAATGGCTTCGCGTTCGCCTCTTTTGCCATCGACTCAAATGCCAAGGCTAAAGCAGCAACTACGAGACACGGGATAAGCGCTTTGGAGTATAGTACTCCGCCTTGAAGGCCTTGGGCAGCCAGCAGTCTTGTGAACCAGCCAACTACAGGAGGCACCATGGCTCCGCCTAGAATGTACATGAGACTCACAAGGCCAAAGACAAATCCTGACACCTTCGACGGGAATAGGTCTTTTGCTACGGCAAAGACCAAACTGGAGGAGCTGGCACATATGCCCATAATGAACAGTAGGACGTACATGGCAGGGAAGGGCAGTAATCCCGGAGCCAAGACTATGGGTGTCCATGTCAAAACATAGCAAATAGTAGTCTTTGTGAGAACGGACATCCTTGCAACAAAGAGGTCCATGCCTCGCGCGGCCATGGTGTCCGCGAGCCACCCCATGACCGGGGCCCCTAAGACATAACCTGTGGCTATCATGGTCACTGCTCTTGCGGCTGAGCTTGAGTCTACCTGGTAGACGCTGGATAGACACGGGATGCCCCACAATCCCTGGAAAGCAGCTTGAGACCCGTATTTCATAAATAAGAAGAATCCAAGAAACCAGAGGGGACGGTTTCTTAACACATCGAGCAAGGAGACCCAAGAGACCGCCTCTCTCTCAGGACCGGTTGCTGACATAGTATGAGCGGACCGCATTCTGGCAAACGCCCAGCTCGAGCCTGCTAACAGAACCGATACCACACCCAGCCCTGCAAAGACCTGCCTCCATTCCATTGTTGCGGCGAGGCGCGTGAGCGGCACGGTTCCCACAAGACAGCTCAGGTTTCCGATGCCGGCAAAAAGCGCATTATACGTAGTAAACACTTTACGTCGAAACATAACTGCTATGAGTTTCATCCCAGGGATGAATCCGGCTGCAAGACCTGTTCCCATCATGATTCGTCCTAGGAAAGCAAAGGTGAAGCCATCAGCCTGGACGGCAAGAAATGATCCTAGGGCTCCGATTAACAGTGCACCTGCACTTGCTCGTTCAGGACCGATCCTATCAGAAAGAAGTCCTATAGCAGGCTGGGTCAGCGCGTATAATACGAAAAACCCGGACGACATGAATCCCAAGGCTGAGGCATCGAGGCTGAGATCGGACACGAGATCGTCGCCGACTACCGGCACCGCCATATCATGGAAGAAAGACAAAAAG
>FIZM01000172.1:3693-4373 GCA_900019985.1 uncultured Clostridia bacterium
AAAGAGCAACACATCCTACTGAGATTATTTCAACGATTGTGCTGGCAGGTTGAAATGTTTGATACTGGTAATACTGCACTTACACTGCATCTTACGCACACTACACATTACCTACACTACACTTTACCTACACTGCACCTTGCCTATGCTAAATCTGACTTACACTACACCTTTGGAAGGAGTGCCTCAGGGGCAGCGACTATGCCCACAAGGCCTGGGCCGGAGTGTGCGCCAAGCACAGGTGATATCTGTCCTTGCGGGAGCCAATTGCACCGGAATATCTTATCTAGCGGCTCTTTGAGGCGGGCTGCGCCTTCCGGAAACTGAGAATGAAAGATCTGCATGCGCATGAGGGTCTCAGCGGGATATGCTGATGCAAGCAAATCTGCAATCATGTCAATCGCTTGGTTTATGGAACGGGCTTGTTGACGGATAACGCATGTCCCGCCTACCTTTTCCACCTGAGATACAGGCTTTATGTTAAGGACTGATGCCAATAGCTTCTTGATACCGCTGAGGCGTCCCCCTGGGACGACATATTTCAGCGTTGAGAGCATAAAAAACGTTTCTGTTGCCTCGGTTACTTGCTTCAGCAGGGATAATATGCGAGCTTTATCAAATCCTGCACGCACAGCTTTCGCCGCAACTTCTATATGCCATCCCACCGCACCTGAAATCCC
>FIZM01000173.1 GCA_900019985.1 uncultured Clostridia bacterium
AATGTCATAAGGCTCACCTACGGCCTTCAGGACTACGTACTCATCATCAAGAGCTTCGACGTAATCACCAAGTCCCAGCGGATCGCCGAGGCTGCTGAACGCATAGTCGCCCTCGTCCTGGTTGCTCAGGCTGATCCTGAACGGATAACCTCTGTAGACAACCCAGAATGAGTCGCTGGGTTCAACTGCAAAACCACCATCTCCGTCAATGTAAAACATAAGCGGAAGATGTCCCTCTACAGTCTCTCCCTCTGCAAAATCCAGGGTCAGATAGAGAGTAGACATTCCCAGGAGATCGAAACCCTCGGTCTCTCCACCGGCATTGATGGAGTTCACGAGAGTCCTGTTGTACTCGATCTCACCCACATACTTGCCGCTAACCTCAAGCTCAGCACCAAATGCTGGTACAGCCAAGACTGCAACAAGTAGGAGGGTCAGAACTACAACTATACTTCTTCTCATTTCTGTTCCCCCTTAAGGTTAATCGTTGATTTCATCAGTGACCCTCCGGGGGCTCTCTCGTTATGAGTTACCTTGTTTCCTCACAACTCCTTTGCCTCCCACAGAGTCAGGGCTACAGTCAATTGCAGATATACTGCTTGAACTTGACTGCGTTTTTTGCCCTTATTGATGCGATTAGCCTCGTAGCTAACCTTCGGGTTGCACCTCCTTTCCTGCTACGTGGCTAAAATTAAACAAAAACGTGGGTTCATCCACCTAATCTAAGATGTTACCATAGGTCGGCACAAATGCCAATAGAAACCCTAAAACCCACTTGAAAACTACTATTCTACGTTTTTCCAGATTCTCCTGCAAAAATCGACATAAATGTTCACTAAAAGATCACGTAAAGTCTTCAAGTTCCAGCCAGTTCTTGCCTACGCTAAGATCAACCTTCAAAGGCACATCAAGAGCTACTGCGTTTTCCATTGTGTCGCGAACGAGCTCCGCCACTTCTCTTAGTTCATCCTCAGGCACATCGAAGACTAGTTCGTCATGGACCTGAAGGATCATCTGGGTCCTGAGATTCCTCGCTTTAAGCTTTTTCGCCATATCAACCATGGCAAGCTTGATTATGTCTGCCGCTGTCCCTTGAAGCGGAGTGTTCATAGCAGTCCGCTCCGCAAACTTTCTCCGCGGGACGTTCTTACTTTGTAAATCAGGCAAATAGCGCCTTCTGTTCAGAATTGTCGTCACGTACCCGTCTTCTCTGGCCTTTTCAACGGCTGCGTCCAGAAACTCCTTTACGCCTTTATAATGATGGAAGTAGCTCTCTATAAACTTAGCAGCTTCCTTTCTGGAGATCTTGATTCCCCGTGCTAATCCAAAATCGCTTATACCATAGATTATGCCGAAGTTCACCGCTTTGGCCTTGGTCCGCATCTCAGAAGTCACATCTTCCAGCGGCACGCCGAATACCATAGCTGCAGTACGAGCATGGACGTCTTCGCCTTTTCTGAAGGACTCAACCAAGATCGGATCCTTTGCGAAGTGAGCAAGGACTCGAAGCTCGATCTGGGAATAGTCAGCACTAAATATCACGCTGTTTTCCTCGCCGGGGATGAAGACTGCCCGGATTTTTCTCCCTTCCTCTGTCCTGATAGGGATGTTTTGCAGGTTCGGATCACTGCTAGAGAGGCGGCCGGTGGAAGTAACGGCCTGATTAAAGGTTGTGTGAATCCGTCCTGTCTCAGGGTTTATCAAAGCACCAAGCGCATCGGCATAGGTGCTCTTTAGCTTGGTCAGCTCTCTGTAATCCAAGATCTTCTCAGCGATTTCGTGGCTGAATGAAAGAGTCTCCAAAACCTCGGCATCTGTGGAATATCCGGTCTTAGTCTTTTTGATAGGAGGAAGGCCCAGCTTCTCAAAGAGTATGAAACTCAGCTGTTTCGGCGAGTTGATGTTAAACTCAGCCCCTGCCAACCGGAAGATCTCCTTCTCAAGCTCGGAAAGCCTCTCCCCAAGATCACGGGAGAGCTCGCGCAAGCGCTGTCTGTCAACTCTTACCCCTGCCATCTCCATGTCTGCAAGCACCCTGACAAGAGGCATCTCCACATCAAGATACAGGCTGTCCATGCCGAGCTCAGACAAGTTTTGGCTCAGCACCTCCCTAAGCCGGAAGAGACTTGCCAGGCCTCTGCACGCTACATCTCTCAAAACATCTGCCTCGACTTCACTGACAGTCCTCGCTAGGCCGCCTCTCCCGGATTTCGAGACAAGATCTGCGATTGCAGGAACCTCATCACGTAAGTAGTCCCTGATTACGCTCTCCATGCTTGTTTTCTCGTCAGGGTTTAGGAGATACGCAGCAATCATCGTATCGAAGACGGGATCCTGCAACTCAACTCCACAACGCCTCAAGTGGATTATTCTTGTCTTGGCGTCGTGGCATATTCTTGTCACGTTCCTATCTTCAAAAAGCGGTTTTAGCATTAAGACAGCCTCACGCTGGGGAAGACTGGGAGCTCCCAGGCGCATATGCGCAAATGGAAGGTAAAACCCTCGTCCGTCAGGGTGGACGATTGCCATACCGACAAGGCCTGCCCTTATAGGATTGTCAATGTCAGGGATAGTCTCAAAGGCGAATTCTTTCACATGAGATAGCTCTTGTATAAGCTCCCGGACTCCTTCTAAATCCTTTACTGTTACGCATTTACCCAGCTGTCCGAAGGCCCCGTCTCCTGACAGGCTCATCTCCGGAGACTCTTCTGAAAAGAGATCCAGTATACCCGAAGAAGCAGGGTTATCCTTCTCCTGAAGCTTGTCCTCAAACCGCTTCATCAAGGTCTTGAACTCAAGACGCCTGAGAAGATCTACAAGGGTGGGCCAGTCAGGCTCTTCTACGCGGCATGCGCCAAGATCGAACTCAATAGGCACCTCCCTGTCAATTGTGGCAAGGTGCTTGGAGAGCCTTGCTTGTTCTTCATGTTCTTTTAGAAGACGCTTTACGCGGTCGGGCTTTACGCTGTCTGCGTTGTCTAAGATATCCTCCAAAGCCCCCAGTGCCTGTATGAGCTTGACTGCAGTCTTCTCACCGATTCCAGGCACTCCAGGAATATTATCGGACGTATCCCCTGCCAACCCCTTAATATCCGGCACATACGTGGGATCGACTCCCAGGCGCTCTCTCACTGCTTCCACATCGTATGTCTCTATCTCGCTTATGCCTCGCTTTGTGACCATGGCCCGGGTAAGCTCTGACACAAGCTGCAGGGTATCTTTATCTCCTGTGACAATCAGGCTCTCAACACCTGCTTCCTCTGCTTGCTTCGTGATTGTGCCAATAATGTCGTCTGCCTCGTACCCGTCAATCTCCAGCACAGGGATGCGAAAAGCGGAAAGGAGCTCCTTTATGAGAGGCATCTGAGAGCTGAGTTCATCAGGCATTCCTGTCCTTGTGGCCTTGTATTCGTCGTATTCCTCATGCCTGAAAGTAGGCCCCGGTTTATCGAACGCCACTGCGATCATGTCAGGCTTTTCTTCATCCACTAAACGGATGAGCATATTGGCAAAACCGTACACCGCGTTTGTAGGCTCGCCTTCCTTCGTAGTAAGCTTTGCTTGAATCGCATAAAACGCACGGTTCGCCAAGCTATTCCCGTCAATAATCACAAGCTTTTTTCTGCTCATAGTCTCCGCCTCCGCATTTCAGCGTTAGTATGTGCCCATACGACATCCATCATCATTCACTCTCTCAATCTTCCTCATTTACCTCGCAATTCCTGCAATGCAGTGTACCGGCTGTAAACACAAAAAGCGCCCCACGGGCGCTTCGTTTTCTCTAATAGCCTGCTACTTATTGGTTTTTCGGGACTTGACGCACCTTGCCGGTCCGCAACCTAAAGAAGTCCGGCGAGTTTGATAGGTACAGAAGCCTAGAGGTTGAGAAGCTGCATAAGGACATACTGCGCAACTTCAATCTGGCCGTAGACTTTTGCCTGTTCCCAGTTGGCGTCTAAAAGAGCTATGACAAGGTCTTGAGATACTCCCAGCTCATCAGATAATGCGCCGGCTACGCGTTTCTTGGCAAGTTCTCCGAGTTCAGTCCAGTTCTGATTGAGGAGTGTTGCCGCCTCTTCCTCTGTAAGGCCACGCTCTACAAGGTTTCCCACAAGCTTCGGTTCAAGGCCTTCTCTCACAGCATTCCAGTCAGATCTTGCTAATGCCTCAACGTCCTCAGGCTCTAAAGTCCCTTTCGAGAGGATGCTGATTTTCGTGGTGACATCGTCCTTTGTCACCAGTCCCCGTGCCTTAATGAACTTTGGCTCGCCGAAAACGTCAGATACAACGTAGACCTCATCCCCACGGAGTAGCCTGTCAAGATCCGCCTCTACATTGTTTCTGTATATGGCCGTATCCAGCCCAACAGTTATCTCCTGCTCAATCCCGCCCGGCGTAGTGATGGTGACAGAACCTTGCCGGTTATCGACGTTTGCCAGCTTCCCTTCGTAAATGCGGAGATCGATGAGAGACTTAATCATGTATGCGGTCTCAGCCCTTGTCGCAGGAAGCTCAGGTTCAAAGACTACACCGAAATGTACCGGTATCACGCCAAGGGTATTCGCAATTTCAATACTGCGAAATGCCCAGTAGTCAGGGGTGACATCGATAAAACTCGATTCAGGCTGAGTGAGGCCGTCCATCTTATCTCCAAGGTCTATTGCTCGAATCAGTATTTGGGTCATTTCTGCTCTGCTTATATCCTTTGACGGACGAAATGTGCCGTCAGGAAAGCCTGAAACGATCCCTGCCTCTGTGAGAGCAGCGATATATGCCTTTGCCCAGTTGTCCTGAATGTCACTAAATGTGGGTTCACCTGCAGCACGGACTGCAAAAGCCTTTGCCACCATCTTGGAGAACTCTGCCCTTGTCACCGGGTCTTCCGGCTTGAATGTCCCGTCAGGATAACCTGTGATTATTCCTTCGCCAATCAAAGATACTATAGCTTCTTCAGCCCAACAGTCCTCTATGTCAGTTGGGTAATGTGCGGCCCCTATGTTAACAGCTGCTACGTTCGATCCGGTTATACCGATAACCAGCAGCGCAATGACTGCCGTTCTCAAAAACGTGAACCCTGTAACCTTGCGCCGCTCGGCAGTTCTGCGTGTCATGCCATGTACGCTCATATATGTCAAGTCCCCCTTTGCCTGCTCTAGCTGGCTTAATGGGTCTTTATCCCATCATTTACGCAGATTCCACATGTATTGAGCTATCCCTTTATGTAAGTTGTGGACGTCCGGGGGACATATGGCGGATTTTCCACGCAATACCTACATCTTGCGTATTGTTAGGGTCAGTGTTTGCGGATCCCAGGTTACCACTACATCATCCAGAAGACGCGTTAGTTCGTCAAGGGTGACGTAGAGCGTGCCTTCCCTCACAACTCCTGTTACCACCTTCTGATTGATAAGCGCAGCTTGCCACTCTTTGTCCCAGGAAACCCTGTAGCCCAAAGCCTCAGCCACAGGCCTAATCGCCACATAGACATCACTGCCTTCAATGTGCACAAGCCCTGTCTCAACACCAATTGTATCCGTAACGCCCAGATTCACTTTAACCTGCCACGGGATGGGTTCAGGCACTCCCCGGGCACTACTGAGCAAAGCAGCTAACGCGTACGTGTCTATATCAGGCATCTTGGGAAGGAGCTCTGAAGCGCTACATTCCACGTCAAACCTTTCGCTTAGCGCCTCTTGAGCCAAGTCCTCCGATAATTGCCTTTCCAGAACCTCCAAAGCCCGCTCCACCGCGTTTGTGCCCATACCATATAGATCCCTGTGCACCGTAAGCCTAATCGACGCGAAATCCGATCCGTTAGAGCTTACCTCTAAAGTTTCGTAGACAAGCTCCACTTTAGTGCCTACAGGGACGATATCAAAAAGCTCCATGACATCTTCGTCATACATTCTGATGCATCCTAAAGTCACAGCTTTTCCAATGGATGAGGGGTTGTTCGTTCCGTGGATACCGTAGCCGGGCCAACTCAGGCCCAACCACCTGGAGGAAATGGGATTATCCGGCCCCGGCGGCACAGGAGGCCCGCCGTCCGGAGGATACCAGGTAGGATACTTAGCCTTTTCAACTATTTCACAAGTCCCGATGCGACTGGGTGATGCAGGCTTTCCTACTGCTATCGGATAGGTTCTTATAGGTGTTTCACCCAGGAATAAAGTGAGTGTAAATGCAGGAATATTGATCCTGATCCAATAGGATTCAGACGCTGATTCAAACTCAGCCTCGATTGTGTCAGGAAAACCTTCTGTGACGACATGTGCCCAAACATGAGATGATGCAACAGATGATGCAAACGTCGTCATAACAGTAGAGGACAAGATTAGGTCTATACAAAGAAAAAGCGCGCACACCGGCGCAATCCGAAGAAAGGCAATCCTCCGCAGCACCCAAATTCCCTCCCGCTCATGTAGCTAAATCTCGCCGGACATAGGCATTTTGCAACCTTACCTTGCTTGCACTAAGATATTCCGAAGCCTAAGAGGATATGACGGATGCAACAGCACAGAATCCAAAGACTTTTTATCCATTGAAAAAGAGCGCGTTATCACATGGAAAGGAGCGTTATGACATGAAGAGAATCGTGATGCCACAAAAAGAAGCGCGGCATAACCGCGCTCCCAAATAACCTGATTCTTAGCTAAAACGCTAAAGATCCTAACCGGACCCCTGACTAAACAATCAGCGCATCCAGCTGTTCTTCGAGTATTGCTACGAAAAGCTTTACAACGTTTTCTATATCGTTCATATCCGCCATTTCTGACGGGGTATGTATATACCTTGTTGGAATCGAGATCGCACCTGACGGAACGCCTTCCCTGGTAAGGTGGATAGGGCCTGTGTCCGTCCCGCCGCGTTCGAGGACCTCTAACTGATAAGGAATCCCCTTCTTCTCTGCGGTCTCTATCATAAACTGCCTTACACGGGGATGTGTCAGAACCACAGCGTCCTTTACCTTGATGGCTGCACCTTTCCCCAGCTCCACTGCCATAGTGGGTGCCTCAGGAGTATCTCCTGTCCCGGTGACATCCACAGCAAATCCGATATCAGGATTGACTCTGTAAGCGGCAGTCCGCGCGCCGCGAAGGCCTAATTCTTCCTGGACGGTAAAGACTGCATAAACCTGGTTGGGAATCTCCTTATTAGCAAGCTCCCGCAACACTTGTATCAGCACTGCGCAACCTGCCCTATCGTCCAGGGATTTTGCAATGACTCTGTCACCCTGGAAACAAGCTTGCCTGCACAGCCCCGCGACATCGCCTACTGACACCTTTTCCCTGGCAGAAGCTTCGTCTTTGGCTCCGATGTCAATAAACATCTTGCTAAGCCTGAGATCTTTAATGTCATCCAGCTTCTCCATGCCGAAGACCCCAACTGTGCCATTGGCAAAAATGACCCTTTGGCCTATCAGCATATGGGGTGAAATCCCTCCTATGTTGGAGAACCTGACAAAGCCTTTCTCATCGATGTGGGTCACAATTATGCCGATCTCATCCATGTGTGCAGCAATCATTACCTTGGGCCCTTGGCCTCTCCGGATGGCTATGAGATTCCCGAGGGCATCAACGACTACCTCATCTACAAGGCCTTCAACTTCTTTCCGAATGACCTCTCTGATCGGCCCCTCATTCCCGGCAGGGCCATAAGTCTCAACCAACTTTTTCAGTAAGTCCTTCAAAAGGGTAACCCCCTCTCTTCAATACTGTCTAGGAAAGCTGCCATTAGGTTTACGGCATTCTCATAATCAGTCTTGTCTATGATAGACACAGGCGAATGTATGTACCTGGTCGGAACAGACACGACTGCAGCGGGAATCCCTTCTCTCACCAGATGGATCCTGCCTGCATCTGTACCGCCTGTGGTAAGTTCCCTCCATTGATACGGAATGCCTTTCGCCTCTGCGACTTCCATGAGCCTCTTGACGATCCTCGGATCAGCTACGATAGATGCGTCTGCATGGGTCAGGGCAGGCCCTTTCCCGAGGGACGTTGAATACAGGTGCTCTTTGGATCCAGGGACATCAGACGCTGTCGTGCCTTCAAACCCTATGGCCATATCAGGCTCCAACCTGTAGGATGCAACTTGTGCTCCTCTGCCGCCTATCTCCTCCTGCGCGGTGAAGACGCCTTGAATCGTGAAATCCCACCTCTTCTCCATGGTAAGGAGTCTAATGAGCACAGCACAGCCAATCCTGTCGTCAAAGGCTTTGGCTTTGGCACGGTTGTTTCCGATGTCTTCATATTTTGTGGCAAAGATAATGCCGTCGCCTAGCTTTACAAGCTTCTCTGCCTCTTCCTTATCTTTCGCCCCAATGTCTATGAACAACCCGTCAATGTCGAACGGCTTATCTGCTTCTTCCCATTTCTGAAGGTGAATAGGTTTTGCTCCGATTACACCGGGGACCCGGTTCTTGCCGATATAGACCGACTTCGAAACCAGCACCCTCGGATCAATACCACCGATGGGCTTGAATCTTAAGGTCCCGGATTTCTCAATGAACATGACCATTAATCCGACCTCGTCCATGTGGGCGGTGAGCATGACTTTGGGACCTTTTTCGTTGCCGTTTTTTATTGCTATGAGGTTTCCTAATGCGTCTGTTTCTACCGAATCGCAGTAGGGGCTGACAAGCTCCCTTATGACATTTGCAATTTCCTGTTCCTGTCCTGGAACACCAAAGGCTTCTGTGAGGGTTTTTAGAAGCATTTCAATCCCTCCACAAACTTCTTATCGAGCCGGACTATGAATTCTGCAAGGAGCCTGCCGGCTCGTTCAATATCAGCCAAGCACACTGTCTCAACTGCGGTGTGCATGTAACGCAGTGGTATAGACACGAGCCCTGTGGGGATCCCGCCTCGCGCCATCTGTATCGCATAGGCGTCTGTCCCACCGGGATACGGGCTTGGATCTACCTGATACGGAATCTCGAGCTCACTTGCGATAGACGTCAGCCTCTCGAATATTCCCTGATGGACCGCAGGACTGAAGGCAATCCCCGGGCCGTTATCCATGGAAATCGATTGATACTCAGGGACTGAAGACTGGTCGCCGAATCCGACATCAATAGCGATGCCGACATCCGGAACGATGCCGTATGTACTCGTGATGGCACCCCTTAAGCCGACTTCTTCCTGGACAGTGGCGACACAGTAGACATCCGCTTGGTGCCGCATGTCACGGAGAACTCGGAGACACTCAAACAGAACCGCCACTCCTGCCCGGTCATCCATGGTTTTTCCTGCCATGAACTTGCCCTGCAGCTTGATTGGGGTCTGAGCAAAAGTTGCTATGTCACCTATTCGGATTAATTCACGGGCCTCATCAGCGGTCAGACCGACATCGACATACAAGTCCTCCCACTTCATGGATTTCTCACGCTCTCCGGGCTCCTGGACGTGTGGGGGTTTTGCCCCGATAACACCCGGCAGATCCCTCCGTCCGTGGACTATCACCTCAAGTCCGGGGAGAATGCGTCTGTCGATACCGCCGACCTGCGTTACCCTAAGACAACCCTGATCTTCGATTTTTGTAACCATAAGCCCGATTTCATCCATGTGCGCGGCAAGCATCACACGGGGATGGGGCGTACGTCCGGTGCCTCGCTTGAGCACAATGAGGTTGCCGAGGGCGTCAGTTCGGGCCTCATCGAATAAACCGGACATATGCTTCTCCACGAGAGCAGCAACTTTCCCTTCATGGCCGGATACGCCGGACTCTGAGATTATGCTGCTCAGGAATTCCGCAAGTCCCAATGTTGCCATTCCCAACCCTCCATTCACCAAAACTCGCAAACAAAAAAGAAGTTTCTACCAGCTATTATGTGTTCTTCAAACGATGGGACAATTCCTGCTACATCTTGGTAAGTCTCCACACAAATTAAGTGAGTTTTCTCAGTCACCATGGGATTCCGAACCTTGACTCCGGACGATGCGAAAGTGATCGAATCCTCTGTCGGCAATCCTTCCTGCAACTCCATCCTTATCCACCAAAACAACACCTGCTGTCTCAGCTGTAATATGCCCAATTACGTGCATAGTTCTTCCGAGTTCAGACAATGCGCGGCGGATCTTGTCAGTAGATCCGGGCGCAAATGTAAATAAGAGCTCAAAATCCTCGCCTCCGGACAGTGCCCATTCAAGCGGATCATACTTCAGCATCTTTGCAGCGCGTAGCGTGGATTCACATATAGGGATTAACTCCTCTTTAATCACAGCCCCGACTTTGCTCTCCCTGGCAATATGATGAATATCCCCCGCCAGTCCGTCGCTTATGTCCATCATAGCGTTTACAAGGCCTGTTGATGAAAGTGCAAGGCCTTCCGAAACTCTCGGCACCGGCTCAAGATGCGCGTATATCAATTCATCGAGCCAGTTGGCACCGGATTCGGCGTCCTGCAACGAGCCCCCATCCTCCGACGTCTGTGACCGCTCTTCATTTAAGCTCATCTTATCCTGCTGGGTTCTTTTTAGACAGGCCAAGCCCGCTGCGGATCTTCCGAGACAGCCGGTGACCGCGATGAGATCGCCGGGGACAGCGCCTCCCCTGGTAACAGGAGAGTCTGCTGAACCAAGAATTGTAACGTTGAGGACCATAGCTTCCGGAGAACTAACAGTATCCCCGCCTATCAGCTTCACACCGAACAGCTGCGCAATGTCGAGCATTCCCTCGTAAATGCTTTCTACATAAGCGTCATCTGCCCAGCGAGGAAGACCGATAGACACCAGTGCGAACAAAGGGACCCCACCCATAGCTGCGATATCACTGATATTCACTGCAAGTGCCTTCCAACCAAGGCTTCGAGGGCTTGTGAATTCCTTTTTGAAGTGCACACCTTCTACCAGCATATCGCAAGCTGAAAGAAGCTTCCCGGGAGGAGGCAAGACAATCGCAGCATCGTCTCCTATTCCTAAGACGACATCCGCGGCGTCTCCAACTCCGGCATCAATCAACCGCTTAATCCGTTCAATGAG
>FIZM01000174.1 GCA_900019985.1 uncultured Clostridia bacterium
CAAAAAGCATTTTCGTCCCTACAAGACAAACCGACCTAAATTAAAAGAGCGACATCTGAGTGTTAATGGCCAGTATAAAATCGGCATAAATGGCCACGAAAAGTCGTCAACCTTCAACTGACAGAGCAGGTAAAACAAGGCTCACCCCCTAATTGATGCTCTGATGGAAGCACACCAAACCAGAGCAAGGGAGTGAGGCCAAAATTGACGGAGGTGGCGACGATTGTGGACATTTTACGATTAAAGCAACAGGGCCTATCAAAAAATGCAGTAGCCAAAAGGTTGGGAATCAGTCGGGATACGGTTCGTAAGTACTGGAACTGTGTGCAATTAGAAACAGGTAGCTACGGCCCACGACCGAAACTGATTGACCCTTACGAAGAGTATATCACACGCCGGCTCAATGAGTATCCCGAACTTTCCGCGCATCAATTGTATGACGAAATCAAGGAAATGGGTTTTGAGGGTTCCGAGCGGACCGTGCGCCGCCATGTCGCAGCCATCCGCCCCCACAAACAACGTGAGTACAAGCCTTTTGAAACCCTGCCCGGGGAGCAGGCCCAGGTTGACTGGGGCCATTTCGGAACCATCGTAGTAGAGGGAGCCACCTACAAGCTATACGCGTTTGTGTTCACCCTGTGCTGGTCGCGGGTGAGCTACGTTGAGTTTATCATCCGTGGCGACACAGCTACTTTTCTTTCGTGTTTACAGCGGGCCTTAAAGTACGTCGGCGGCGTTCCCCGGGAGATCGTGTTTGACAACGCCAAGGTTGTGGTTTCCGAACGAGTGGGCAAGATCGTACGGTTCAACGAAAATCTTTTGCACTTTGCCTTGGCCTGTGGCTTTACACCGAAGGCCTGCTGGACCTACGACGCGGAGTCCAAGGGCAAGGTGGAATCGGTAGTTAAGTACGTGCGCCGGAGCTTCTTTTACGGCCGCAAATTTAATGATCTCGCGGATCTGAACCGCCAGGCAATTAACTGGTGCGACCACAAGGCTAATACCCGAGTACATGGCACCACCGGTGCCATCCCCTGGCAGCGGTTAAATGATGAGCGGAATTACCTGCGCCCCCTGTCCGTATCCGCGCAACCTTTCGTGTTGGAAGACCGCCAGGCTACACGCACCAGCTTGATTTCGGTGGAAGGCAATCAGTACTCCGTGCCGTCCCGCTGGGCGCGTAAGCGGGTGCGCTTCCGGCGCTATGAAAGCCATCTGGAACTGTTGGACGGTCAGGAGGTAGTAGACACCATCTGGCTCGAGCACGGCCGTGGCAAGCGTATCATCCGAGACGAACACTACCCGGCACACGAACAAGCCCGGCAGCGCAGAACCGCTGCTAACCCCTTGCAGGCCAAGTTTGAAGGTCTGGCTCCGGAGGCTGCAGCCTATCTTCAGGGTCTAAGCCGAAGCCGGGTAGGGGGCTTACGAAACCAGATGGAAAAGATCATCGCCTTGGCCGAGACCCACTCCCCTGCTGCTGTAAGCTGGGCCATGCAAAGGGCACTGGAGTATGGGGCTTTCGGATATGGCACCCTAAAGGGCATTCTAATACGCTATGAGGCAGCACCAGATAGCCTGCCCGATATTGTCGATGTCACAACCGAGCCCCTTCCTACAGAACTGAATATGGGTGTTGAGAAGCGCGACCTAAGCTACTACGGAGCGTTGGGGGTGACATGATGATCCGAACCATCGGCACCGCCGATCGCAAAACCCTGGAACAAAACCTAAAGCGTTTAAAACTACGGCATGTGCGGGACAGCTTGGATGCCATCAACGAGGTAGCCCTTGCGGAAGAACCCTCGTATCTGGACTTCCTGGCTTATCTGGTACAAAAGGAGATCGCCGGGCGGGAAGCCACCCAAAGGCAACGGCGTCTGAAGGCCGCCCGCTTCCCGGCCTGGCGGACATTGGATGACTTTGATTTCTCGTTCCAAACTTCAGTGAGCCG
>FIZM01000175.1:0-2387 GCA_900019985.1 uncultured Clostridia bacterium
TTGATTGGCTCGTCTCATGAGCCATTTAGAAGTCAAGAGAGCCTGAAACGAATGCAACTGGCTCATAAGGTGAACCATTCGACATCCAAAGGAGTTTGGAATAGGTTAACATGGCCGTCCTGGGAAGCCATTTGTTCACTGAACGAAGCGGTTTATTGACTGATCGGCTTTCAGCCTACTTTAACCTGCTTGCGGCGTGAGCCATTAAGCCATGCAAAAGCCCTCGGATGGCGTAACTCGGCCGGCGGGGCGTTATCCGGCAGTAGAAAGAAGCACAAAGCGAAAAGAAGCGTGAAGTGGGAAGAAGCACAAAGCAGAGAGAAGCGTGAAGCCTAAAGAAGCACAAAGCAGAGAGAAGCGCAAAGCGAAAAGAAGCGTGAAGCGTAAAGAAGCGCAAAGAGGAAATAAATGCAAAGCAGAATGAAGCGTAAAGCTGAAAGAAACGTAAAGCAGAAACAAGCGTAAAGCGGAAAAAACCCTTAACAAGCGACTAACCAACGATTACCAAGCGATTAACAAACAATTAACAAACGATTAACGAGGGATTAACAAGCGATCAGCAGGCCATCAACAATCGGTTAAAACGCGATTATGAACCAGCCTTGTTTGTTAGCTTGTACCACGGTAGAATGATACAAAAGACAGACGGTTTTTAGGTGGAGATTGCGGATTGACAGCTAAGGAAGGTCTCCTAAAAGCGGCAGGGATTGTTGCCGTTCTTTCCATTATCAGCAAGATCCTGGGGTTTGCCAGGGAAACGTCTCTTGCTGCAGTGTTCGGTGCCACTTATGCCACAGATGCCTACCTGATGGGACAGACCGTCCCTGTAGTCATCTTTTCCGCTGTATCAGCAGCTCTGGGAAGCACATTCATACCGGTCTTCTCCCAGGTGCGGCAGGAACGCGGACTCGATGCAGCTCACAAGATGGTAAGTTCAGTGATAAACGCCATTGTCCTCTTGGCGTTGATCTTTATTACCGTAGGAGAATTCTTTGCAGGCTGGCTGACCCGGCTCGTGGCTCCGGGATTCCAGGGCGAGGTATATATCTTGACAGTCTCTATGACCCGGATCATGTTTCCCATGGTTCTCTTCCAGGCATTGTCCGGAATTCTAACAGGTATGCTCCAGGCCGACGATAATTTCGCAGTCCCGGCAATGGCGAGTCTTGCTTACAATGTCACAATCATCGCTTCTATCTTGCTCTTGGGGCCCAGGTTCGGGATTCAGGCTGTCGGCGCAGGGACTGTTGTTGCAATCGCAGTTCAAGTACTGTTAAAGCTGCCGGTAGTCGCGAAGACCGGATACAAATGGAGCCCGATCCTTAACCTCAACGATCCCGGTCTTCGACGTATGGGCGCATTGATAGGTCCTGTGCTTCTTGCTACCCTTGCAGGACAAGTCTCCACACTGGTAAACCGCATACTGGTATCAGGCCTGGCAGAAGGAAGCCTGGCTGCACTGAACTATGCCACCCGCCTGATGGGAGTTGTTCCCGGCGTGCTAGGCACATCCATCATCACGGTGATGTATCCGACTCTGTCGCGTCTGTCTGCGGCAGACGACTGGGCAAGATACAGCAAGGCTTTTTCTGAGTCTATCAAGATGATAAGCTTTGTGCTGGTTCCGGCCGCCGTAGGTATGGCAGTGCTCAGGGTTCCGTTGGTTCGCATAGTCTTTGAAAGAGGGGCTTTTGACAGTGCAGCTACACAGGCTACTGCATGGGCTCTTCTGTTTCTGTCGCCTGCCGTTGCCCTATTTACCTTGCGAGATATGACAATCCGGGCCTTCTATGCCTTGCAGGATACGACTTCTCCTATGATGGTCAGCGTGTTCGCTGCCGGGATTAACATCGTGTTTAACCTCATGCTTGTACGCCCGTTGGCCCAAGGAGGGCTTGCCTTTGCCAATACCTTGTCAAGTGCTTTCAGGGCAGCAGTGCTGCTTTGGCTCCTCAGGAAGAAGCTTGCCTCAACAAATTCGCCAACTCCGGTGACACTGGGAGGCAAGGCTATTTTGAACTCTTTATGGCGAGTGCTGGTTGCAGCAGGCATTATGGGAGTCGTAGTCTGGTTTACCCATGGTGCACTTGAGATCTACGTTCCCGGAAGCGCAGCCACAGCTCAACTGGTGCGCCTTGGGGTTTCTATCTTAGTAGGAGTCATCTGCTATGTTGCGATGGTCTTCGTCCTCAGGGTTCCCGAAGCAACCTCTATAGCGGAAACCGCCCGCAATATATTCCGGCGCATCTTTGCCAAAGCCCGAGCCTACTCCGATGCGCGGAAACAGGTGTAACTAGGCGAGCAGAAGTGCCCACAGGTTGTGGAAACAGGCGTAAACAGCCGAAACCCGCAGCAGCCGAACGCAATACAGCTGAACGCAATACAGC
>FIZM01000175.1:2416-3223 GCA_900019985.1 uncultured Clostridia bacterium
GAACGCAATACAGCTGAACGCAATACAGCCGAACGCAAAGCAGCTGAACTTTGAATCCTCCCAACTCCGTCATAGGCCACAAGTGTCGTGTCGCAAGGCAACTGCAGGTAGCAGACTATGAGCTGCCCGGAGTTGCACGGCAATTGAATGCGGATCTTTTGTGTTAAAGCAGGAATCATAGGATATTTGTGGAATATTGAGTTATTCTACTAGCAAGACGGCTCTGGTATCAGCAAACAGCGGGGAGGGGGAAAACCGTACTCGGCTTCGCTTCGGCTGGTGTAGGAGGTCGAGCACGGAACGCAAATGAAACACGAGATAGCTATAGTCACAGATAGTTCGGCAAGTCTTCCACAGGAGCTAGTTGACAAATACGGTGCTACGGTAATCCCAATTCATCTGCAGTTCGGAGACGAGTCATATAGAGATGGGATTGACATTACCCGCGAAGAATTCTACGGAAGGCTGAACGGGCAGGTGATGCCGTCTACCTCTCAACCTGCACCGTCCGATTTTATCAACGTCTATGAGCGTCTTCTTTCTCGGTTTCGAACAATAATATCCATCCACGTATCCGGCGAAGGTAGCGGTACGTGTCAGGTGGCGAATATAGCGAAAGCGCGTTTCCCCGACGCTGATATTGAAGTGTTCGATTCTCAGTCCGCTTCAATGGGGATAGGGTTCTTAGTCCTTGAGGCTGCGGAAGCCGTATTGCGAGGCAAAACCAAAGAAGAAATCCTCCGTATGCTGACGGAACTCAGACCTCGCATCATCAGCTACGCAATGATTGACTCAATCCGCCATCTC
>FIZM01000176.1 GCA_900019985.1 uncultured Clostridia bacterium
TGTAAACTTAAATGAAAATTGAGGACTTCAATCCTCTGTGGTACAATGTTTTTGCCAGAAAACAAATACCTCCCAGAAAGGATGAAGTCCTCATGCAAAAAATTGTACCAATTAAGTGCCCAAAATGCAATAATAAAGATTCTTTTTATCGCTATGGCAAAGATAGAGATGGTTATCAAAAATACCTTTGCCGTAAATGTAATCACCAATTTGCTCCTGATAGACCAACGTCTAAAAAGGTGCCT
The DNA here is from genome assembly GCA_900019985.1 of uncultured Clostridia bacterium. Lineage (GTDB taxonomy): Bacteria > Bacillota > SHA-98 > UBA4971 > UBA4971 > UBA4971. The sequence goes on from FIZM01000176.1 coordinate 246, forward strand.
AAATACCCCCGTTGCCCTGTTTGCGGTAAAGCAACATTTCTTCATCACGATTATGAATACTACTCTAATTACCGTTGTTGTGATAAAAAGTGCAATCATTCTATGTTTGTTCCTAAACCAAATAATATATTACCTGCATCTATGTCTAAACTTGTTGGTAAGAATGATTTTAAACGTATGCGTTACCCAGTGCATATAATTATTACTGCTCTATCTATGTTTTACCTTGGCAAAAATTCTTTTAGAAATATTGCCTTAATACTTAGAGTAGCCCATAATGTTAAGGTTTCTCATACTACCATTAGCAATTGGTGTAAAAAGTTTGCTCCATTCTTTAATAATCTCTCTTTGGAACTTATACCAATGTTAGATTTTAATTCTGATGAATGGCATGCTGACGAAACAGTTATAAAAATTAATGGCCAAAAATATTATATTTGGTTTATCATAGATTCAGAAACCCGCTTTGTCTTAGGTTTTCATTTATCGCCTTATAGAGATTCTAGCCAAGCTTTTGCTTTGCTTAATTCTGTTAAAGATTTAGGTACTGTTAATGCCATAGTTAGCGATCGATATAGTGCTTATAAAGTACCAGTTAAATCTGTGCTAGGTAGTTCTGTTAAACATATTCGCGTTGAAAGCTTTAAAGATGATGTTTCTAATAATTTAATAGAATCTTTCCATCATCAATTTAAAGCTTGGTATAAGACTAAGCAAGGTTTTAATTCTTTTGAATCAGCCAACAACCTAATCAGCATGTTCATATTTTTCTATAATTTTGTTAGGCCTCATTCATCTCTTAATGGCTTAACGCCAGCTCAAGTTGCTGGATTAAATCTAACTGAAAGAGAGAAGAAAAAGTATCTTCTTGTAGCATAAATTTTGCTTTAATTTCGCCAAAACATTTTTTAAATGTACGTCCTTGAGTTTGTCAAGGGCACGCGTTAGCGCGTTCATTTTACCCTTGACAATCTCAAGGCGGATTTTTATAATCGTCAAGGCGAAATTAAAAGTAATTTAAAGCAATTCTATAAAACATTGTGCTATTTTTTCATGTTTAGTTTACAAAGCC
>FIZM01000177.1:0-193 GCA_900019985.1 uncultured Clostridia bacterium
CTGGCGGAACGAGTAGACATTACAATGGCCAACTTATCCATCTTGAAAAACAACAAAGCTCGGGCAATACGATTCTCAACCCTGGATGCCCTCTGCCGTGAACTAAACTGCCAGCCAGGCGACATCCTGTCCTATCAGCCGGATGAGAACCCGGAGCCTGCGGATTAGATGTGAATCGCGCCGGCATCAGCGT
>FIZM01000177.1:211-3158 GCA_900019985.1 uncultured Clostridia bacterium
ACCGCTTCTAACTCCGTCGGTGCGAACTGGCTGTTATAGAGATCTGCGTAGAAGCCTTTCTTAGCAAGGAGTTCTTTGTGGGTGCCTGTTTCAATGATTTTGCCGTTATCCATGACGAGGATTAAGTCTGCATCTCGGATTGTAGACAGCCTGTGGGCTATAACAAAGCTTGTTCTACCTCTCATAAGGTCCAGCATGGCTTTTTGAATCAAGATCTCGGTTCTTGTGTCCACACTGCTTGTTGCTTCATCAAGAATGAGAATCGCAGGATCTGCCAGGATTACCCGGGCAATAGTCAAAAGCTGCTTTTGTCCTTCAGAAATGTTGGAGGCGTCCTCATCGATCACGGTCTCATAGCCTTCCGGAAGAGTCATGATAAAGTGATGAGCCTGGGCTGCCTTTGCTGCCTCCACAATCTCATCGAAAGTAGCCCCCTCACGTCCGTACGCTATGTTGTCACGGATAGTGCCGTTAAACAGCCATGTATCTTGGAGAACCATACCAAAGATCGAACGCAGGTGCCCGCGGGCAAGCTCTCTGATGTCAACACCGTCAACTGTTATCCTTCCGCCATCTATTTCGTAGAACCTCATGAGCAGGTTCACAAGGGTGGTCTTGCCTGCTCCTGTCGGGCCTACAATAGCGATTGTCTGTCCCGGTTCCACATTTACGTTCATATCCTCAATGAGCGGAACATCCTTCTTATAACTGAAACTCACGCGGTCGAATGCCACTTCTCCCCTGGGAGTCTCTATGACTTCAGCGTCCTCTTTGTCAGGCACCTCTTCCGGTTCATCAAGGAGTTCAAAGACGCGTTCTGCCGATGCGATAGTAGACTGTATGATATTGGCGATATTCGCAGTTGAGACTATCGGCTGCGTGAACTGCCTGGCATACTGGATGAAGGCCTGCACGTCACCGATTTCAATCATCCTTCTCGTAACGAGAATACCGCCTGCCACTGCCACAATAACGTAACTCAAGTTATTGATAAATCCCATAAGAGGCATGATGACGCCTGAAATAAACTGCGCTTTCCAAGATGCGTTATAAAGCTCTTCGTTAATCTCATTGAACCTCTTTATAGATTCATATTCGCGTCCGAAGGCTTTCACTATCACGTGGCCTGTGTACATCTCCTCAATATGGCCGTTTAGTTCACCTAAGGTCCTCTGCTGGGCTATGAAGTATTTCTGTGAGCGAGATGCAACAAACCGAGTCACGATGACAGAGAGAGGCAACGTCACAAGGCAGACTAAAGTCAACAAAGGACTTATCACCAGCATCATGACGATACTGCCGACAAGGGCAATAAACGCAGATATTATCTGTACAATGCTCTGCTGCAATGTCCCGCTGACATTGTCCACATCGTTTATGACGCGACTTAGTATCTCGCCATGGGTTTTGGAGTCAAAGAAGGAAAGAGGCAGCCTGGACAGCTTATCGTTTACTGCCTTCCGCATATTATAGATGGTCTTCTGAGAGACATTGACCATCATTATCTGCTGAAGATAGGTGAAAAAGGCGCTAACCACATACAGGCCACCCAGGAGAAGGAGTATACGCAATACATAATCGAAGTCTATACCTTCCCCCGGCACACCTCTCATCCTGTTTATACTGCCTTCAAACAGTGCAGTTATGGCTTTTCCCATGATTTTCGGGCCTGCAATGCCAAAACCTGTACTGAGGATCGACATGAAAATAACAGCAAGGAGCTGAAGCTTATGGGGCTTCAAGTATTCCATAAGCCTTCTTAAGGTTCCGCCGAAATCCTTTGGCTTATCAAAAGGCATTCCTATGCCGCGCCCAGGACCGTGGCCTCTGCCGCCGAACCTCGGACGGAATTCACCGCCGGGTCTTGCTTCTTTCGGCTCAGGCTTCTGTCCCGGGGCCTGCGTTGGTCCCGTTGTCTTTTCTCTGCCGGTTCCGCTCAAGCCAGCTCCTCCTCTGATAGCTGTGACATGACGATTTCCTGATATACTCTGCAGGTCTTCATGAGCTCCCTGTGGGTCCCCGCCCCTGCAACTTCGCCTTTATCCAGGACGACTATTTTGTCAGCATCCATGACTGTACTCACTCTTTGTGCAACTACAATCACAGTGGATTCCCCGGTCTCTCTCTTTAGCGCATCACGCAACCTGGCATCTGTCTTAAAGTCAAGTGCGGAAAAGCTGTCATCAAAGATGTAGATCGCAGGCCTTCGGACCAGCGCCCGGGCGATGGAAAGGCGCTGCTTCTGCCCGCCTGACAGATTCGTCCCGCCTTGCGCAACAGCGGACTCAAACCCATCTTTCATGCCCGTTATAAACTCCAGGGCTTGTGCGATCTCTGCCGCTCGTTCCATCTCTTCGGAAGATGCATCTTCCTTGCCGTACCTGATGTTTTCCGCAACAGTGCCTGAGAATAAGACAGCTTTTTGCGGCACAAATCCGATCTTCGCCCGTAAGTCTTCTTGTGACATATCCCTTATGTCTACGCCATCGATTAAGATACTGCCGGAATTGACGTCATAAAAACGCATGATGAGGTTAACCAGTGTGGATTTACCCGAACCGGTTCCTCCGATAATGGCAGTCATCTCTCCCGGTTTCGCGTCAAAGGAGATATTGGTGAGCACTGCCTTTTCCGCGCCTGGATAAGAGAAGGTTACGTTCCTGAACTCTATGTGGCCATCTGTCACGCAGCCTGTCTTTGCCCCTTCCCTATCTTGGATTTCGGCGACGGTGTCCAAAACCTCATTGATCCTCACTGCAGACGCTGACGCCCTGGGTATCATGACAAACATCATTGACACCATAACGAGGGAAAACATGATCTGCATGATGTATTGTATAAACGCCATCAATGAACCTACCTGCATACTGCCCTGATCAACACGGATACCGCCGAACCATAAGATCGCGATAGACGCAAAATTCATTGCCACCATCATCAGGGGCAT
>FIZM01000178.1 GCA_900019985.1 uncultured Clostridia bacterium
CTCAGGCTCTTTGAAAACCTGACTTGCTTTGAGAATGTACTGTCAGGACAGCATTGCCGCACTTGTTCAGGAGTGATCAGTTCGATTCTGGGAACCTCTGCCCAGAGGCGGGAAGAAGAAGAGGTCAGGACGGAAGCTGAGCGGTGCTTGAAACTGGTGGATATGTGGGATTTACGAGACGAATTAGCAAAGAACCTCCCCTACGGATACAGGCGCCGCCTGGAAATCGCCAGGGCATTAGCTACCCAGCCCCATTTGCTCATTCTTGATGAGCCTGCCGGCGGACTCAATGAGCGGGAGACAGCTGAGCTCATGGATCTGATCCAGGAGATCCGAGACTCCGGGATTACGATTCTCCTTATCGAACATGATATGCAGGTAGTCATGGGGATTTCAGATTGGGTGGCTGTAATGGATAATGGCAGAAAGATTGCTGAAGGCACGCCTTACGATGTGCAGCATAACCCCTCTGTCATTGAAGCCTATCTCGGGACTGAAAATGGTGATTTCTATACAGAGTCCGAGAGGGAGGATTACGTATGAGCCTGCTTGAGCTTGTTGATGTGCATGTAGCTTACGGAAACGTCGAAGCAGTCAAAGGAATCAACCTTGCAGTGAATGAAGGCGAGATTGTAACCCTTCTCGGTGCCAACGGAGCTGGCAAAACCACTACGCTGAGGGCTATATCAGGTCTTCTCAGACTCCGACAGGGAGCCATCAAGTTCAATGAGCACGAGCTCCAGACGATGCCTGCCCATAGAATCGTCGAGCTTGGCATCTGCCATGTCCCTGAAGGGAGAAAGGTCTTCGGGACGCTGACTGTTGAGGAGAACTTGAATCTCGGCGCATACAAGTACCGCAAAGATCCCGAACGTGTAAAGGCCGGACGGGAACGCGTCTATCAGCTGTTTCCACGGCTTGAGGAACGGCAGAAGCAGCTTGCAGGCACTCTTTCCGGCGGTGAGCAGCAGATGCTTGCGATAGGGAGAGGGCTGATGTCAGACCCCAGAGTGCTTCTTCTCGACGAACCGTCTTTGGGGCTTGCTCCTATACTGGTGCAGGAGATTTTCCGGACAATATGTGAGATTAACAAACAGGGAGTGACTATTCTCCTTGTTGAGCAAAATGCCCGGATTGCGCTGAAAGTCGCAGAGAGAGCCTATGTGCTTGAGACAGGAAAGATTGCGCTAAGCGGCAAGTCTGAAGAGCTCAGGCGCGATCCCAGGGTGCAGCATGCATATCTGGGAGTTAAAGAGGGAGCCGGCCTTTCTTAACTATTGTGCCTGCCCTGTGTTTCGCGTCGTATTAGCAGGGTTCCGGAGAACTGACACAAGAACTTCCAGCGCCGACTGCAAGATTTCGCGCAGATGTTTGTTGACAAGTCAGACTCCCACATGGTAATATCGTGGCAATCAGAATAGTATCTTGCGATGATTGGGGCTAGTAGGCGTATCACTACCGGCTTAGCGAGTCAGGGACGGTGCGAGCCTGATGCCGGGAAGCACGACTGAATGGGCCTGGGAGCAGTGGATCAGAAAGACCTTGGAGTCAAGTAGGGTTCACCGGGTTCCTCCCGATACAGGGGCAGGGTATAAGGAGATACGTTCTCCCGTACCTGGAGAGAGAGTCAGGGGAGTATTGTCTCACTGTGTATGAGGGTACTCATCCGGACTAATTGGGGTGGTACCGCGGAATGTAACCCGTCCTCAAAGCAGGGCGGGTTTTTTGTTTCTCTTCGGGGGGCAGTCGGCGGGCAGTGCCCGCCTTCATGCAGTCAGTGGAAAGAACCCTACTCCCATCGGGAGTTGGGGATGCGAAATACGAGTAAAGAAGCGAGGAGGCAGAGAAGAAATGATAAAAAGGCTCAACAGGCGGTTTGAGAAGATGCAAACTCTGGTCAAGATCCTATCTGCTGCAGTTCTGATCCTATGCGTTGCGACGGGTTTTGTCTACGGTAAAGAGCTTCCACCTGTCAAGATAGGTGCTGCAGGACCGTTTACAGGAGACCTGTCGAAGATAGGACTGGATGCGCTGAATGCAATCCAGATGGCAGTGGATGAGGCGAATGCAGAAGGCGGAATCAGAGGACGGAAGATTGAGGTTGTTGTAGGAGACGACATGGGAGATCCCTCCAAAGGAGTGTTGGTAGCTGAGAAGTTCGCCATGGACAGGAACGTCCTAGGTGTCGTAGGTCCGATGAACAGCGCAACTGCGGCTGCAGCGCTTCCTGCATATGATCGAGCAGGTCTTGTAATAATCAGCCAGTCTGCCACAAACCCGGACCTCAGCGAACGGGGATACAGGGTAATGCACAGGATATGCCCGAGAGACGATGCGCAAGGCCCTGCAGCAGCTAGGTTCATAGTGGAAGAGGTAAAAGCGAAGGTTATCTACGTTATCGATGACAAGAGTACTTACGGACAAGGGCTGGCTGACCAGGTTGCAGCTGCCTTGGAGCGGATGGGAGTAAAGCTCGAGCGCGGGCAGATTTCCAGTGAAGACAGGGACTTTTCACCTATCCTTACCCGGGTAAAAGCCGCTCAGCCGGACCTGGTTTACCTCGGGCTTTCAAATCCTGCGCAAGCTGCAGGTCTATTGAAGCAAGCGGTGGGCTTAGGTTTGTCTACCAAATTTATGGGCGGCGACTGCATGAAAGAGAAGGATCAGCTGGTGGCTGGTGCAGGAGGAGCAGCTGAAGGCATGTATATCACTGCTATCGGCAAGGATATCGCCGAAGTCCCGGCTGCACGCGAATTCATCGAGAAGTTCGAAGGCAAGTACGGTGCGATGAGTGTATTCTCCGGTCAGAGCTACGAAGCTACGAAGATCTTGATTGAAGCTTTGAGGGCAGCTGCGGGAGATGACCCCGCAAGCCTTAACAGAGCCAAGGTGCTGGATGCGGTCCACAACATACGCGATTACAATGGCATATTAGGTTTCCCCATAAGTTTCAACGAGAAGGGAGACGTACTCGGAGCCAGCATCTACGTATACCAGGTGGAGAACGATGATTTCGTAGAGATAAAAGAGTATCCGGCGGAGGTTTAGTAGATGCACGGGATTTTCGCTCAGCTTCCCCAGCAGCTAATAAACGGTCTTACGTTAGGCAGTGTCTATGCCCTTTTGGCGCTGGGATACTCCATCGTCTACGGGATCTTGAGGATGCTTAACTTTGCCCACGGTGACATCTTCATGGTAGGTTCCTTGATCGGATGGGCAGTTCTTCAGTTATTCATCAACGGAGGGGCTGTCCTTGCAAGCCCCTCGCTTGTACTGCTTTTGATGGTGTGTGGGGCAGTGGTTGTCACATCGCTGCTGGGAGGCGCAATTGAGCGGTTCGCTTATCGCCCGGTTCAAGAAGGATCAAGGCTCACTACCCTTATATCAGCACTCGGCGCGTCCATAGTATTGCAGAACATTGCAATGCTCATGACGCAAGGACGTGCAAAAGCCTACCAGACCGAGCTTATCATTCCACATGACTGGGCGATCAGCGCGTTCGGGGCAACTGTATCTGCGACACGCCTGATTATATTCTGTGTATCCATCGGACTGATGCTCGCCATGGACTATGCGATAAATCACACAATGCTCGGCAAAGCAATGCGGGCAACAAGCCAGGACAGGGAAGCTGCGGAATACATGGGAATCAGGACCCAGCAAGTGATTATGGCTGCGTTTATCATCGGGTCAGGTTTGGCCGGGATCGCAGGTGTCATGATAGGGCTCTACTATACGCAGGTAGACTTTATGATCGGTTTTTCTGCAGGTATGAAAGCCTTTACCGCTGCGGTGCTGGGAGGCATCGGAAACGTCCGCGGCGCAATGGCAGGCGGGCTTGTCTTGGGGCTTGCAGAAAGCCTTGGAGTTCTGTTCTTGGCTCCGGTATACAAGGACGTCATAGTCTTTTCCGTGCTTATTGCAGTTTTGATATTAAGACCCCAGGGAATCTTGGGGAAACCTGTGGAAGAGAAAGTGTAGGAGGGGGAGGGAAGAGGCCGTGAATCGCAGCAAGAGATTTCGGATTCCTCCGTGGATCATATATGCCGGAGTTGCAGTTTTGGCGCTTCTCCCTCTTGTCACAGGGAACTTCTACTATATGAGGCTCGGCGGGTCCGTGGCGCTTTATCTCATACTGGCTTTGGGCCTCAATATCGTAGCAGGCGAGGCAGGGCTCCTGGATCTCGGATATGCAGCTTTCTACGGGATCGGTGCATACACCTACGCTCTCCTGGCATCGCCTCAATTCGGGCTGCATTGGCCTTTCTTGCCTGCAGCGATTTGCGGAATATCTCTATCGGCTTTGGCTGCACTCTTGGTCAGCATTCCTACGCTCCATTTAAAAGGTGATTATCTTGCCATGGTGACGTTAGGATTCGGACAGATCGTCCGGATCCTCATGAACAACCTGGACCGTCCGATCAACATCACCAACGGGCCTAACGGGATTGTAGCCATCGATCCCCCCAGGATCCTTGGCGTAACCTTTGATTCTCTTGAGATGTCCTATGCCCTCCTATGGATAGTTGCAGCTATTGTAGTGGTGATAGTAAGTCGTGTTGTGCGGTCGAGTGTCGGGCGCGCGTGGTCTGCCATACGGGAGGACCCTGTGGCTGCGTCATGTATGGGTGTAGACGTGGCCAAGTACCGGGTGTCTGCGTTTGTATGGGGAGCCGCCCTTGCGGGGCTTGCAGGTGTTTTGTTTGCGTCTTGGCAGAGAGCTATCTTCCCTCAGAACTTCACGATGCAGGAGACCATCACCGTCTATTGCATGGTGGTGCTGGGGGGATTACGGAGCCTTCCCGGCCTTATGCTGGGGGTCCTCGGTTTAGTTGTTATCCCTGAACTTCTGCGTGCCTATAGCATTTACAGAATGCTGATATACGGATTTGCGCTGGTGCTTCTTGCGATATACAGGCCGCAAGGGCTTATTCCGCAAGAGGCGCTTGCCGTGGCCGCTACGATCAGGAACAAGCTGAGAAGATCCGATGGGAGTGAAACGGCAGGCAGATACAGGAGTTCTACCTCGAAACTCCATGATGAAGCAACCGAGAGGATCAGGCCCGTCATCATTGATACAGCTGATCCGGAACGTAACGTGAACTTGACCGGCGGTTCTGACACCGGACCGCGAGCCAGTACTGCGCCTGCCGGCGGGGAAGGTGGCAGTGGCGAGGAACCTGCCGAAATCGGGGAGAGTGCCGGAACCCGGCAGGTAGCCGGATCTTTGAACGCGATGGAGATTATAGATGTCACATGCTCTTTCGACGGGTTAACAGCTTTGTCCGATATAAGCTTCAGCGTCAAACCCGGTGAAGTCATTGGGATTATCGGGCCCAATGGGGCAGGCAAAACTACGTTGTTCAACCTTATTACGGGAATAGTGAAACCTACGTCAGGCAGGATCATAGTGTTAGGCAACGATGTTACCGGTATGCCGCCCCACAGAATCGCTGAGCTCGGTGTTGTGAGGACATTTCAGAATATCAGGCTTTTTGAGAACCAAAGCGTCCTTGAGAACGTCCTTGTCGGCTGCCACCTGAAACTTAGAGGAGATGTGGCCAGTGCAGTGCTGGGTACCAAGGAGTATAAAAGGCGTTATGCAGTCGGCGTTGAACGAGCCAGGGAAGCCTTGGAGTTCTTCGGCAAAGATCTTGCGTCTCGTGAATCGGAGCCTGCCAGGGATCTTTCCTATCCTGAAAGGCGCAGAGTCGAGCTTGCCAGGGGATTGGCACTGACACCTCGCATCCTGCTCCTGGATGAGCCGACAGCCGGGATGACCCCTGAAGAAGCCGAAGAAGTCGTCCGTGGGATCTGTGTTCTAAGGGAGCATGGGTATACAGTGCTTGTGATCGAGCACAGGATGGACGTGATTGCAGGAGCGTGCGACAGAGCAATAGTGCTCGACCACGGCGAGAAGATTGCAGAAGGGACTCCCAGGGAAGTCGTGGCAAACCCTGAAGTTATACAAGCATACCTTGGAACCGGAGGCAAGCAAGAGGATGCCAAGGATGCCAAGGATTCCGGAGACAGTCGTTCGTCGTTATGTTGTAGTTCCCGTGCTGAAGGTGGCAGGTGCTTCAGCGAACGTGACGACTTGCTGCCCGATGCCGGTCCCATCCTAGAACTCAAAGATGTCCATTCATCATATGGTTCCGTGAAGGTCCTCCAGGGCGTAAATGCCGAGATAAACCCGGGCGAACTTGTAGTCTTC